>CAZZIZ010000014.1:30986-33220 GCA_964654535.1 uncultured Chitinophagales bacterium
GGAATGAAAGTGGTGGTGGTCGCTTGCGATCAGCATGGCAACGTGGACACGAAAGACCTTATTGTTAAATGCGAACAGCACAAGGACAAGCTTGCCGCCTTAATGATTACTTATCCATCTACACATGGCGTGTTCGAAGAAAAAATAATGGAGGTCTGTTCCGTAGTGCATCAACACGGTGGGCAAGTGTATATGGATGGAGCCAATATGAATGCGCAGGTTGGTTTGACCAACCCGCATATCATCGGAGCCGATGTTTGTCACCTGAACCTCCACAAAACTTTTGCCATACCGCACGGTGGTGGTGGTCCTGGAATGGGACCAATTTGTGTTGCGAAGCACTTAGCACCACATTTACCGAACCATCTAAGATTGCCTAGCTACCTTGACGAAAGTCGAATGGGTGCAGTAGCTTCGGCTCCTTGGGGTTCAGCGAGCATATTGCTCATTTCGTATGCCTATATAAAACTACTCGGTCCAAAAGGACTGACCGATGCAAGTAAATACGCGATACTCAACGCGAATTATATCAAAGAGCGATTGGCTGATTACTACCCTATTCTTTATTCGGGTAAAAAGTTTGGTCGCGTAGCGCACGAACTTATTGTCGATATGCGCAAGTACAAAGAAGATACCGATGTAAGCGTAGAAGATGTTGCCAAGCGCCTAATGGACTATGGTTTTCACGCGCCGACGGTTTCTTTCCCGGTACCCGGTACTATAATGATTGAACCGACAGAAAGCGAAAGCAAGGACGAACTCGATCGCTTTTGTGATGCCATGATTTGTATCAACGAGGAGATTCGCGAGATTGCCGAAGGTAAATTCGACAAGGAAAACAACGTGCTAAAAAACGCTCCGCACACGATGCAGGAGGTCAGCGCTTCCGAATGGACTTATCCGTATTCTAGAGAGAAGGCTGCTTTTCCAAAAGCCTTTGTTCGCGAGAGAAAATTTTGGGCGCCAGTAAAACGCATCAACAATTCGTATGGCGACCGCAATTTATTCTGCAGCTGTCCGCCGATTAGTTCGTTTGAGGTAGTAGAAGCTTAGCATAAAATTTATTTGGGAGTATCCCTTCTTCCAGCAAGCTGGAAAGGGTCGGGCTTTCGGGGCTCGCTCTGTTCTGTTTTCTTCACGCAAAACACGTCTAGCTCTTCGAGCTAAGTGTTTGTGTTCGAAAACAACAGGAGCTCAAACACAGACCAACGAAGCGACTTAGTGTCAAGAATATTTCGGTAAAAAATATTCTTCTGACCCTAAGTCCCTTCATTGGTCTACCCCTCTATCCCTTACTCGGTTCTAGACGCGAAACTACTTTACTTAAAATGGTGCGAGCCTCCTGGCTCGTTCCGTTCCAAGCTGAAGGGCTGTGATTAACCTTAACCAATCCAACCATACTGTAGCAAGACGTTGCAGACGCTTTTGCTAGAGGTCGTGCGGACTGCAAGTCCGCCACTTATTTCACCCCGACTAAAGTCGGGGCGATTTATTAGTGATTGCTTATTGATTCACTTATTAAAGTTATCTTTCATACAATAGTAAAATGAAGTACACTCGAAAAGACAAACAAACCAATAAAGCATTCATGCTTTTCATATCCTTCTTCGGTATCAGCCTGCTCTATTTGGGATTCTTTAAAGTCCATTGGGCGTGGAATCTATTGACAATACCAATTGGCTTAACTGCTGTCATTTCGGGCTACAAAAGCTACAAGAGAACAAAACTCCTTATTCAGGAAATAGAGTTTGATAAAGACAAAGTTCTTGTCCGATTTCTCAATGGAAGTCAGAAAGAAGTAAGAAACGAAAACCTCAGGTACGCTCTATTGGTAAAGAAGTTTTACAAACCAATCAGATCGATTGAACTAATAGAAAAAAGAAAATCAGGCTTGTTCCGTGGCAAAAGTCTAGGTATGATAAATTTAACCAAGTGGGATAAGAACATTGAACCTATTGCTGTTAACCTTATTCAGAACGGCTTCGAAAGAAAGAAATGGAAGTTTGGATGGAGCTTTGCGGATTTCTTTATGCTGTTTGCTATTCTATTCGGTATAAGCGAGGGATTAGCAGAAAACTATGTGGGAGAAGTTAGTGCCAATATGTCTGGTTTGGTTTTCGACTCTGCGATTCTTGCATCAGACTTCCAAGACGGATTGAGAAATAAGGGTGAGAACTTGGAAGAGAAGACTATTAATCGACTTAAAAAAAAGTAATACGTACAAAAAAAGGGGC
>CAZZIZ010000015.1:0-7599 GCA_964654535.1 uncultured Chitinophagales bacterium
GGCTTACGCTTCGCAGTAGTTTTACGCTTCGTCGTTTTCTTCTTTGCTGGCTTACGCTTCGCAGTAGTTTTACGCTTCGTCGTTTTTTTCTTTGCAGGCTTACGCTTTGCAGTAGTTTTACGCTTCGTCGTTTTCTTCTTAGCAGGCTTACGTTTCGCAGTTGTTTTACGCTTCGCAGGCTTACGTTTTGCAGTAGTTTTTCTTTTGACAGGCTTTTTCTTTCTAGCTGTCGTTTTCTTTTTTGCTGCTGTTTTTTTCTTTTTAGCAGGCTTTCTTTTTGCTGCCGTTTTTTTCTTTTTGGCAGCAGGTTTTTTCTTGGCGGCCTTGCGCTTTTTGGCCGTTGCTTTTTTTCTAATTGCCATAATTCTTAATTAAAAATTTGATTTAGCATTTTCAATATAATTCATTTTAGTCCTCTTTATAGCAATCAGTTTTTAACTTGATTTTGGACTTAACGAACTATGTATCATTGTTGTACGTGCCAACAACGTACCAAACTGCTTTAGGAAATGCACAACAGTTAATGTAGACGTGGACTTTCGCGTTTTTCCGCGTGTAAAACAGGGAATACATCGCGTTTTGGTTTTACAATGTTTAAAAACTTGTGCATAGCGAGATTGTTACCTAACTAATTGAAAAACAATTAGTTGTAGTTGATTTTTTTCATATGCATTTATCCTGTGGGCAGTTTTACAAACGTATTATTCGTTTTTAAAAGCAAAAAACGCTATCAACATTTACAAACGAAAAAAAGAAAGTGACTTTGAAAAAAGTGCGGCGTAAAAAACGCACTAGCTACTAAAGTGTTCAAAAAGTGGGTGTTGATAACTACACTTAGTGCTTTTTTGTGTGCAAAAAAACAGAAAGTCTATCGATTTACAATGCGCATTTCAACTCTTCGATTTTGCGCGCGATTTTCATCGGAATCGTTTGTAACGATCGGTTGCTCTTCACCTTTTCCTTTAGCACGAATTCGGTTCGCAGCAATTCCTTTTTCAAGTAATTTTTCTTTTACTGCGTTCGCGCGCTTTTCGGAAAGTGCAAGATTGTAAGTGTCTTCACCAATATCATCTGTATGTCCCACTAGCTCGATTTCCATACTGGTATTGGCTTTCAGGAGTTCGTACAATTTTTGAATCTCCGGATCACTAATGTTTTTAAGAACGAACGAGTTTGTTTCGAAGAAAATATTCTTCAAAATAATAGACTCTTCTTTTTCGATCGGGTGCAGTTCAATTGTCAAGTTGTATACGCCTGCATTTGCGTTATTTCGCAAGTCAAAGTTCTCGCTATGGAACAAATAGGTGTTTTTTTCCGCGCTGTAAGCGTATTGTTGTCCTGTTGGTAGCGTAAGTAAAAAAGTACCGTCGCTATTTGAGTCTATCTTATGCAAAACCTTGTTTGATTCTAGGTTTATTATTTCTAAATCTGCGACTAAAGGAAGCTTTGTAATTGCGTCAATAACGCGTCCTTTTACATAGGTTGTGTATCGTGGTTTGGCCGCTTTAGGCAGGTCAAATGAGTATAAATCAAGCCCATTTTCACCGTTTTCACTCGAGTAGTAGGCTTTTTCTCCCTTTCGATCGACAAAGACGCCCGTTTCGTGGTTCTGGGTGTTTATCGGATAGCCTAGGTTCTTTACTTCACCCCAATTGCCCTCAGCATCACGTCTAACGTAGAAAATATCCGATTTACCCATTCCTAAGTGCCCTGTGGAGGAGAAATAGAGCGTTTGCCCATCTGGATGGATAACTGGACACTGCTCGCTGCCTTCGGTATTAACTGCAGCTAGGTTAATGGGATCTTGCCAGGTATTATTTACTAGTTGGCTGTACCAAATATCTATTTTGCCTACGTTTCCTTTTCGTTTAGAAGCAAAAAATAGCTCGGAACCGTCTGCAGAAATACTCGGCTGCGATTCCCAAGCACTGGTACTAATGGGCTTACCAATGTTCAATGGTTTTACCCAGCTGTCGTTTACTTTGTAGGAGTAGTAGATATCAAAGTTGCCATAACCATTTTGTCTATCAGCGGCAGCGAAGAACATTCTCTTTCCGTCTGGTGAGATACTAAGCGCACCTTCGAGTCCTGGTGTGTTGATTGCAGTTCCCAATGCACTTGCTTCAGACCAGCTAGCGTCCTCAAGACTTCGCGACATATAAAAGTCCTCGTTGCCTAGAGGAGAATCGCTCCAGATGTTCCTGGTAAAAAGTAACTGATTGTTCTCTGCGTTTAGTGAAGCTAAATATTCATCATACTTAGAGTTTACGCCGCCTCCCAGCAATTGTGGATTGAAGGGAACGGGATTGGCTTTCATCTTTTTTCGAAACTCTGCCTTAGCTATTTCTCGGTCGCAACGTACTTTGGTTTTTTCGGGGCAATTGGGGTTTTCCTTGGCCTTTACAAAAGAAGCAACTGCTGCATCGTAGTTTTCTTGCTCCAATTCGATGATTCCAATTTCCATATCTACTTTGAAAGCCTCGGCTGGTCTTACTTTCAGGTAACGTCTAAATGCTTCTTTACTCGCCTCGTAATCTCCATTTTCCTTATGCACTCGACCGAGAAGCCTGATGGCCTTGACATAATTGGGTTTTGTTTTAAGTGATTTCTCTAGTTTGCTAATGGCACCTTCGCGATCGCCTTGAAACAATAGATCTTCCGCTTCATGGAAAAAGCGTTGCTCCTTGCTGACTTTTTGCGCATTGAGGCTTAGGCTGCAGAACAGCACGATAAACAATAAATACCAGGTTTTCACTCTTTGCATTTGACCAATAAAACGTTCGATTGTTTACTTAAGGTATACCAATGTACTTGTGAATCTGAAGGCTGAGCCTCCATTTTGGGTTGGTTTTGATATACTCAAGTATGAGAGGAGTCATTTCCTCACGTTTATCCCATTCGGGCTGTAAGAAAAGTAAGCAGTTCTTAGGCACTTGGTCCGCATAGTTTTCCGCCCATTCAAGGTCGCTCTTGTTGAAAACAATGATCTTTAGCTCATCGGCGGCTTCGACGCATTCCGCCAGAGGAGCCTTGAACTTTTTAGGAGAAAGGCAAAACCAATCCCAATTTCCAGAGAGCGGATAAGCTCCAGAGGTTTCAATATGGGTTAAGAAATTCTTTGCTCTGAGCGCATTAGTCAAAGTGTCCAGATTATAAATGAGTGGCTCTCCTCCAGTAATAACAACTATCTCAGCTTGCTCCGCAGCAGCTTGGTTTACGATCTCCTTAATGGCCTTTACTGGATGTGCATCGACGGGCCAAGATTCCTTTACGTCGCACCAAACGCAACCTACATCACAACCTGCAAGTCTTATGAAGTAAGCCGGTTTGCCCTGGTGGAATCCCTCTCCTTGCAAAGTCATAAACGCCTCCATTGTTGGTAATTCCAACGAAGCGTCAATCGATTTGCTACTTAGTATTAGGTCTTTATTGCTCACAGTTATAATCTGCTCACAAGTTAAGCATAATGGCTCAAGGGTTTCAAATAGCTAGGAGTATTCTCCTTTAAAACGCTTGAGGCTCAGAGCAGTAATGAAGACTCCAGCGATGATAATGGGTACGCTTAAAGCGCTTGTGGTTCCTGCATCTTCTTTCCAAATTTCGAGAAAGGTGCGAATACCAAAACCCAAAAAGAAAAACAAACCTAGCATCAAGCCCTTTGGTAAGCTAGCCATTTTATAAATCCTCATTAAAACAAAGGCCAAGAGAAATATAAACACCGAGTCATAGATCTGAGATGGGTGTCTCCATAAATCGTCGACAGCGGTAAACTTAAAAGCCCAAGGAACATCAGTGACTTTGCCGACAATTTCTGAATTGAATAAGTTGCCGATACGAGTGAGTGCAGCGCATAAGCATATTGCTACCGTCCCTCTATCTAGTATCCAAAGATACTCCGGAGCATTTTTTTTGCGGCTGTATAAATAAGCTGCGATGATGGTTCCGATAAAGGCGCCGTGACTGGCTAGACCTCCCTTCCATATTTGCAGAATTTCCAGTGGGTTGCTCGAGTAATAATCCCATTCATAAATAAGTACCTGACCAATTCGAGCGCCAATAACTATTCCGAAGAAGCCATATTCCGTAAGAGCAATGGCCTGCGATTCGTTTAGTTTTTCTTTTCGGAGAAAGTACTTAAAAGTAAAGTAGGTTATGGGTATACCGAACACAAAGGCCAGGGCGTACCAACGCAAACCAAAACTGCCAACTTGAAAAAGGTATGGATCTACGTCCCAAACTACTTTCAACAGCATATAAACCCTGCTTAAAAGAATCTTTTTATGAGACGCAAGTTGTGGGTGTATCGTCTTTGGTCATTGTTAAAAATGCCCTGCTGATCGATGCTATCCATTCGCACTTTGCCGTGCGCATGAATAATTTGGTTGTTGTTCAAGAGCAATCCTACGTGGGTGATTTCGCCTTCCTCATTATCGAAGAAAGCTAGATCTCCGGTTTGTGCTTCGTGAATGAAATAAACGTTTTGCCCTTGAGTTGCTTGATCTTTAGAATCGCGATGCAGCGGTATATCTATTAGCTTATAAATGAGTTGAGAAAAGCCCGAACAATCGACTCCGAAGATGGAACGACCTCCCCAGAGATAAGGAGTATCTAAAAACTTTAAGCTTACATTTTTAATAAAGTCTTCGTTTCTATTTTCTGCACCAGTCTTAGTAACGGCTCCGTGGTAAGTAAAGGTGTCGCTGAAAAAGGTAAATTGACTTTTGCCGTAGAAGGGAAGCGGGCTTCCCATCAATATGGGTAGTTCACGATAAACGCATTTGGAATCATGTACTGACTCTAGGGCATAAACCGAACTGTTTTTATTGAGGCTTTCGAAGCTTTCTTCATCGAGCAATAGTACTTGTTTGTTATCTACCCAGCCGACATACTTATCGTGCCAGCAGCTTATTTGCAGCCAGTTGCCTTCTTTTTGTAAAACGCTGAAGGTTTCGCCGAACATAAGTTGCGAAACCATTTCACTTTTGTGGGCGGCCTCGAAACGAACGGGAATAACGGTAAGATTACATACCCCACGATCCATATTTCAAATATAGCCGAATTAGCCAGAGCTAAGCAACGAAATTGAATGATATGGCATTTGTTGGTTGAGAACTTAAAGCAGGTTAGTAGAAATGCGTAAGCGCTGTGAGAAGTACGACCGAATGGAAGTAGTCGCTGTTTGTAGCTGTAGTGATTGCTTACCGCTTGCGGTAGAAGTAAGAACTAGACAGATACAAGAACAGTGACCGAGCGCTTAGCGAGCTTCGAAACATAGCGACCCCTTGTTTGGTTTGCGCAGCAAGAACCAGACATGGGGTTACGCCCACTATATCTAATCCAATAAAAACAAAAATATGGATGTTCTAGCTCGATAGGTCGTCCAACTTGACCAATAGCTTTTCACGCTCTGACAACAAGTCTTGGTGGCTTTCTTGTAGCTCAGCATAGCGTTGATGTATTTCTGAGCTGGATTCGTTTTTTAAAACCTCGATTTTTGATTTTAACTTTTCAATTTCTGTTGTGTACTCCTTAATGGCGCTGGCCGAAACAGAATTGTTGGTTAGGTAATCCGAGTCTTTGATGTGCTTGATTTCCGTTTCTAATAGCGAAACGCTGTTGCGATATTTTCTAAGGTCTTCCTTGAGTTGCCAGTTCTCTTCTTCGAGCATCTCGATTTTGGAAGTCGAAAAAATACTGGAAATGATGTAACCTATAGCTAGACCAATCAATGCGGAAACGAGAAGTATAAACCATATTTCAGCAAAGACTTCCCACATAGTTACTTGTTTGGATTGTAATAGAAAAGTTGACTACTGCCGTAGATGTTTTTTCTGATGTCGACTAATTTTTCAGCCGCGCGCTCAGCGTTCTCATCTAGATAAATGGCGACTTTGCTTAAGCCTGCAACGTGGGGAAGCAGTGTTCCTTTGACGTTTTTATGTTTTAAACTTTCTATGCGATCCATAGCTTTGGTCTTATCACCAAACATACCAACTATTGCATAAAACCCTTCTCCTTTAACATTTGCAGTGGAGGTCTTTGATGTAGTATTTATTGTTTTTGCCGCTTCGGCTTTCGCTTTGTTGTTATGGGCTAGTTCTTCTTTTGCTTTGGCAGCTTTCTTTTTTTCTGCTATAGCAAGTTCGGCTCTTTCTAACTCAGCTTTAGCAAGTTCTTCTTTTTCGTTTTCCGCTTTTGCAAGTTCTTCTTTGGCGCGCTCCGCTTTTGCAAGTTCGGATTTCGCACGTTCTTCTTCCGCTCGCTCTTCTTTTTCGCACTCAAGCATAGCTAGTGCTTCTTCCATTGCAAGTGCTTCTGCTTTTACTCGTTCTGCTTTTGCAAGCTCTGCTTTTACCCGTTCTGCTTTTGCTAATTCAGCTTTCCCGAGTTCTATTTTAGCTAGTTCGGCTTCGGCAGCTTTTTCTGCAGCGATTTTATCGTAATCTACTGGAGGTTCGACATTGCTAATTAGCTCATCGAGAGAAATTTGACTTTCGGTGAAATCAGGAAGCTCGTTTTCAGTTTTTGAAGCTGGAATGTTTGCTATTCCCGTTGTGTTTAGTGGCTTTGGAGCATCTAACTTTTTAGGACTTTCTTTTGCTTTACTAATGTTGAAAGAGGGTAGCACCGAAGATTGAGTGCTTCCATTATTGGCAGCTTCGATTTCGACGAGATGCCTTCTAGAAATGTCGGCAAGTTTGTCTAGCTCTTGTCTCACTTCGCTACAGAGACCTTTTTTCTCGCATACATACCAATATGTCCCGCCTGTTGTCCAGACGACGAGCATAAAGGTTAATGTGGCAAGTAAAATTCTCATTTCGCATTCAGTCTATTTGCGTTTCATTATCCAAGCGTCTGGATAGCCAATACTGACCATTTCGGCCTGCATAGCCTCTGCAGACCCCATATCATTTGATCCGTATACGGCAACTTGATTGAGTGATCTAGTCTTAATAATACCAATATCGTACCCTTTATTTCTTAACGAATTTACCAGCTTATTGGCATTGGCTTCATTCCCAAAGGCCCCTATAACTATATGGTAACCCTTCTTGATTTCACCTGTGCTCGCTTTATTAGTGTTTTCGCGCTTTACTGGCTTAACTTGACTTTCTTTGAGAGCATCTTTCTCTTGTGTCGCGGATTCAGAAGTATTTTCGGCAGTATCGCTTTCAACTACGGTTTCACTAGCGGCCTCGGATGTTGCTGCTTTTGCCACCACGGCTGCCTCCTTTTGTTGAACGGTATTGTTTAGCACTGCGGCTTCTTCGCTACTGCCGCCAAAGAATTTGAATAGACCCCAAGCAGAAAATAGCAGGAATAACAGTGGAAGGACCATTTTCCAGATAGAGCTTTTTTTTCGGGGCTCTGCAATGACTCGTTTCGGACTTACTTTTGCAGGCTCCTTAACGGCTTTATCGATCTTTTCTTGCTTTGCTTTTACGGGCGCTGGTTTTTCCTGTTTTGGTTCAGCAGGCTTAGCTATTTCTTTTTCTGTCCTTTCGACTTTCTTTTGTTCAACTGGCTTTGGAGTTTCGATTGGTTTTTTTAATTCGACCGGCTTTACTGTTGCTATCGATTTCTTTTCGACTGGCTCAG
>CAZZIZ010000015.1:7699-26681 GCA_964654535.1 uncultured Chitinophagales bacterium
TTAATTCGACCGGCTTTACTGTTGCTATCGATTTCTTTTCGACTGGCTCAGGTTTTGCTTTTGGCTCGGGCGTGTTATTCGACTTTAGCGCATCTACCGCACTTACCACTGGAGCTACGGCACTTGGGACCGGAGGAACGATTGATTCTTGCTCACGAGATTGCGCCGCTTTTTCTTGTACCGTTGGTGTTTCTTTTTCTTCTGTAACCGCTTCGTGAACTTCCGTCTTTGCGGCGGCATCAGCTTTTGCCTTTGTATTAATGTCTACCACTTGATTTGGCAGCCTTATCGATTTGAAACCTAGCGTCTCTAGAAAGAAGTTGCTGCCTTCGCTTGGAGCAAAGTCAACCTTGCCAGAGGGGAACTTTAAAAGTGTTCCTAAACCTTCAAAGGAATAACTACCCTTATCGCTTAAGGCCGAATTTATCTTGTTCGTGTACTCTTTAAGTCGAACGCCTGCATCTTCCGTACTCAGATTGTTTGCAACAGCAAGGGCACCAATCAGATTCTTACCGTTTACAGTCCTATCTATATCGAAAGTAGGCTTGCTCGTTGGTGGGTGAATGTTGTTCTCGGCGTCTATATGCGATGAACGAAATCTCTTTTTAAAAACTCCTAATCCCGGTATCTCTACCGTATCATTATCAAATAATAGAGACTGGATTATTTTTTCCATATAGTTTACTAGAAACGAGCGATAATGCCGCCAATGGCACGAGTGCCAAATACGGGCGAGTACAAATATCGCTCATATTTGTTATTGGTCGCATTAAGCACATCTACGAAAACATCTACGTTGTCCAGAATTGGGTAGTTAGCGCTAAGATTTAAGTCATATTGTGTCCCGATTACACCCTCGCTAAACTGGTTTCCAGCGTCTAGATACCTCAGATTGTTGTACAAATTGAAGTCAACCTTTACGCGCAGTTTTTTAATGAAGGTATAAGCACCGTAAAAACGCAGCTCTGATTCAGGTAAATACCACGCATCCGCGTGCTCTTCAGTTTCATAACTATGCACGGCACCTTCGATTCCAATATCGGAATCGCTGTTTGGCTTGTAGGTCAGATTTGCTTTAATACTTCTTCTGTCGAGCTCGTCTTCGAATACCGCTCGGAACATGTAGGATTGAAATCTGGTTGGTCTAAAAAGTGGCTGATTGTTGCTGATAAACTGTCCTGCTTGAATCGAGGCGTGCCATTTCTTGCCATAGTTCCCCTTGATTCCAACAACGCGACTTTCAACTACGGTATCAAAAATCTGCTGAAAGCTCGAGAAATCTCGGTCTATCATACGCGCTTGTTGCGTCCAAGGATTGGCTTCCAAAAGCCCGTGGTAATTGACGTTTTCTCCGAGCTTATTCCAAGAAACAAAAATGGAAAGGTGTTTTTCAATAGGGTAAACTTCTAAATAAACATCGGGGCTGACTTGTATACTTGTTTCACTGGCGAGAATAATATCCGCTCCCAGGGAGGCCTTAAAAGCAGGTCGTGCAAACTTCACCTTAGGTACTAAATTGACAAGCGTGTTGGTCACGCTCTCAGATATTAAATCATGATTATAGTTATCATAGTAATAATCAATTTCGACTCCTGGCTTTAAAGCACTATCAAACTCCTTATAAAAAGATGCCTGCGAATGAAAGCCTATTTCGGTGTCCTTGTTTTGCGTAAAGAAGTAATAAGGATTAAAAGAAGCACTGTACTCAAAGTCGTTGAAATCGTTTAAGCGATTATTTCGTGCAGATAGATTCAGCGATATCAAATTGTTGACGCGACTGAAAGTATCTGGGTTTATCTCCATTAGCTGCGGAATGACCAGTAGGGTGTCGTAAAAATTGTACGCTTGACGCTCATAACTCAAGGCACCATCTATTTTGAATTCTGTACTGTTCCAAGAACCAAAAATGCTGGCCTCGGAGCTGGCCCATTCCTGAAGGTCAATATCTGGCCCCTTGGATTGAATATGCTTGGCATTTGCACCAAGGATAAAATCTTTGTCAGGATTAGTGTTTCCCGAGATATCTATTAAAGGAGTGTTCATGTTTCCGTAACCAGCTTTTATCCAAAAGCGCTCTAGGTATTCACGCTTTTCGCGCTTCATAGCCAGGGGTTTCACGTTAGGTGGATCGAAACTAAGTTTCAAAAAGCGATTGGGTAAATAGTAATCGTTGAATGACGTTTCGGCTTCTCCAGATTCTGTTGGCTTAACTGGATTGTAATTAATCTTCTCCGCTTCCGCCAACACAGGTTCGTAAGCTTTGACCACACTGATGTTCTCAGCAGGCAAGCCTTCATCTTGTGCTTGAATATTAATCGCAAGAAGTCCAAGTAAGATCGAGAAATAGTATTTGAAATTCATTGCTAGTTATTTTCTTCTAATTCAATCAAGTCGTCATCGCTTTTAGCAGGCGCCAATTTAGACTTAGCTGCTTCCTCAGCTAAAATCTTCGCCAATTTGCTATCTACCTCAGCCAGTATTGTTGCGTCTCCATTGTAGTGCTCCTGGATACTTTTTAAAGTCGCTTTCGCTTGGAAAAAGTCCTTTTTCACATAGTCGATATCAGCAGCAAGAATCAATGATTTTACCACCCAGTATTCTTGGTTTGGCGTTTCTTTCTTTACACGCAAAGCATATTTGCGCGATTCATCATAGAGTTTTTGCTTGAAAAATATTTCGGCCAAACGATAACGTGCTATGGCACCTTTCTCAGAAGTATTGGTCTTTACCACCTTAAAGAACTTGTCCTTGGCTTTGCTCAAATCATTTGCCCGCCAAGCGACCTCGCCAAGATAGAATTCCATTTCCAAACGCTCTTCCTTATTAGCCAATGGGTTTTTCAAGCTCAATGTGGCGAAGTTTTCCATGGCCACCAAGTCGCGCAATTCGTATGCCGAACGCGCCGCTCCCTTCATTGCTTCGAAGGAAATGTCCTTTTTATCGGAGAGCTTGTACATCTTCGCATAGGTATCAAATGCCTTTGCGTAATCTTTGTCGATGTAGTAGGCGATACGCGATGATTTGTCCAAAGCCTTTTCGGTAAAGAAGTTAGGACTGTTGCGCACGATGTAGTCGAAATCTCCTTTCGCTTCAGCGTAGTTTTTGTTTTGATACAAGCACTCTCCTTTATAGTAGTGCGCAAATATTTTGAAAATACCGTTTGGGAATTCTGTTAAATAATCGCCGAAGTCTTGAATAGCTGCAGCACAGTCTCCGTTTTCGTAGGAAGTTTCGGCAAACTGATAGCGCGTGCTATCCTGAGCAGATGATGAAAAGGAAACGTTGTCCAAGCGATCTACGTATTTGAAATAGCCTTTTGAATCGCCCTTTGAAATAAACACATCTTTAATACCCACAATTGCGTTTTGCGCTTCTGGGTCATTCGGATAGTCTTTTATGACTTGATCATAGTAGTTTATTGCTTGGTCGTAGTTGTCAGAGTTATAGTGCATCAAAGCCATCTGGTTAAGCGACTTTGTGTAGTAAGAACTTTTGGGATAGTTGCGTAACAACTTGTCGTACGTACCAATGGCCTCCCCGTACTTCGCTTGCAATCCATAGGTCGTACCTATTTGGAATAGTGCGTCATCATTGTAGTCTGAATCGTTGAACTTACTCCCTACTTTTTTTAGCGAAGCAATTTTTTTAGCATAATCGCCATTGAGTCCATCAATAATTCCTTTTTGGTAAGTAGCGTAGTCTGCACCTTGCCAGTTGCGCTGAATCACTTTATTGTAACCGTTCACCGCATCTCTATAATCTCTTTGCATAAAAGAACAATCCGCTAAACGCAAAGTCGCGTCGGGTAGGGTTCTTGCATTTTCTTCTGTGTTTCCCTTATTAGAATCCAAACCTGATAATGCCGAAGTAAATGAAGTCTTTGCCTTTCTGTAATCGCCCTGCTTGAAGTGCGCGTAGCCAATTGTGTAGTTGGCTGTTCCTGCCGAAGCCGCATCAGAATTGTTCGAATAAGCTCCTGTTCCGAGATATTGTTTCATATCTCCAATGGCGCCACGGTAATCTTCGTTGTTGTACTTAATATTTCCTTTCCAGAAATAAGCCAAGGATTCAAAGTTTCGATCCATTTTATAAGTCAGTGATCGGTTAAACAGGTTTTCAGCTCCTATTTCATTGTTGTTATTATACAACTCAACCCCACGCAGGTAAGCCATTTTCTGATAGCTCCTTTTCATTCCGCTCGAAGGCTGCGATATACCATCGATAATGGCCAGCGCCTCGTCGTAATTATTGGTGTTCTCCAATATTTTGCCCAAGAGATTCTTGGCCTCGTTCACTTTATCTGAGCTGCTGTAGGTATTGATGTATTCCTGAAGTTTATTAATCGCGATACGGTCTTCGCCCAACTCATAAGACAACTTAGCATAGTTGAAAGTCGATACCTCTTTGATAACCATATCAAAATCTGGCTTGGAAGCATCATCAAAAGCAATACGCGCCTTCTGCTTTTCATTGGTTTGGAGGTAAGCATCAGCCAAGTGATACATCGCGTTCTGCCCGATAGAATCTTGCAGCGTGTTAAGTTGCAAGAAGTTTCCAATGGCTTCGTCGTAACGCTTGAACTTGTATTGCGTATAGGCTAGTTGATACAAATCTTCCTTACGCACTTTACTTGATTTGTCTACGTACTCATCCAAAAAGGGTAGAGCCTTTTCGAAGTCTTGATCAAGAAAGTAAGTCTGACCAATTAAGTAATTCATTTCATTCTTGTATTTCAGGCCCCTCATCTCAGACTTTGGTACTGAATATTCTTTGACTCTTTCGTAGTCGCCTTTTATGAAATACAATTGCGTTTTGTAGTAAGGAATAATCTTCGCGTAGCTGTCTACACCGTCGAGCTGAGAAAAGTATTTTTCCGCGTTGTCATAGTCCTTGCGGAAAAACGAAATGTAGCCCATATAGTAGAGCGCGTCCCCGTAGTGATCGCCTTTCAGTTGACTCGTCTGATGGAACAATGGAAAAGCTTGGTCAAACTTCTTGATATTGAAATAGCTATAAGCCTGATAGAAAAACTGATTCTCCATTTCATCCACATCCAAATCTTCTGGAGCGATCTGCTCGAAGCAACTTATGGCAGTCTTGTATTTCTTCTTAGCGTAAAACAAAGAACCTAGATGGTAATTCGCCCAAGAGTTGTAGTAACGATTATTGCCGTGCCCTTCAATGAACTCAGTTAGTAAATCGGCGGCATCATCTCGGTGCAATAATTTCGAAGCCAATGCCACGTGATATGCAGCATCAATTTCTTCCGTTTGCCATTGCTGATTTGGAAATGGCTCCGAGTCTGTTAAAAATTGTTTAAACGCCTGTTGGGCCAATAAATAATTGCCCCATTCGAAGTATTGTTTACCTAAACGATAGTTTTCCTGCGTGTCGTAAAAGTGTGCGTTTTGTTGCGCTGTTAAACCCTGTCCTAAACAGACCAGGGCAGCAACTAAAAAGCAAAGGTTCCAACCGAGCAGAACCAAAGGGTTTTTCTTGATTCTTTCCAAACTTTTGATTTATGGATATGCTTAAAAGTAGAGCTATTAGCCACTCAGACTAGGCCTACTTTTCAACAGAAATCCGCTCTTTTCGGCATTAGAACGCCCTGAGCGTCAGGGAAATTATGTCTCTTGAAATTTTACCCTTAAAAAGAAAAGGAAACTCCCATACTAGGGAGCAAAGGCAGTTGGTCAACTCTTTCGAATTCAACACGATCGAAAAAGAAAATATTGGGTCTATCGTAGAGATTAGTAACACTAGCAGTGATTTCTCCATTCAAACGATCAGAAAAGGTGAAGGTCTTCTTAATCGAGACATCTAAACGGTGATAATCGGGCAATCGGCCGCCATTAATGGTCTCGTCGAAAATGATTCCCAAATTCCCGTTTTGAGTAGTCACGTTGGTACTTATACCCTCGCTAAAATCCAATTCCTCGAAAAAACCTTGCGTGAGCGTGAATGGGAAGCCACTTCCAAAATTCCATCTAGCGTTGACATTCCAGTCTAAGTCTCTACCAAAGGAGTAAGAGGCCAAGAAGTTCATATTGTGACGACGATCAAAATGCGGAGGGAAAACTTGCACTCCATCGTTTCGGAAAACGTAGGCTAAGGAATAAACTGCCCAGATATACCATCTGCGTTGGCTATATCTCGCTAAGACATCAAATCCATAAGCTTCACCTTGTTCCGCCAGAAAATCGGGATCAGAAGGGAGTAGAGCGTTACGATTTATATTAACCAACTGAGAAAAGTCTTTATAATAACCCTCAATATCCAAGGTCAAATTCTTCGACAAGTCAAACTCAAATCCGGCAACAGCGTGCCAAGCAACTTGCAAGTTGTTGCTGGTTCGGTCGCCATTAATATCGTTTAGTCTACCATCTGGAGCGGTTAAGAAGCCTGTAAATAAATTCACCACATCCTCATCGTTTTTCGAGCTCAGCAAGTCCTGAGAGTAACGACCTCCACTGGCTTTGAAACGCCAGCTATCCCCGATATTATATTTCACACCAAGACGAGGTTCTAAGAATGGCTCAGCCAATGAACCGTAATAACTCATACGAATACTAGGTTCGAAAATCAACTTGTTCGACTCCAACAGGTAGTCGAAGAAAAAGGACAAGTTGGTTGTGTTTTCCGTTGGGTCTATTATTATCCCGGTAGGCGAACGAAATTCGAGCTCAGTTCTGTATCCCCCAATATTGACCCCGTATTTTATACTTCCCTTTGGTAAGAAGTAACGAAAGTCTAGGGCCAGCGTAAAGCCGCCTATCGAACTAAAATTATCATCTGCGGTTCCTTCTCTGTCAAGCGACAAATCGTAATTAGAAAAACCAAAAGCTCCACCTATAATCACCTTAGACTGTGCCGGGATAACTGAAAAATTTGAGCCGATACCAAAACTCGTCCAGCCGAAAGTCGCGCCCTCAGTGATTTCCGCAGTATCGTCATATCTGTAACCAGACAGGGAGAACTTACTACCATTGCCACTCACGGAAGAAAATTTACCGTACAAATCCGTAAATGAGTAAGGCAAGCCGTCCTCGTCGACATAGTCGTAAAGTGTTTGAGACGTTTGATCTAAGTAAGATCGTTTCGCAGAGATAATAAAAGAAGAGAAACCACCTCTATCCGCGTTGAATTTTTTAATCGGCGCTTCCAAAATCACCTTAGACAAGAATGGGTTTGCCGCCACTTTTCCGGCGAAACGGTTTTTGTTGCCATCTCTGGTTTTAACATCTACGATTGCA
This sequence comes from uncultured Chitinophagales bacterium, assembly GCA_964654535.1. Taxonomy (GTDB): domain Bacteria; phylum Bacteroidota; class Bacteroidia; order Chitinophagales; family UBA2359; genus CAZZIZ01. The sequence goes on from CAZZIZ010000015.1 coordinate 14,953, forward strand.
GAAATTCTTCCACCATAGGTTGCATTAAAACCACCGGTTAAAACATTTACATCGCGAATGATATCTGTATCAAAAACCGAAAAGAAACCTATTGAGTGAAACGGATTGTACACCGTAACGCCGTCCAATAAAACATTGGTTTGAATCGGCGCGCCTCCTCTAATGAAAAGCTGACCACCCTGATCACCAGTAAAAGTTACCCCAGGTAAAACTTGTAAGTACTGCGCCAAATCTGGTTCACCGCCAACTGAGGGCAGGTTCTCCATTTGCTTCGGTGTAATCTTAATGGTACTCGTTTGCACTTCCGACTGTCGCTCCTGTTTTTCGGCGGTTATCACCACGCCAGTTAGCTCGGTCGAAATAGTTTTGAGATAAAGGTTTTGATTCTTCACCTTCGATTGCAGATCCACTACTTCGCGGGCAGTTTCATATCCAATGAAAGAGCAAACCAGCGTGTGGGTGCCATAAGGCACTTTGGGAATAACGAACAAACCGTCTATATCGGTGGCCGCCCCCATGCTCGTACCTTCAATAACAACATTGGTGAAAATAATGGGTTCACCAGTTTCCTTGTCGTAGACGAAACCTCTAATGACTCCATCCTGAGCGGCGAGTCCAATTGTGGCGAAAATCAGTGCTAAAGCGAATAAATTTTTTCTCATAATTAGGCGCGCCAAAGTTAGAAATATTGACGACTGTTTGGCCTTTTACTTAGGCACAAGGGTATAAAATGACTCTGTTTTGGCATTTGGGCGTGTCCCTTCTTGCCTGAAGGCAAAGGGTCGGGCTTATCCAGCACTCCGCGTTCGCTCCGGTCTCCTTCTTGCGCCGCCTACGCATCTGCTTCTACCGCTAAGGCGGTAAGCATATACGGGCAGCACAAAAGAGACGCCTCCCTTTGGTCGGCCGCTTCCTATCCCTCACGCGAGATCCACACACTTGTCATTTCGACAAATTAAAAGAGCCAGCTCTTTTTTAAAGAGTAATGACAAATACGCTATTCCCATTGCCGCGTAGCGGTAAAATATTATTAGAAAAAACACAAACACTTACATCTCGCCCCGTAGGGGTGAAATATTTTCGCCCGAATACATATGTCACTCCTACGGAGCTTAGGAGCGATGCGTCTATTTTGCTATTAATATTTCGCCCCGAAGGGGCGATTTCTTCCTTAACTCGCTTGCTGCTTCGTAGGGACACGAACCAGTAGAATGGTACCCTTATGTCATTCGAATTTTTGTCATGGGTACCAAAGGGAGAAATCTCGACGTTCTCTAAGACGGAAATGCTAATGTAAGTGGCATGGCGAAAGCAGCAAGCGTCGAAATCTCTCACTCCGTTCGAGATGACAAAGAGTTATGTTGATTAGAAACCCGCAGCCAGGATAGTAGCGGTTATGAGGTGTGACTAGAAATGAGTGAAGCAAGGAGTGGGGGTGGATGACCGTTTAGGGAATACGCACCCACGACTATGCTGAACCATTTCTAGGCACGCCGAATTTGAGCGGATAGCCTGTTGCTGCCCACACAATATTTTAAAAACTGATTATCCTAAAACCTCAGCAACTTTAGCTGCTGCTTCCTTGAGCAAGATAGCCGACTCAACCTTAAGCCCACTCTCGTCAATAATGACCTTCGCTTTGTCAGCGTTGGTTCCTTGCAAACGCACGATAATTGGAATCGAGATGTCCCCAATGTTTTTGTAAGCGTCGACTACTCCTTGAGCAACACGATCGCAACGAACGATTCCTCCGAAAATGTTCAAGAGAATCGCCTTAACGCTCGGGTCTTTCATGATGATACGGAAACCGGCTTCAACACGCTTGGCGTCTGCAGTTCCTCCAACATCTAAGAAATTTGCCGGTGAACCACCAGACAATTTAATGATGTCCATCGTTGCCATAGCCAAACCTGCACCGTTAACCATACAACCTACGTTGCCATCTAGTTTAATAAAGTTTAGCTCGTGCTTGCTTGCTTCAACTTCAGTCGGGTCTTCTTCGCTTTCGTCGCGTAGTTCAGCCAAGTCTGCGTGGCGGAACAATGCGTTTCCGTCTAAAGAGACTTTGCTATCTACTGCTATGACTTTCTGGTCTGAGGTTACCAGACAAGGATTGATTTCAATAAGGCTGGCGTCCATACCCAGGTATGCTTTATAAAGTGTCGCTACAAACTTGGTCATACCTTTGAAAGCATCGCCACTCAATCCTAAGTTGTAAGCAATCTTTCTCAACTGGTATCCTTGCAATCCTACTTTAGGATCAACCAATTCTTTGTGCAACAAGTGCGGTGTTTTTTCCGCTACTTCTTCAATGTCCATTCCTCCTTCAGAAGAATACACGATTACGTTTTGGCCTTTACCTCTGTCTAACAAAATACCAACGTAGATTTCGTTTGGCTCGCTGTCGCCAGGGTAGTAGACGTCTTCTGTAATTAGAATCTTGTTGACCTTTTTTCCTTCCGCGCTGGTTTGCGGCGTGATTAAGGTCATACCGAGAATCGCTTCTGCATTTTCCTTGACCTCGTCCATAGTTTTGGCGAGTTTGATTCCACCGCCTTTCCCACGTCCACCTGCGTGCACCTGCGCTTTAACCACCCACATAGGGGTATTGGTTTCTTCTTGCAATTTTTTTGCGGCCGGTAATGCATCTTCGATTTTATCGACCATTATTCCTCTTTGGATTGGAACTCCAAAAGAGTTCAATACTTCTTTCGCTTGGTATTCGTGTAAGTTCATTTGAGCGTCTATTTGCGACGCGCAAAAATATCAAAAAAAGGATGTTTGGCCTTATCTCAGGGACTCGAATTTAAGCCTGCGCTAGACCATCATTCTTTCACTACTTTTTTGACCACAGTATTTAGGCCTGCTTGAACTTGAAGTATGTAAATGCCTGATGATAAGCTGCTTGTATCAATCAGCTTTGTGCTTCCTTCGTTCTCCGGAGAAATTGCGCTCTCGAAAATTGTCTTTCCCGAAATGTCGATTAAATGCACTTGGGCGCTATTCACATTGTTGGCGAGGTCTATGATTAGATAATCTTGAACCGGACTAGGATAAATTTCGAAGTCTATACTTTGCTCCGCCCCACGCTTTATATAAATGGCAGTGGAACTTTCGTGAATGCCGTTGAAATCGACTGATTGTAATCTGTAGAAATAGGCTTCATTATGTACTTGCGTATCGAGGTGCTGGTAATCGATTTCTACTAGGCTATTACCAGCTCCGTTTAGTTGCGCAATGGTTTCCCATTGGTTGCCGTTTTGGGAGCGTTGTACTTTGAAATAGTCATTGTCGATTTCGGTGGCGGTTGTCCATAAAAGTAAGTTGCCATCGTTTCTGCTTTCACCGCTAAAAGAAAGTAACTCGATTGGGTTTTTGACGCAGCTAATAATGTTGCTGGTTTCGCTGGCGCTGCAGCCCATTTCATCTATTGCGCTAAAAGCATAGGCCTGACCATCGAAGCTTCCTAGGTCTACGGTCGCGCCTTCTCCTTCTTCTAAACTAAAATTACCATCGCCAGATATTTGATAACTACTTCCATCAATAGCAGGTAAGCCACCGAAAGCAAAAACGGTTACAGAAAATTCTCCGGTTACTTCGTCGCAGAAATTTTCGAATTCAAGCTCGACAGGACTTAGCCAAAATGCTTCTACCGGCGGACTGAAAGCTGAACAAGGATCATCGAAGTCTACGTTGCCATCGCCATCGGCAATGGCGGAAATGATAAAGTAATCTGTCTCTTCTTCCAAGCCGTCGTCTAGAGAGAATGTGCCGGTTGCGTTGATCACTAAAGAATTATCCGCATCGGGCATAGGGCTTTCAGAGATAATAAATACGAGACTCTCGTCGAAATCCAAAGTAGCATCGCCATTACTGACCACGCCAATGTCATCATCGAAACAAGCGATACCCCCACCGCTAATGGTTCCTGAATCTGCATTGTTAGCTACATCAAGCACCTGAAGGTTTATGTCCTCCACTACGGTAATACACGTGGAAGGATTAAACACGTTGAGTTGTACTGTAAATGTTCCACTTTCGGAGTAAGTATAAGTTGGGCTTTCTTCGTTCGAAGTATTTCCGTCGCCAAAGTCCCACATAAAGAAATCTGCTCCTTGACTTTCGTTTTGGAAGGTAACTGTGAGCGATTCGCAAATTCCTGTATCCGTGCTGAAATCAGCGATGACCTCGTCTTGCTCAAAGGCGAATTTGAAAGCCCCAAGGTTACAATTCGTTGAGCCATTTTCTTCAGACCAAACGCCAGGTGTAGTTGGGAATGGGTTTCCTCCGCAGCCCGCACATACCGCTTGATAGACCACACCCGATTTATCAAATCGACTAGTGCCTCCATCTACATGTTCGTTGGCTTCATTCGATCCGAAAAAGCTAGCGTAATCGACCTCCGTAGCATTTGGTGCGAAAAGAATAATGTAAAAGTCGCTACCATCAGTTGTAGACTGAATGGCATCAGGTGTAGTAAATAAACCGTTAGTATTGCCGATATCTGCTGGGCTGCCATTTCCGGCTCCCTGCGTGGCTCCGCCCCATCCTGAAACATAAATACGCTGGCACTCGTCTACTAAGAAAGCAGTAGGCGAAATGTTAATCTCGTCTCCCTCACCGAAAACGGTTGAGAAAATTGTGGTGCCTAAATCTGGAGTGACTTTGTGCAGGAACTGCGTTGTTCCGGGATTGGAAAAAGTGCCTGCGGTAACTGGATAATCGCCTAGCGATTGACCAACCACGTAGACATTTCCATTTTGATCAAGATCCATTAAGTAGGCCTGATCGAAGTCGTCGGTTCCTAAGTAAGTTGTGTTTATTAAGTCGCCATCGGCGCCTCTTAAGTGTGTAATGAATCCATCTGCTGGGCCACCTTGATAAGATGAATTTACTGTTCCTCCAAATGTTGGAAGGTCAGGACTATTGGTGCCACCGGTTACATACAAGTCGTTGTTGGCATCAACCTTAGAAGAGTAGACAGCATCTTCAGCTAGTCCACCTAAGTAAGTACTCCAAAAAACATTGCTCAATTGGCTATTTAACTTAACCACGACCCCGTCCTGCGACCCACCACCAAAAAGTTGTTGGAATGCGCCCATTGTTAGCGGAAAATCGGTGGACTCTGTACTAGAAGTTATGTAGATGTTATTATCACTGTCGACATTTACCTCGCCACGAGCATCATCGGAATAATTGAATGACAAGTTCGTCGAAGAGTTTAGTCCATCGTTTTCAGTACCTCCTAGGAAGGTTGATCCAGTTAGTGAAGAGCCATCCGCACTTAGTTTTGCTACAACAATGTCGGTGCCATTTGGGTAGCCTATGTTGTTCAGGTCGGTCGCATTTCCTCCACCAAAGGTGTCATCGAATGCTTGCGGCGCCATTGGGAAATCGGCGGAACTGGTCGTTCCCATCAAAATTATTTCACCATCGGCGTTTACAATAGAACTGTGCGGAAATTCTGCTGAGCCGCCGCCGAGATATGTAGAGAAAAGCGCGTCGGTTCCATCTACGTTGTACTTAATGACCGACATGTCGGTACCTAAAGGACCGTCTACACCTCCAAAGGTTTCTTGAAAGGCGCCCATAGTGGTCGGGTAAAATTCTCCAAAGGTAACACCGCAGCCAACGAAGTTTCCATCAACATCGTTGGTAGCCGTGGTTCCCCAGTTGTCAGAAGCGGAACCAGTCATTGTTGCAAAAATTAGGGTAGGGTCAATCACTAGATCTCTGTTCGAATCGTATCCATTTGGAAAACTAAAACGAACTTCCGATCCATCTACTTCAAAGAAACAAGGAACCTGAACAATATTATTGTTTACAGATTGGTAGGCAAAAGGCGCCATCTCTTGGAGGTTCACGACTGAGTTTTGAAGGTTTAAGTTTTCGCCGTTCTTTTCTAGGCCATCCAAGCCTTGGTAGCTCATTACGATTTGATCCGGATTAGCGCCCGCTTTTACAATGAGGTCGTATTTAAAATTGTTTTCTTGAGAAAAGAATAAGGCATCAACGCCATCGTAAATTCCTTCGTAACGCACACCTTGATAAACGCCCACTTTTGAGGCCCACTTAGATGGGTCGTTTCCTCGGAAGTAATTTCGGTAGTAAGTCAACTTATCCAATCCGCGAATTAGTTCTGTATTGTTAGCGCCCACGAAATTCATGCGAAAAGCGTGGAAATGAACATCTACGCCTTCTGCTTGATGTGGCTTCGAGTGCTTCAATGTATGCACTGCATCTAGATCCTCAGGGCTGGTGAGTAGATAAGTAAGCCCTTGATCCTCTAGGAATATCTGAGAATTTGCAACACGCGTTTTAAAGCGAACTTGTTCGGGCCATTGGTTTTTGTTCTCTTCAAATAAAACACCATTGCCCGCTCTATCGCCCGACTGAGCCTGCACGGTAAGACAGCAAATTGCTAAAAGAAAAAACGCACTAAAATATGTTCTCATCTGTTCTCATTTTACACTCCCTTAAATTAAAGAAATTGTATTCTGAGAAAGCCTTAAGCAATCAAAAAGAGTCTAAAATGCACGTTCTACACCAAGTACCCATCGAAATTGTGCAAAGTCTGGTGAAACGAATGGCGTATGACTCAGTAATAATGGTATATCGAATCGGATGGTTAATGGTTTTACCATTTCGAGCTGACCAAATTTTCTTACGGTTAGTGCAGAACCAATACCAGCATCGGCTCTAACCTCCGCCCAGACTTCGTTGTTGTTGATAACTCCAATGTCGCCAAAGAGGTATAAGTCTAAACCAAAGTATCTATTTAGTGGTGAATCAACTGCAAATAGTTCGTCGAAGTCTAGCTCCGCGTTGAGCGCAAAACCATGCTGCCCACTGAAAAAGGTACTGATTTCACCATTGGTTGATTCTGGAACGACGTAGCCACTAAAGCCGCGTAGGTTCATACCCCCGCCGTGATGAAAGTGATTGACATCGTCGCCGTGGCCAGTCGCATTCTCACTGACAAATCCCAGTGCTCTGGTGTACTTGTTCTCTAGTAATTCTTCTGGGCTGGCGCCAGCTAAATAGGTAAGAGACTCGGGCGCAATATTATCACCCACTATGGTTTGTCCGAAGAGTCTGACTCGTAAAGGCAATTTATTGCCCAGCTTCCATTGGACAACATTTTCAAACCACAACTTACTGTAGTTGTAATCGCTGGTTGAAACCGTAGCGCTCAGCGCAACCAGCCATTTGCCTTCGTGCTTTTCCTTCGCATATTCGTGGAACCACTCCAGGTTCATGGTATTGTTCCAATGATCAATGTTCCATTGACTCGGGTTTATGGCATATTGCAAATTGAATCGCTGAAAGGCTTTTACGTAGGCGCGCAATTCGTTGTGCTCGTTGTAGGCGTGCTTAACACCTATTTTTCCATAGCGCACACCGTCTAGACTTCTCAATTCTCCGAAAAAAGAGGACTTGCGATTGTTGTGCCAGCTAAAAGGCGTTTCATACTTTATGCGACCGCTAAAAAGTTCTGGGTCGCGAAATTCCAAAACGGGATCATTCGGGAAGTCAACATCCTGTCTTCCAAGGCGCGTATTAGCCCAAACCGTAATGTCCCACTTGTGTAACTTCTTTAAGTAGTTGCCGTTTATATGTCCACCTACTTTTAATCCATCGTGTCTATTGTACCAAACATCAGGTCGCCAAAACCATTCGTAGTTGTAGCGATCAGCTGGGTTCCATAAGCGATGATCAAAGGTTAGGGTCTGACGTTTTTTAAGTGTATTGTTTAAATAGTAGTTGTCTGCAAGGGTATGACTCGGGTCAATTTCTATATCTGCTATTCCTCCTGGAATGCTTATTTCCGTTTCGTAGGTTTTGTTGATTTTATTCCAGCCATACCATTTTGGTAATACCGTGGCCTGCGTTTCCTTAACAAAATCTCGCGTTGGAATATAATAGTGATGCTTAGTGTCCTCGTTGTCGGTAACTACAATTTCCAAAGGAGCTTCCGCGTCCGTTACGCGTTCTAGTTTTAGCAAGTACTTATCATCATCCAGTTTTTCTGGCTTCAGCACTTTATAATCGATGGCTTTCTTGGTATCAATCCACTGGTCAAAAAACCAGTTCAAGTCAACGCCAGAAGATTCGATAAAGGCTTGACGCATGTCTTCTTCGTAGGGGTGACAGAACTTCCACTTTTTGAAGTAGTGACGCATGGCTGTCATAAACTTTTCCTTGCCGAGGTATTGCTCCAGGTTGTAAAGCATAATAGCGGTCTTTTCATAGACGTGCCAATAGGAATAACCATCAAAAGCATCGCTATGCGTGGTCATATCTATATCCTTTTCAGTGCCCGCCTCATCAAAGAACCAGCCGTGAATATTGGCTTGTCTAGTGGTTCTTGGTTTTTTGTATTTCGCCTTGTATTCTTCGGAATAAGGTTCAGCAACTTCTATCTCTCCATCTATTTTTTCCATCCCCCAATTGGTTAGAAACTGCGTAAAGCCCTCATCTAGAAAAGCGCGATAAGTTTCGTTAGTGGCCACCATGCCGTAGAACCACATATGCCCAATTTCATGCGCGAGTAAACTTCTATACTGCGGATCCCAACCAGCGTCCAGCGTAAGCATCGGATACTCCATTCCATCTTTGGCGTCGGCTACTACAATTTTGTTCCAGCCGTACAAACCAAAGTCTTCCGAAAAGACCTCTATGCACTTCGCCGCAAAGTCCGCAGCGTTTTGCCAACTACCCGCGTGTTGTTCTTGAACCAGAGAAATACAATCAACGTTTTTCCATTTTGTTTTCCCAATACGATAAGTTGGACTTGCGGTAAAGCCAAAATCGTGTACGTTTTCGGCATGATAAATCCAAGTTTTATGAACAGTGGAGTCGCGTGGAAGCACCAAGGTAGGTGCTTCGTTCCAAGGCTTGTTAGCAAAGTTCTTGATGTCCAGCTTTTTCATTAGATCAGGAGGAAGCATTTCCGCTTCGTTTTGTAATTGCCCAGTTGCCTCTACGACATAATCGTTGGCAAAAGTTAGCTCAACATCAAAGGTGCCAATGTCACCATAAAACTCACGGCTTAAGTGCTGATCCGTGTGCCAGCCAAACTTGCGATCATAAACCGCTATTCTCGGATACCACAATACCCCCTTATATACGTGGTGTCCGTCGCTGTCAAACCAATGCATGCGGCGTTCAACGCTGGAGTTATCGAAATAAGTCTTGAAGTCCATTTCGAAAACCGCATAGCCACCAGGAGCTATAGGTTCCGCCATATGAACTTTAAGAATAGTATTGTCTAGCTCTGTTTCTAGTAGGTGAGAATTTTCAGGATCACTTTGTTGCACAGCGTCGATTACCGTTCCCAGCCCTTGAGCTTCATATTTGCCAAACTCAAGTTTGTTGCCATTGCTTTCCTCCATCTGATGGTAATAGCTACCTGGCTGAAAGGCATTTTGATATAAGTGGAAGTAGACCACTTTAAGAGTATCTGGCGAGTTGTTCCAGTAAGTGAGTTTTTGCGATGCCGTAATTATGTCCGTGGTCTCTTCTATTTCTGCTTTGATACTATAATGTACATCTTGCTGCCAATAGCCTTCAAATGGTTTGCGGTTTGCCCAGTAGTAGGGACTACTTGCCGATCTAAAAGTATTGGGCGGATGAACCGGATCGTATTTAAAAGTTGTCTGAGCACTTAGATGAGCGGGGAAAAGAAAAAATCCAATTGAAAATATCAGAATGTAAATATGCCTCACGTGATAAATGATTCGTTTCTGTTATAAGTTCGTAATTTGCGAGGCTAATGTAGTTAAACTAACGAGTCGAAGCGCCTTTGGAAATACACAATGAAATGATCTACCGAATTGGTCTGAGCCTGCTAAAAGGCATAGGCCCAGTTCTCTCCAAGAACCTGATAAGCTATTGTGGTAGCGCCGAAGCGGTCTTTTCAGAAAAGAAGTCAAAACTGCTTAAAGTGCCCGGGGTAGGTGATACGGTCATGGATGTCATCAACGAGGATATATTGGTCGAGGCGGAAAAAGAGCTGGACTTTATAGCCAAGAATAATATCTCAGTGGCTTATTACCTCGATAAGGAATTCCCGCAAAGATTGAAGCACTTTCTTGATACGCCAATTCTATTATACTATCAAGGCAATATCAACTTTAATCCGAGAAAGTCTATAGCCATCGTTGGAACGCGGAAGGCCACTGCATACGGAAAAGAATTCTGTCAGCAATTGGTCGCCGATTTGAAACCTCACAATGTCACCATAGTAAGTGGATTGGCTTACGGCATTGACATTTGCGCGCACAAGAGCGCACTAAAAAATGATATGCCCACTATAGGAGTCTTAGGCCACGCTTTAGATACCCTGTATCCCGCGCAGCATTATAACGTCGCCCAAGAAATGAAAGAGACCGGAGGATTGATCAGTCAGTTTAACTCAAAAACTTTAAGACAGAAAACCAATTTCCCAGAACGCAACCGAATCATCGCCGCGATGAGTGACGCCACTATCGTGGTCGAAACAGGCTTATCCGGCGGAAGTATTATTACTGCCGAAGTAGCATACGAATACAAGCGAGATGTTTTTGCTTATCCAGGTAGAAGTACGGACAAATATTCCGTTGGTTGTAATGCACTCATTAAAACAGGTAAGGCGAAGTTAATCGAGAATGCTCAAGACCTTTGTTCTGTAATGGGTTGGGAAAAGAAAGCAAAACCTGAGCGTGTGCAGAAGCAATTGTTTGTAGAGCTCGATGAAGAAGAAAAGCGCATTATAGATTCCTTAACCGATAAGGAAAGTCTACTTATCGATGAGCTCATCGGCCTTTGTCAAATGCCAAATAGTATGATGGCAATGCATCTCCTACAGTTGGAGATGAAGGGCCTTGTTCGATCACTACCAGGCAATCGTATTGAGTTGACATAAGCGGAATCGCAGCCAAGACATTAAGAAAGCAATCATTTTGCATTGTCGTCGATTATACTTTGCCTAAATGCGCTCAATCGGAAAATGTACTACCTCTAGGCTTCTTCCATAATAACTTAGAATCAGAGGCATTTCTGCCCAATCGTGACCTAACTTATTGTTCAAAAACACACATTCCCGTTTCTTAGTATAGAATTGCACATAAACCTAGTCTACCTTGTGCGACTATGCTGCTTCCTTTACCTTTAAGCAACCAAATCGGGCAAGCATACATCTAGTAAGCGTACTTATTTCAACACATGAAAAAGACCATATTTATTCTCTCAGCATTGTTGTTGCTAGTAGGAATTTGTTCCTGTAAGAAGGAGATTATTACCCCAGAGGAGAACTTCCGCGGTCAGAACTTCGTACCCGTTGAAGTTGGGCACTTTGTCACCTATTCGGTTGACTCGACCATCTATGACAATTTTGCCGATACAGTTTTTACGGTTAGTTCAGAAATTAGAGAAATTGTCGATTCAGAATTTACAGATAATGAAGGACGCCCAGCAATAAGAATCGCTCGTCAGTTCAGACCGGACGCTTCCGTTTCTTGGGACAATGCACCAACCCAAATGACTTTTGCAGTCCGCACCGAAAACGGATATGAGCGAGTAGTGGACAATCTACGTTTTCTACCTTTAGTATTTCCTGTGGAGGATAACAAGTCCTGGAATGGAAATGCGTTTATCAATACCGACCAACCAGAGCTTCGTGTTTACGATGATTGGTTATACAGATATTTTAATGAGGGAATAGAACAACAATTTAGTGGCAACACTTT
>CAZZIZ010000015.1:26781-31073 GCA_964654535.1 uncultured Chitinophagales bacterium
GGTTATACAGATATTTTAATGAGGGAATAGAACAACAATTTAGTGGCAACACTTTCGAGAATACGGTAAGCGTTTTGCAAAACGAATTTAGCAACGCTGCGCAGTACATCTATAGTACAGAAATCTACGCCGAAAACGTTGGTCTTATTTATAAGGAGCAGTCGTTTCTAGAGTTAATCAGCACCAGTTTACCGCCATTGGAATCAAACCCTTGGCCAGAGCGTGCCAATAGTGGCTTAACAATAGTTTGGAAGGTTATAGACTTTAACTAAGCATGAACTAAGCATGCGAAACATAGCCGTCCTTCTTGTCTTAACTGTATGCTTGCCATTGCAAGGTCAAGAAGCCGGTGTTTACAGCCTTCAACTCATTGCCAAAGACAACAATCCCCAGGGATACGCCGCATCGCTCAGCCCGAGGAGTTTAGAACGAAGAGCGAAGCAAAACATTTCATTAGAAGAATCCGATCTGCCAGTAAGCCAAGCTTACCGAACTACCATTGCCGAAAAAGGCATAGCCATAAAAGGATCATCCAAGTGGTTCAATCGCCTCTTAGTTGAGGTGTCAAATCAAGAAGACTACCAGTGGCTGGTAGATTTACCTTTTGTTAGTCAAGTTCAATTGTTGCAAAAGACGCAAACAAAAAGCAGCACCAGTATTAGCGACGAGAAGTTCGCAGAAGAAGAACTCCTCTACGATTATGGTGATGCCGAGGGACAAACCCAATTGTTGAACGGAGATTTTTTACACTTCAACGGATTTACGGGCGAAGGAATGATCATCGCGTTAATGGACGCGGGATTTGAAAATGTAAACAAAATGGCTGCCTTCAATCCGCTTTTCAGAAGAGGCAGATTATTAGATCGCTACAACTTTGTTTTGGGCGGTGAAGATGTTTACCAATCTTCAACCCACGGAACCAGAGTCTTTTCGATAATCGCCGGAGTCGTTCACAACGATACCGTAAACTACACTGGAACCGCTCCTTCTGCTCATTATTGCTTGTATAGCAGCGAAGAGGGTGGGCGAGAGACTCCTCTAGAAATGTTCAATTGGTTAATGGCCGCCGAGCGCGCCGATAGTATTGGTGCCGATGTGCTCAGTACTTCACTTGGCTACACCGAGTTCGACGACATTGAAGACAACTATGTCTACGCAGATATGGATGGCAACACCACTATCATAACCCAAGCCGCAGATATGGCCGCTCAAAAAGGAATGCTCGTCATAAATAGTGCGGGAAACTCTGGCGACAACCCTTGGACGCACATAGTTGCCCCAGCCGATGGAGACAGCGTCTTAGCCGTGGGTGCCATAGATAACGATTTGGTTTTAGCCGACTTCAGTTCTCGTGGTCCGAGCAGCGACGGACGTGTAAAGCCCGATGTAGTAGCCGTAGGTCGGGGAACAGCATTGGTCAATGTGTTGGATAACATTGCCAACCAAGACGGCACCTCTTTTTCTTGCCCCATTATTTCTGGATTGGCGGCCTGTCTCTGGCAAGCGGTTCCCGACAAAACAAATATGGAAGTGTTGCAAGCCATTCGCGAGAGTTCGCATCAATACAGCACGCCCGATTCGCTGATGGGTTATGGCATTCCAGATTTTGCCAAGGCCTACGAACTACTAACTGAAAAAAACCTTTTTGACCAAGCCGCTGAAATAAGATTTCGTTTGTTTCCAAATCCAAGTTCTGCCGAGACCTACCTCAGCGTTTTTAGCGAAGCAAGTGGCCCTTTAGAGGTGAGCGTTTTTAATTCGGCGGGCGTCGAAGAGTTTTATACCAGAGCAACTTTAGATGGAAGCGGTATTCAAAATATCCCTCTGGAAACACTTGACCAGAGCGCTCCCGGCGTTTATTTCGTGCGTTGCAAATTTGCAGATGGAGAGACGCAGACTTTTCCTTTAGTTAGGCAATAGTTTTTTTATGGGCGTGCACCAACTACCTTGGGGCGTGCACCAACTACTTTGGGGCGTGCCCCACTCACTTCTAGTGCTGCGCACTAAGTTCGGGGTCGGGCTGTTCCAGCGCTCCGCTTCGCTCCGGTCTCATTCTTGCTTCAGCAAAGCATGTACTTCTACCGCTAAGGCGGTAAGTACATACTACTTCAGCAAAAGAGACTGCTCCCATTCGGTCGCACGCTTCCCATCCCTCACGCAAAAGTTCTGGGAGAGCGTAATAGAAATGGAAAGTGCAGTAGTTGATTTCGTTTAGACAGCGCCTCGGCGGTATGTGGCGTGCCCACGCACTGCGTGAAGGCATTTCAGCATACCGCATATTATATGCTGTATTCTAAGCCCGTAGATTTCCTTTGCTTATCCCTTAGAAGTCCTTCGGTACTGTTGTATAGGTTTTGCTTACAATTTTCCATTCTTCTTCAATTTTCATGAGATGCATGAAGTCAACGAAGTAGAAGTTGTCATATTCCAATTCTAATTGTGCATTGGCAGCGTCTCCTACAACATTGATAGCCACAATTTTGGTTTTTGTTTTGACAGGCTCATTGGAATTTAAGTAATCACTTAAAGCCTTGACAGCGTTTACTTCCATGTATTTTTCGTTTTCGTTCCATTTCATAATTGCCGTAGAATGAAATGCGATCTCAATAGATTTAGCATCGTGGTTAATCATTGCATCAAAGTAGTGATTGATTGTTTTTTCAATTGATTGAATGTCGGTGGTTTGGGCTTGGGTTTGTGCCATAATAAAAGTGATTAATGTTATTGTGAAAAGTATCTTTTTCATAAAAATTGGTTGATGGTGTTTTTATCGTTTCGTTTGTATGTGGCGTTTCCACGCGAAGCATGGAGACCATTTTCTAAATATAGCTATAAACTGAAGTGAGTAAAGGAACCGCCGTGTACGTGACCCGTATGCACGGTGGTGTGAGAGGTGCATTGACGGCTAATTTTGGTCGCCAGCCACCTACTCGATTGTGTGTAGTTACTTTATGCACTTTTCTAAAATAGTTAAAGATTGATTGTCCGCATCTAATCTTGCCTTCACACCTATTGGTAAAGTTATCATTGGATGGGTATGCGCACAATCATATTCCGCTAATAATGGAAAATTGGTACTTCCAATTACTTCGTTTAAAATGTCATAAGGTTTTCGATTTGAACCGCAGTCATCGAACTTTTCATGCTTTCCTAGTACCAATCCACCAATCTTATCAAACACCCCGTTTAGCTTTAAATGCGCAAACGACCGCTCAATAACATCAGCACTTTTTAAGCTATCCTCGATAACCAAAATATCTCCGTCCTTAAATTTCGGCATATACTCACTTCCGTAAATCCCAAGCATAGTATTTAGATTGCCGACAATTAACCGCCCTGTTGCTATTCCACCACTCACAGTAATTAACTCGTTTTGTACAGTGCTTTTGGGCTTATCCTGTTCTTCCCAAGAAATGCGTTCTTCAGTCCACATAGAGGGATTGTTAATCAAATTTGTTTCTTTCGGGTTAGCCACTGTATCAAGGAAATACTTGTAAGTAATATCAACGAGCTCGCCAATTTCACCAAATGAGGCTACTAATGCTGGTCCGTAAAATGTGACCAAATCAATTTTGCTATAAATCCCTAATAGAATTGCTGTAACATCAGAATATCCAATGATAATTTTGGGATTGCTTTTAAGTGTATTGTAATCTATATGGGGTAATATCGAATTAGAATTACTCCCACCAATTGTAGAGATAATGCACTTTACTTTTTCATTTCGAATCAAAGCGTTTAACTCTTCGGCTCTTTCTTCAATGCTACCAGAACGATAATAGTCCGATTTACCAGTAAGATTTCCTTCAATTAGCTCAAATCCCTTTCCCTCTAAAAACGCCTTTGCTCTTTTAAACCTATTTGGAGCCCAACTAGTTGCGGCGGATGATGGAGAAAAAAAACCAATGCAGTCTCCTGCCTTCAATCTATTTGGTACAATCATCTTTCTTTGGTTTGACTAACGTTCGCTAAGTAGTTCATTATCAATGGTCATTTTCACCTTCAATTTACCGAAATATTAAATTCAAATACTCTCCGAACGCGAACGTTAGCATAAGAAATAAATCCGCTCCGTAGATATCAATAAATTCTAAATTGATTTTGGAGGTGTCGAATCTGGGGAATGGTGACTACGTATGATTGTAGGCAGCGTCTCTGCGAGGAACGAAGCAGATATGCTGCTCTACATAGTGTTGTAAGCAGTTATCTTTTAATTAACTTGTAGGTTGTCTGATTTGTATTGTTTAGGATGGTCAAATAGTATATTCCTGATTTTGTTTCTGGTATTTTTA
>CAZZIZ010000016.1:0-28692 GCA_964654535.1 uncultured Chitinophagales bacterium
CTAGTAATTTTTCCCTCAAAATATTCTTCTGACCCTATATTCCTTCATTGGTCTGACCTCTATCCCTCACGCGGGAAGATGCAACTGAATTTAATCAGTTCATATTATTAATGCAGAAGTGAAACTTATATTGCTGCCAGAAAAAGACAGGTTTAATACTAGGACGAAAGACCGCGACCGTGTTTCACGATATCTCCTTTCTTTTCGAGTCTCTTACGAGCAGTGTCTAATACACCATTAACAAAGTCCTTGCTCTTTGGAGTAGAGTAAACTTTCGATAGCTCTATATATTCGTTCATGGTAACCTTAACGGGTACATCTTCAAAATGTAAAAGCTCCGTAAGAGCCATTTTAAGGATAATATTGTCGATTGGGTTTATTCGATCAGCCTCCCAGTTTTTTAAAATCGGGAGAATAATCTTTTGGTGACTCTCCTCACTAGACAGCGTTTTGTCGAGCAGCTTACCAGTAAAGTTGTTGGCATCATCCCAATCAAACTTTTTCAAAGTAAAACCTTCTTCCGGTTCGAAGCGTTCGGAGAAGAAATCGTTTATAGAGCCAATGACACCATTAATAAGCATACCTCGGTCGTCCGTCCAAGAAACCCAGCGATCACTAATGTGCGATGCCCAAGTGTCACTTGGCGTAATTACTTTTTTCCAAATATGGAGTACGATGTTTCTATTCGAGCTAATCGTGCGGTCAGGGCTCGAAACATATTTGAGGTACTTCGCATCTTTACTGAGCTTCTTGTACAAGTTGCTCACGATGTCTTGATCAAAGTGCGTTTGAAGCTTGTAAGCTTTAATTGCCTCTTTCATCTCTGGATGTTCGCGAAGAGCTACTATAAATGGATTGTCGTATAGTTTCGTTGTAAAGCGTTTATCCGATGCGTTGGGTAAGTTCTTGTTATCTCGATAAGTCTTATCGTCTAGAACCTGGTCGGCTATTTTAGAAATCCAATAAAGCGAGTAAGTGTAGACTTTTCTAACACTTAGTAGGCTATCGCCCAAATACTTCTTATGTGTCTTTATATCCGTATCCGGATTGTAACGAATGGCATAGAGCTGCTGGAGCACTTTCAACCTAAGATTCCTTCTTGTAAACACTTTAAAGAACTATTTTATCTAAATGGGATTTTCACCTCTATACCATTGCACAATTCGTGCCACCTCATTCCGGCCTTTTATGCCAGACGCGACTAAAACTACACAAATATAGACTCTATTTTAAAAAGGCTATCCCTTAATGAATCCTTATTTTCGTCCTCACATTCGCAATGAGAGAATTAGCCGTTTTAAACAAGTACTTCTGGAACTATAAGTTTCACATTATACTGGGGATTCTCTTTGTGGGCCTTTCAAATATTGCAGGTGTCTTTCCAGCAAGAGTTGTGCGCATTGCTTTCGATTTAGTTGGTGAAAACGTTAAGTACTATCAGTTGATGGAAGGCTCTAGTCTTCAACCAACTTTTTACGAATCCTTCAGTAAAATCTTAGTTTTCTTCGGGCTGACCGTACTTGCACTTGCAATTATCAAGGGCGTCTTTATGTTCTTGATGCGCCAAACGCTTATAGTCATGTCTCGTTTAATAGAGTATGATTTGCGTAACGAAATGTATGCTCATTATCAAGGCTTAGGAGCGGCATTCTACAAACGCAATCAAACAGGTGATCTTATGTCTCGTATTGCTGAGGATGTAAATAAAGTGCGAATGTACTTAGGGCCAGCAATTCTCTATGGTATTAATTTGGTAGGATTATTTATTGTAGTCATCGGATCAATGTTGCAAGTAAATGCGCGTTTGACTTTTATCGTTTTGTTGCCCTTGCCGCTTCTTTCTATTAGCATCTACTACGTAAATACTATAATCAATAAACGTAGCGAGATCATTCAGAGCAAAATGAGTGACATTACCACTATAGCGCAAGAATCTTTTTCGGGTATTCGGGTACTCAAGTCTTATGTCAAAGAGCCTATGATCAATGGCTTCTTCTCCTTGGAAAGTGAAGACTACAAAAACAAGTCACTTGACTTGGCGCAAGTCCATGCTTTGTTTTTCCCCTTGATGATATTGCTTATTGGACTCAGTACCTTACTTACAATTTATGTAGGCGGAAATGGTGTCGCCGATGGCACTTTCACCCCTGGTAATATTGCCGAGTTCATCATTTATGTTGCAATGCTCACTTGGCCAGTCACTTCATTAGGTTGGATTGCATCCATTATACAAGCGGCCTCGGCTTCTCAAAAAAGAATCAATGAGTTTCTCAATACTAAAGGTGACATCGTAAACGATGGAACGCGGCCAGCAAGTGACTTAAAAGGAAACATCACATTCAACAATGTAAGCTTTACTTACCCGGATACTGGCATCACCGCTTTGCGCAATGTAAGTTTTGAAATAAAAGCAGGGCAGAAAGTGGCAGTAGTAGGTAAGACTGGTTCTGGTAAAAGTAGCTTGGTGGAACTACTACTTAGAGTTTACGACATCTCCGCTGGCGAGATTCTACTTGATCAGCATTCTATAAAATCTTATAACCTTAATGACCTGCGTTGGAACGTCGGTTACGTTCCTCAAGATGTTTTTGTTTTTTCCGATTCTATATACAACAATGTTGCTTTCGGAGTGAAAGAAGCAAGTACAGATGATGTAAAAGCAGCTACCAAGGCTGCGGTCATTCACGAATCAATAGAACGCTTTCCTGAAGGCTATTTTACAAAAGTGGGGGAAAGGGGAGTTACCTTATCTGGTGGGCAGAAACAACGCCTTTCTCTAGCTCGAGCGATTATAAAAAACCCACAGCTCTTAATTTTTGACGATTCACTCAGTGCGGTGGATGCAAGTACCGAGCAGGCAATTCTGAAGAATCTATCCGAATTGCTCAAAGATAAAACGGCTATAATTGTTACACATAGGATCTATTCTTTATTAGATTTTGACCTTATTCTTGTGTTAGAAGACGGTAAGTTAGTTGAGGCAGGTTCTCATAATGAGTTGCTTAAGCTAGGAGGTCAATACACTGAAATGTATGAAAATCAACAGCTTGAGGCCGATCAAGTGAAGCGATAACTTTCCTATTTTCTTCTGAAATAATCTTCCGTAGAGGGTTTTAGCTAATTATTTTTATAGATTTGGAACAACCAACCATTACTATAATGGATCATAAGAGGAAGAACGAAGATATATTTTCCAAACGTGTTAGAGCTGGTAGACGTCGAACTTACTTTATTGATGTACGCACTACGCGATCCAACGACTATTACGTTACCATTACTGAGAGCAAAAAGAAATTTGATGAAGATGGTTATGAAAGACATAAAATTCATCTTTACAAAGAAGACTTTAACAAATTCGTAGCCGCTTTAAATGAAACTGTAGACCACGTAAAAGAAGAATTAATGCCTGGCTACGATTTCGATCAATTCAAAAATGACGATGATTGGCAGCCTGATTCTAAGCATAATTCTAGCCACGAAAAAAAGCTTACCGATACGCTAGATACAACTGAGCCCGCAGATACTATAGAAGATGCCAGCATCGAGACAATAACCAATGATTCAGCAGCTGACACATCAAGCCCTGATTCTGGCCCTGACGTATCCGGGACATCGGAAAACCTAGATTCCAGCTCCGACGGTGAAGCAGAAACTTGGGATTAAGAAAAAAATGATAGCCTCTTTTATAGAGGCTTTTTTTATGCCCCGCCACTTCATTCGAATGCGTATTTTTGCGGCTCATTAAGAAATTGAATCAACTAGAATATGGCGCTTAAATGTGGGATTGTCGGACTGCCAAATGTGGGAAAATCTACGCTCTTCAATGCTTTATCCAATACCAAGGCTAAGGCTGAAAACTTCCCCTTCTGTACTATAGAGCCAAACCTTACGGTAGTGCCCGTGCCAGATGAGCGATTAGACATTTTATCCAAATTGGTTAGCCCAGAAAAAATACTTCCCACTACTGTGGAGATTATGGATATCGCGGGTCTTGTAAAAGGAGCTTCCAAAGGTGAAGGTCTTGGAAATAAGTTCTTGGGGAACATCAAGAACTGCAACGCCATTCTGCACGTAGTTCGCTGTTTCGACGACGACAACGTAATTCACGTAGATGGTTCCGTCGATCCAGTGCGGGATATGGAAATCATAGAAACGGAGCTACAACTGAAAGACCTCGAGCTGGTCGAAAAGAGCTATTCGAAGTTTCAAAAACTCATCAAGAGTAATGATAAGCTCGCAATAAAGTCATTCGAACTCTTCACTAAGTGCAAAGGGCACTTAGAAGGAGGAAATAATATTAAAACCCTTGAGCTAGAAGAAGATGAGGCGGAGATATTAAGCGAGTATAACTTGATTACCGCCAAACCGGTTATTTATGCCTGCAACGTAGATGAAGCATCTCTTGCAAATGGGAACAAGTACACCGAGCAAGTTAAGAGCGCGGTTGAGGAGAAGGACCCAACAGCCTTAATTATGACCATCAGTGCAGGTATTGAGGCAGAGCTAATGGAGCTAGACGAAGAGGAGCGCAAAGAGTTTTTAGATGACCTGGGTATTACAGAAACGGGAATGAACAAACTGATAAGAAGCTGTTATAGTATCCTCGATTTGATAACCTACTTCACAGCTGGCCCTAAAGAGGTGCGTGCTTGGACCATTAAACAAGGAACTCTAGCGCCGCAAGCTGCTGGTGTTATTCATACAGATTTCGAAAAAGGATTTATCCGCGCAGAAGTAATCAAAATAGCAGATTACAAAGAGCTCGGTTCAGAGCAAGCGGTAAAAGATCAAGGGAAAATGGCAGTAGAGGGAAAAGAATACTTAGTTAAAGACGGAGACGTAATGCACTTCCGTTTCAACGTATAGGGTTAAGCAATCTCGGAGCGTCTAGGCAATCCGTAATAGTTTATAGCGAACTTATAGACCCCAAATAAGGCTATTGTAAATACTAAGTCTCCCGCAATTGAGTTACGGAAGAAAGGTATAGCGGCAACAAAACATTCCACTAGTCCAGCTCCAGTCATTGGGTAAATAAGACCGCTCATCCAAACTCCAAAATTACTAAGTAAGAAAAAAGCCAAGGAGCCTGCCAAGGAAGCACCAATAATGTTTACCCATTTAGCTTGCTTTATCAAGTAACGACCAATAAGCACCACTAAAACAAAACCCATATAAATGGCAGAAATCTCTGGGTAGAATCCTGGCCACTCCGAGGCACCGCTTAAGAACTTCAGATGAAGTAAAGTGTCACTCAAAAGCAGACAGGCTAGGGGAATGATAACAGCTTTTTTGAGGTCCTTGAAGAAGAAACCACCCATAAGTGCTATAGCCGCAATTGGACTAAAGTTCGCGGCTATTGGAAAAAGTCGAGAAAGCGCAGCCAGAATAATCAGACCAACAACTAAGAAAAGTGCCTTTTTTTGCATAGTCCAAATTTAATAAGGATTCTATTGACCGTGCAGTATATTTTTAGTCCTTTGGTGGGTTCCCCCACAATTTCTCGACGGCATCATTTAAGAAAAAGACTCATTTCTTCTTAAAGTTCACAATAGACGCTTATTGGGGCCAAACTACTCGGGCCTAGGTGTTCGCTCCTATGTTTAGCGAGTCTTGCCATATGCTTCAAAATGTTTCTACTGCTAGCGATGAGAAAATTTGCTAAGCTAACATTTAATACTATCTCTGCCTCACAATCATAAATCCCTCACACGATTAGTAATCAAGGTTTTATGCAATCAATGTCAATTAGTACTTTAGCGGCTGCTTAAAGGGATTCTGTAAATAGGTGGATAAGATGATCTTCCTTCCCGTGGCACAATTTTAGTTTTACATCAGTTTTCACACCTCATGAATAGAATTGTTTTTGTACTGATTTCATTGTTTTCCTGTGCCTCGCTTAGCGCCGCAATAGATGCTAATGCTCCGCTGTTCAGTCCTACGCAATATGATAATATTTCGCGCCGTATGGCAGACATCAGCTTTGCCAGTGACTTGCCTTATGTTTTCACCTCACAGGTCAAAACCCAAATGGCAGAGTACTACTACAACAATCCCAAGTTTGTTCCTGTAGCATTAGCGAGAGCTAAAAATGTCTTTCCTCAAATTGAAAAACAATTTGATAGAATCGGAATTCCAGAAGAGTTAAAGTATGTCGCTGTGCTCGAATCTTTGCTCAATCCAAACGCACGCTCTAAAGCTGGCGCTGTTGGTCTGTGGCAACTTATGGAAAGCACTGCAAACGATTTCAATTTGAAAATGACTTACAATCTCGATGAGCGAAAAAACATATCGAAATCAACACGAGCAGCAGGTAAATTTTTGAAAAGACTCTACGTTAAATACGACGATTGGTTTTTGGCTTTAGCGGCCTACAACTACGGACCTGGTAATATTAATAAGATTTTAAAACGCAATCCTCACGCTACTACCTTCTGGGAGATTCAGCACCTTTTGCCCAAAGAAACAAGAGAGTATGTTCCTAGGTTTATCGCTATATCCTACTTTATGGAGTATGCCAGCGATTACAATTTCCAACCGGTGAAAGGTAAAAAGAAGCGAGTTCGCAAGTCCCAAAAGCCTAAAGTCAAAAGGAAAGCAATTGTAATTGCGAGTCTAAACACTTCAGATAAGATTGAAGTCAAAAGTGAGCAAGAAGAAGTGCCATATTGCATTCGATTGTTTCCTATTCCAGTAAGCAATTCATTAGTTGGGACCTTAGAGCAGGGTGACTCATCTCCTTTTAACGATCCAGGAGTTCATATAGAAACCGCAGAAATCGATGCCATATTGAAAGGCACCTACGAAGAGGAATCAGATAATCCTTACGACTTTCCCAACAGACAAAACCCCAACAATGATTTGGACATTGAGGCCTTTCTAGGTGTCAGAAAAGAATTTACAGACGCTACTGGCCTTGCTGTACTTACTTCTTAGTAAAATCCAAGGAAGCTGAGTTGATGCAATACCTTAAACCTGTCGGTTTAGGCCCATCATTAAATACGTGACCCAAGTGTGCATCGCATCTGTTGCAAATCACTTCTATACGAGTCATTCCGTATTTGTTATCCTCAACCTCGCCAACATTAATGGCTTCAATTGGTTCAAAGAAACTAGGCCAGCCAGTACCCGATTTAAACTTAGTTGCTGAATCAAACAATGGCAACTGGCAACAACCACAAACAAAAGTTCCCTCACCGTTTTGCTTAAGAAGATCCCCAGTAAATGCACGTTCTGTTCCGGCTTCTCTCATGACGTTATATTCTAGATCAGTCAACTGGGCACGCCATTCGGCCTCTGTTTTAACAACTTTTTCATGCGGCCAGTCGCTTTTAACAGATTGGTTTTCTTTCTGAGCACCACAGGCGCTCATCATCATACAAATTAGGAATGCGCTTAGTAAATACTTCATTTTTAATTCACTTGAGTTTAACATTTTTGAGCGGGTAATAACCAAAAGTACCGCGGTGTACGCGAAGTTCAGGGTAACCCGTCCAAGTCAAAATTAAGCTAATGAATAGGCTAGTGCTCGTAATCACGAATATTTTAGCCACATTGTATCAAGACCTGGTTGCTCTTATCAGATAATAGACATTTTAGCCTCCTGGCAGTTTAAAATGAACAAGAGTTCAATGCATAAGTGTCGGAAACCAAACAGAGATTTCCCATTTTGAACGAAGTTCATAAGACACCAGACTTTGCCCTAGTGAGTAAATTCACTCAACTAAACAACACTTCACCATTCTACAATTTTGATTTCAGTTTTATCGCGCTTATTCGACCTACTTAAAAATTGATTTTGTCTATTTCTTCAAATTGCGCCTTGCATTATCTTCGATATTTCATTTTAGATTGACGCTATGCCTCCAAACTAATATTAAAAAACTCTTTTCTTTAAAACGAAATTTATTCCTACATTAAAAGCGGCTACAAGTCAGTATAGGGTTGACTTAGAGCTATGCTCGAGAGTTTCCGCTTCATTCTCCATCTAGACGGAATTTTTTCGATTGTTTTTGTTGACGCGCATTGTCTGTCAATAACATTCGAAAGGATTTAACTATTTCTTAATCTGCATAGTTCTTGCAATAAGTGACTTCGTTAAGCCGCTATTGTCAAAATAATAAACGAGTTCTCATGATTAAGAAAATGCTATTCTTCACACTTGCAATGTGCGCCACTTGCTTTACAATTCAAGCCCAGACACAAGCTGAAATTGACGGCACTTCTCAGGAAAATATTTATTTCGACCACGATTCTTCTGCTTTGACAGATGGAGCTAGGCAGGTGCTTCAAGAAATAGTTAATGACGCTGATTTAAATGGCAACTTAAGATTGAAATTGACCGGAATGACCAATTCCATTGGATCGGTTGAGTATAACTACAAGCTAGCCGAGCGACGTGTTCAGGCGGTTAAAGCATACATTGAAAGTAAAGGTGGTAAAATTGAGGATTACAAAGTCTTCGGGCCATTAGCTACTTCAGATAGCTGCTGCATTTGTGACGTCAACGAAAATCGTAAGGTTGAAATTGAAATTACCGACGTGCAAATATTGAGTGGAGTAGGCTACGACTTTTAATTAGGTACTTAAGTCTTAAACCTTAGGTGTCTTCTTTCTTTTCAAAATCTAGACAAACCGAATTTATACAGTAACGTTTACCGCCCGGCCCTGGGCCATCTGGAAACACATGTCCTAAATGACTGTCGCAAGTTGCGCAGCGGACCTCTACACGCTTCATTCCGTGACTGTTGTCTTCGACGTACTTTATGGCATCTGAATCTATAGGGTCGGTGAAACTCGGCCAACCACATCCTGAATCAAATTTTGTGTCGCTTCCAAAGAGTGGAACTTGGCAACCATAACAACAATAGGTACCAGTATCTTTGTGTAAATAGAATGTGCCAGAAAATGGCTTTTCGGTTCCACTTTCACGCAGAACACGATATCGCTCAGGACCGAGTTGAGCTTTCCACTCCTCGTCCGTCTTCTGGACTTTTTCTTTCACGCTTACTTGTGTTTAAGCGCTTTTCTTAGTAGAACCTTCAGCAGTTTTTACTGGACGCTTACGGCGTGCATTGCCGAATGACTTGCGAGCAATTTTACCTTTCTTGGTTCTTTTATCTCCTCTACCCATTTTGTAAATATTAGGACGCGAAATTAGTGCTTTTCATTTAGTTAATAGGTCTTTAATGTTTAATTTTGACTTTTTTGTATAAACAAGGATTTAAGGGAATTTTAATGCCTTAGGGCAGTTAAAATGAATACCAATAAATAAGCAAATGAGTGATTTTCAAAATACGATTGACGAAGTAACCAATGCCGACTATCAGTGGGGTTTTGTTACTGATATAGAGTCGGATAAAGTAGACATAGGACTGAACGAGGATGTCATTCGAATGATATCTAAGAAGAAGAATGAGCCGGAATGGCTAACAGAATGGCGATTGGAGGCTTTTGCTCAATTCAGTAAAATGACCGAGCCAGATTGGGCCAATGTCCATTATGAAAAGCCAGACTTACAAGCGATAAGCTACTACGCTGCTCCAAAAACTAAAAAAGTCCTTAATAGTCTGGACGAGCTCGATCCTGAACTCAAAAAAACCTACGACAAGTTGGGTATCTCTATTGACGAGCAAAAACGTTTGGCTAATGTCGCAGTTGATGTAGTTATGGACTCCGTTTCGGTTACCACTACCTTCAAAAAGGAACTTGCAGAAAAAGGCATCATCTTTTCATCTTTTAGCGAAGCAGTAAAAGATCATCCGGAGCTTGTTAAAAAATATATGGGCTCGGTAGTTCCGCAGACGGACAATTACTATGCAGCGCTTAATTCAGCAGTATTCACTGACGGTTCTTTCTGCTACATTCCTAAAGGAGTGCGCTGTCCAATGGAGCTCTCGACTTATTTCAGAATAAACGAGGCCAACACGGGGCAATTTGAAAGAACCTTAATCATAGCAGACGAAGGAAGTTACGTAAGCTACTTAGAAGGATGCACTGCCCCTATTCGTGATGAGAACCAACTGCACGCTGCGGTTGTAGAAATTGTCGCGCATAAAGGTGCAGAAGTAAAATACTCCACGGTACAGAACTGGTATCCTGGGAACCCCGAAACAGGTAAAGGTGGGATTTACAACTTTGTAACCAAGCGCGGAATTTGCCAAGGAGATAACTCGAAAATTTCTTGGACCCAAGTTGAAACAGGTTCGGCCGTTACCTGGAAATATCCATCTGTAATATTGAAAGGTGATAATTCAATTGGCGAGTTTTACTCAGTAGCCCTAACCAATAATTTCCAGCAAGCCGATACCGGTACCAAAATGATTCATATTGGTAAGAACACCAAGAGTAGAATCATTTCGAAAGGTATCTCCGCAGGTAAAAGTCAAAACTCTTACCGAGGATTGGTTAAGGTGAACAAGAAAGCCAGCAACGCCAGCAACTTCTCGCAATGCGATAGTTTGCTTATTGGTGATAAATGCGGAGCGCACACTTTTCCTTACATCGAAGCAGCAAACAGTTCTTGCGTTGTAGAACACGAAGCGACTACTTCTAAAATAGGCGAGGACATCTTATTCTATTGTAATCAACGTGGCATCGATATCGAAATGGCCACAAGTCTTATTATAAACGGCTTCGTAAAAGAAGTCTTAAACGAACTGCCTATGGAATTTGCGGCAGAGGCGAAAAAATTGTTGTCCATCAGTTTAGAGGGCAGCGTAGGTTAATCTTGAAAACAAAGTAAATGTTAAGTATAAAGAATCTTAAAGCTGGAGTTGAAGGAAACGAAATACTCCGCGGTTTGAATTTAGAAGTGAAGGCAGGTGAAGTACACGCCATTATGGGTCCCAACGGATCTGGTAAGAGTACTTTGGCTTCTGTTTTAGCTGGTAAAGAGGAATATGAAGTAAGCGAAGGAGAGGTAACCTTCAACGGAAAAGACTTATTAGATATGGATCCAGAAGTACGTGCACGCGAGGGCATCTTTTTGGCTTTCCAATATCCGGTTGAAATTCCTGGAGTGTCTATTTCCAATTTCATTCGTACCTCACTCAATGAAATTCGCAAGCACAAAGAGCTTGATCCTTTGAATGCAAAGGATTTCCTTCTAAAAATGAAGGAAAAGTTGGCTCTTCTCGAAATAGATCAGTCCATGATTGGTCGTGCATTAAACGAAGGTTTCTCGGGTGGTGAGAAAAAGCGAAACGAAATTTTGCAAATGGCAATGCTCGAGCCACATTTGAGCATCCTTGATGAAACCGATTCAGGTTTGGATATCGATGCCCTTCGTATAGTTTCCAATGGTGTCAACAAATTAAAGACGCCTGAGACCGCATCAATTGTTATTACGCACTACCAAAGATTACTAGAGCACATTGTTCCTGACTTCGTACACGTATTGTACCAAGGACAAATTGTTAAGTCTGGAGGTAAAGAACTAGCGCTAGAGCTAGAAGAGAAAGGCTATGATTGGATTAAAGAAATGCAGCCAACGACGGTATAGTTATGAGCGAAACATCAATCTTAAAAAATATCGACCTCAACGCTCGACTCAATGGCGATTCTGCCTCTGAGTGGGAAGTGATACGTCGCGATGCTTTGGCTACTTTCGAAAAGCAAGGCTTTCCTACGCGGAAGGATGAGGATTGGAAATACCTTAATCTCATAAAGCTGCTCAATGAGCCTTTCCAAGATCCGACGGAGAGCGAACTCGCTTCAATCAACGCTTGGAAAATCAAGGACGTGCAAACCAATTTGCTCGTTTTTGTAAACGGTAAGTACAACGAGCAACACTCTAAAATCTTAGATGAAGAGAACGGTCTGGTTATCGGTCAATTCAAAAAAGCGAAGGTCTTTGCACAAAACATAGTCAGCAAAAACTTTGCGCAGGGTGTACATACCAATCGCAATGGTTTTGCTTCTTTGAATACTGCATTAGCAGATGACGGATTGTTTGTACACGTGCCAGCTGGCTTAAAAGTGAAACATCCTATAGAGGTCTTGCATATTGGTGCAAACACCAAGGAAGAAAGAACGATGCAGCATCTTCGTCAAATGATTATTGTCGAGAAGGGTGCGCACGTAAGAGTATTCGAAACTTATGCGAACCAATCCGAAAGTGATAAAACCTTGGTCAACATCGTTAACGAGTTTGTCGTTGAGGAAAATGCGGAGTTAGAATATTATAAGATTCAAAACGAAAACGAGCAAGCAGTACAAATCAATCAAACCGAAGTGCAGCAAGCTCGTGATAGTATTTTCTTTTCGACTATCCTGACGGCTGGAGGTGCTTTAGTGCGTAACGATTTGAATGCGCGCATAAACGCTTCTAATTGTGAAACTCACTTTAACGGTTTGTACTTAGGCGAAAAGAAAGCCGTAATTGATAACCATACGATCGTAGATCACAAAGTGCCGCATACTTATAGTAATGAGTTGTACAAAGGCATTATGACAGACAGTTCGAAAGCAGTCTTTAACGGGCGTATCTTCGTAAGAGAAGACGCTCAAAAGACCAATGCCTATCAAACCAACCGCAACATACTCCTAACGGAAAACGCTTCGGTAAACACTAAGCCTCAGTTAGAAATTTGGGCAGACGATGTGCGATGTAGCCACGGTGCTACAACTGGTCAGCTAGATAAGAATGCGATTTTCTACTTGCGTAGTCGTGGACTCTCGGAAGAAGATGCGCGTAAGTTCTTGCTAAAAGCCTTTACAGCAGAAGTTATCGATACCATCAAGGACGAGAACATCGCCGAGCACTTTGATAAAGTCTTACAACAAAAACTACAGTTCGCGTGAGCAGGCCCGTCTTAAGCACGGATGTTGCGGATATCGAGAGATTAAGAAAGGATTTTCCCATTTTACAATCTCAGGTAAATGGGAATCTTATTGCCTATCTCGATAATGGTGCCACCACTCAAAAGCCACAAGCTGTTATAGATGCTATTGATAAATACTACCATCAGCAAAACAGCAACATTCACCGTGGAGCGCACTTCTTAGCCAATTGGTGTACAGAAGAGTACGAAGGTGCCCGAAATAAAATTGCAAAGTTCATTGGAGCGAGTTCGGACAAAGAAATAAACTTTGTACGAGGCACCACTGAAGCGCTAAACCTTGTCGCCAACACGCTAGGCAAATCGCAACTAAAGGATGGAGATAAGATTTTAATCCCAGTCTTCGAGCACCACTCTAACATTGTGCCTTGGCAAATGATTGCCAAAGAAAAAGGAGCTACCGTAGAAGTTGTCGCGATGAACGAAGATGGTTCATTGAATCTGGCAGCGTTTAAGGAGCAGCTAAACGACAAGGTCAAAATCGTCAGTATGAATTACATCAGTAATTCACTCGGTACGATTAATCCCATTAAAGAAGTGGCTGCTCTCGTTCACGCTGTAGACGCATTCTTAGTTGTCGATGGTGCACAGGCTATGAGCCATACACCAGTCAACGTACAAGAATTGGACTGCGACTTCTTTGCATTCAGCGGACACAAAATGTTTGCACCTACAGGCATAGGAATCCTTTATGGAAAGCAGGCTCTGCTAGAAATGATTCCTCCATATATGGGTGGAGGAGAAATGATCGACTCGGTAAGTTTCGAAGGAACAACCTACAATAAACTGCCCTTTAAATTCGAAGCAGGAACGCCAAATATTTGTGGAGCCATCGCCTTAGGCGCGGCAGTAGATTACATCAATTCAGTTGGCTACGAGTTAATACAAGAACAAGAAACAATCCTGTTAGATTACGCCACAAGCGAGCTGAGCAGTATTCCAGGACTAAATATCATAGGAACAACGAGCCAAAAGGCAAGTGTCGTTTCCTTTCTTATCGAAGGCGTGCATCCCTACGACCTAGGCGTTATGCTCGATCAAGAAGGAATAGCAGTGCGCACTGGTCATCATTGTTGCCAACCCTTAATGGATTCTCTAGGAATTGAAGGAACGGTTCGAGCCTCCTTTGCGTTTTACAATACGACAGCTGAAATAGATCGTTTGAAGGAAGGAATTTTAAAAGCAATTAAGAGACTAACGTGAGTTTAAAAGAAAGACAAGACTCTATCGTTAGTGACTTTGCCATCTTCGATGACAAGATGGATCGCTATGACTATATCATAGATCTCGGTAAGGAAATGACTCCACTTGCAGAGGAACACAAAACCGAAGCCAACATTGTGAAGGGTTGCCAATCAAAAGTTTGGCTGCATGCTTACAAAGAAGGCGACAAAGTCAGATATCAAGCAGATAGCAATACAGTTATTACCAAAGGGCTAATCGCTTTGCTCGTTCGCGTGCTGGACGATGCAACGCCGCAAGAAATAGTAGATGAGGAACTCACTTTTGTAAATGACATTGATCTGCGCGGACATCTCAGCTCACAAAGAAGCAACGGCTTCAGCGCTATGATGCAAAAAATGAAAGACTTCGCGCAAAGCCTGCTCGATGGAAACGACAAAAAAGAAGATGCACCAAGTACAGCTGCAGTTTTTACCGAACCCAGACACGAAGGAGAAATTAAGAGCGACGCAATAGGAAGAATACAAACAGTTTTCGATCCGGAAATTCCCGTCAATGTTTGGGACCTAGGTTTAATTTATGAAGTGACGGTTTTCCCGCCACTCAATAATGTCTTTGTATTAATGACCGTTACTGCACCCAATTGCCCCGTAGCAGATACCTTACCAATAGAAGTAAAAAAAGCGGTACAGAAAGTTGAAGGAGTAGGAGCTGTTGAAGTTGAAATGACCTTTGATCCGCCTTGGACCAAGGATATGATGTCCGAAGTAGCCAAGCTAGAATTGGACATGTTTTAAAGAATGAATTATGAAAATTAGCGCACAAGAAGAATATGGACTTCGCATAATGTTGAGC
The DNA here is from genome assembly GCA_964654535.1 of uncultured Chitinophagales bacterium. Classification (GTDB taxonomy): domain Bacteria; phylum Bacteroidota; class Bacteroidia; order Chitinophagales; family UBA2359; genus CAZZIZ01. Next base: position 14,877 of record CAZZIZ010000016.1, read on the forward strand.
ATTGCCCGCAGTGAAAACAAACAAGGCCTCACCATCAGTGAAATCAGTACGCTCGAAAATATATCCTCGTCAAATACAGCAAAAATCCTGCGCGTTCTTCGTATGGCTAACCTCGTGCAAAGTACACGCGGTAAGAGTGGGGGATACTTCCTCACCCGACCGGCAAAAGAAATTACCATTGCAGAATTAATTGAAGTGCTAGGCGGAAAACTATTCGACGATTCCTTTTGTGAAAACTACAGTGGCCTAGGGAAGTTGTGTACCAATTCGGTAGACTGCTCGCTACGTTCACTTTGGTCAGTAATCAAATTTTCACTAGACAAGACATTAAACGGTATTTCGCTAGCCGATCTTTGTGCGCCCGAAGGGCAGTTTAAAGAGCAAATGGCGAAAAATTTTTAATCATAAAACACAAAAGATATGTATCCAGCAGAATTAACCAAACCAATGGAAGCCGAACTAACCGATCGCGGCTTTACAGCATTGAATACACCAGAAGCAGTTGAAACTTCGCTCAATAGTAAAGAAGGAACGGCATTAGTTTTAGTAAACTCCGTATGTGGATGTGCAGCGGCCAACGCGCGCCCAGCCGCTATGATGTCAGTAGACAACGAAAAGAAACCAAGTAATCTTTACACCGTATTTGCCGGCGTAGATGGCGATGCAGTAAACAAAGCGCGCGAATTCTTTTTGCCTTACCCTCCATCTTCACCGTCAATAGCTTTATTCAAAAACGGCGAGTTGGTGCACTTTATAGAGCGTCATCAGATTGAAGGTCGTCCTGCAGATTTGATTGCCGCAAACTTAAAGGCAGCATACAACGAGCACTGCTAGTTGCCTTGCCTCCGCGTGAAAATTTCCGGCAAAGTCCAAGGAGTGTGGTTTAGAAAGCATTGCTTGGACAAAGCACAAGAATTAAAATTGGGCGGCTGGGTCAGGAACCACGAAGACGGAACCGTGCGCCTCGAAATCGAAGGTCCCGACAAAGTCCTCGACCAATACTGCGAATGGCTCTGGGAAGGCAGCCCCAAATCAGATGTTGTAGCGGTAGAACGCATGCAACAAAAGTTTGAGGCAGGGTATACCGACTTTGAAATAAAGGAGTAATATTTTAGATCTTCGATTGCCGTAGGCAATCGGCGAGATTCCCCTCTTGAGAGGGGTTAGGGGTTGTCCACGTTAGTTCCTCCTAATAGAAGTTAGATTGATTTTGGGCGTGCCCCCACATAAAAAAGCCCCGCGTAAAACGCGGGGCTTTTTTATGTGGGGTCGGGCTGTCGGCAGTCGCTCTGTTCTGTGTTCTCCAGCTATAGTTCATCTAGCTCTAAGGAGCTAAGAACTATGCGTCGCCCACAACAGGAGCTTCAACAATGCCTCTATCCCTCACGCGAAATTCTGCGCTCAGTGTGAGTTAGTAGATAAAAGATTCAGAAACAATCTTTCCGTCCTTTACTTTATAAATGCAAATTTCCTCGTCTTTACTTCTTTCACGTCCCTTCATGGTGATATCCATTTTCATAACGCAAGAAAAGTAATCACCGGCAACAAGCGGGCCTTCGATCTCCATACCATGATGTGTTTCGACCATATCTGCCCACATCTTTCCTTTTTGTGAAATGGCTTCTAGCCCTTCCACCGTTCCAGGATTTGGTGAACCTTCTGGTTCGGTACTTTTACAATTTTGGCAGTAAAGCTCTTTTTGCGCCTTCTCCCAGTCACCAGTACGGCAATAGGCAACTAACTTATCAGCAACTTCTTGAGTAGTCATATTTTATAATTTTTAGTTAACACTTCTTCTAATATACTAAGTTGCTTCTTAAAATTATGGTTAAATAAAGACCTTACTCAGCTTCCAGCCCACCTCGATCCAAATATGCCTACGCCCAGCTCAGCCCAAACCAGAATAAATAACAGAATGCTAATTCCAAATCCAAGTATGCGATACTTCTTTTGCTTAACTCGAGTGCTAACGGAGCTGAGTAAAAAAGAAAGACCAAAGAGTAATACGCCGGCAACAACGAAATCCATTAAGCCCCAATTAACTTCGGTGCTAAACTGCATGGCTACTAATGGAATGAGTAGTAAGATGAGCGGTATGCCGAAAGTGACTAAGGCTCTATTGTTACGGAGAAACATTATTCCAAACATACAAAAACCGCGATAGCGATAGTAGCGGTTATGGCCCGCAGAAAAAGTGCCTGAGTTTTTCTGACTGGGGGACAATGGGGAGCCACAGGAAGAGATAAACTAAGCCGCTTTTTCAAGGGCCATTTGAGCGGATAGCGCGGTCACAGAAAAAGAAGCGAAGCTTTTTCTGTGAACCGCCCAAAATAGAGTCATTTATATCATTGGTCTAGTGATTTTTTCTTTGGTGTATATTTGCTTGAAGTGAACTTGCCTAATTATTTATTCTGGGATATAGATCCTTCTACGCTTGATTTCAGCAAGAATGCCCGTTTCGTTATACAGCGAGTTATTCAAAGAGGCTCAATCGATGATTGGAAGGCGATTAAAGACTTCTACGGTATCGAATTGATAAAAAAGGAAATACTACAGATGAGAAGTCTAGATTTAAAAACACTGACATTTTTTAGCACCTACTTTGATATTGATAAGAATAAATTCAGATGCTTTTCTACTCCACGATCGACGCCGACGTTTTAAAGTTGCTGAAAAACTTACAGGCTCTAGAATCGCTTCGTGATTTTACACAATAAAATCGTCGCTGAAGTGAAAAATTTAATGCCTTAATTATTGCGTTCTTTGCCCCCTCCGCGATAGCGATAGTAGCGGTTATGGCCCGCAGAAAAAGCGCCTGAGTTTTTCTGACTGGGGCGGACAATGGGGAGCCACAGGAAGAGATAAACGAAGCCGCTTTTTCAAGGGCCATTTGAGCGGATAGCGCGGTCACAGAAAAAGAAGCGAAGCTTTTTTCTGTGAATCGCCCAAATCATCACCAAAAATCAAAACCCTACTTTACTTGTTCTCCCAACTCAATCATCCGCATTATATCTGCGAAGTGCGCCGCTTGTAATCCATTGCCACGTGAGTTTCGTTTCGCCATTTTGTAAACTGCTTCTAACTCCGCCCGAACCATTGGGAAGAGATCAGAGTTTGTTACTGGTCGAGGTGCGCCACGACGACTAACCGCATTAGTACTTGGGCTTGGGGGCTTCAGCAACGAATGCAAACGCTTCACGTAGTTCCGCTGCAGCATTCGCTTTAGTTGATCGGGATTGCTGTCCCATACTGCCTTGTGCAGGGTATTGAAAAAGGACTCTAAGCCAAAGGCATTGTTGCCGTTGGTAAACTGATTGTCCGCTATGCGGTCGAGCTTGCTGGTAGATAATAGACTGTTCAATACGCGATTCTGAGCGCTGGCAACTTTGGACAAACTACTTTTTTCCGATATGCGTGCCGATATATTTCTAGGCATCAACCAAGTTTGGGTACTGAATGCTTCTTTGGATAAATAGTCTAATGCCGATGCTTGAATTTCTCTGGGCACTGGTGTGTAAACAGCGCCGCTTTCCTCGCTCATTTTAAGTTCTTCGTACACGCCGCCTACGTTGCCTGCTACGTGTCCCATATATCGTGTCCAGACGCCAAGGAACTCGCCATAGATTTCTTCGAGATCACTGTAGTCACTTCCATCTCGTGTCGTCCATTCAATAAGCTTGGGTGCGACACGCTTTAAATTCTGTAGACCGTATTCTGTTGCCCGAATATTATCGTCTCCTATGCATTCGGTTTGGGAGTGCGGATCAAAGCGACCGCGACCAGAACCAAAAGCATATTTTGGGTCGCCCGCTTTTTCATCTATCCACGATTGTAATGTTGCATATTCGTCTTCTGTGCTTTCTGGTAGATAACGATATCCGTAGTTAACCGAGTAATGATCGTATGGGCCAAGTTTCCGGATAAAGCGAATGTTTTCATCACCAGGTTGTGCTACGTAGTTGTAACGAGCATAATCCATAATGGTGGTAGCTATTCCGAACTCGTGGGTGAAAGAACTTGAGCGCAGTGAATCAACAGGGTAGGCTGCACTGGCTTTCATGTTGTGTGGCAGACCCAGCGCATGTCCAACTTCGTGCGAGATAACTCGACGAATCATTTCGCCAATTTCTTCTAAGGGTGTATCCAAGCCCTGCGCCGCGGGATTGGCCGCGCCCGTTTCAATCATATATCGATTGCGATAAGAGCGCAAGTGATTGTGATACCAAATAATATCGCTTTCTATTATTTCGCCAGTTCTTGGATCGGAAACGCTGGGACCAACGGCATTTCTAGTTTTACTTGCCACATAACGCACTACACTAAAGCGCGCATCTTCCGGACTGAAGTCAGGGTCTTCTTCTTTCGTTGGTGGGTCTTTGGCCACGACCACATTTTTAAAACCTGCGGTTTCAAAACATGCATTCCAATCTTCTATGCCTTGCTTAAAGTATGGACGCCACTTCAAAGGAGTGGCTGGATCAAGATAATAGACTATTTGTTTTTCAGGTTCTACCAATTCGCCACGCATATACGCCTCTATGTCTTTCGGAATCAGTTTCCAGCGACGTATGTAGGTTTTCTCATCTGCCTTTAATGCCTCAGAGCTATAGTCAACTTGACTAGTAGTAAACCAACCAACGCGCTTGTCATATAATCTAGCTTGCATTTTTTCTTTTGGAAGGAGAATAAACGACTGGTTCATCAATAGAGAGAGCGTTTCCGTCTTTTGTTTGCTAGGAGGTTCGGAGGCAACAAAGGTAGTGACGTGTTTAACTTCGATGTTAATCGGAAAGCTACGCGCGCTTTCAACAAAGCTGCGCGTTTTGTCCAAAGACTTTACTTTATATGATTTGCGAAAACGACCGTCTAAGCCGCTCAGTGCTTTTATGTCGGTGTTAAACAGCTTTGTTGCATCAATAAGTGAAACATCTTTCGTGGCGTTTATTCCTTCAATTTTGAAGCCAGCAATTATTGGTTCAAAATTGTTGTTGCTTACAGAAATATTAATAGGATCTTCTTCGTCGGATACGCTTTGATATGATTTTACTTTGAGCAATATTTTGTTCGCGTTCTTTTCCCAAACAATGACTTGTTCGCCAACTTTGGAACCTGCATTTATGAACGGACTCAAGTCGCTTGGCACTTTTGCAATACGACTGACCAAAAGCATTTCGACACCTAAAAGTGAATCTGGAATTTCGAAGTAAAGCTTATCTGCTTGTTGATGAATACTGAACAAGCCAACTTCGGTAATTGCGGATGACTTTATAATTTCGGAAATCTGTTTCGGACCTTCGTCTTTCTCTTTTTTATCTTTCTCAGCGTCTTGAGCGTGGATGCTAAAACTTAGAAGGATAAGTATGGCTAAGAGCTGAAATTGAGCGATCATGGTTTTCATAGCTGCAAGTTAAAAATTGATGAGAAATAGACGGTTTGGACAGTGAAAATGTCAATAAATCGCTGATTTTGAGGCTATTGGTGAATCATGCAATTGTAACTAATGTAATGTTGTATTTTTGTTCGGTGCAAAAGCAAGCTGATCAAACTAAACCCAATTAAGCCACCTGCGAATAATGAGTGAGAACGAACAAGAGATAGAGAAGCCAAAGGTGGGGAAGTCCCTCTACGAATATCAAAAAGCGGATCTCGACAAGATTTTTGCGCGTATAAACGAGTGCGATCCTGACTACAATATTTTATACCAACTTCCTACTGGTGGAGGTAAGACTGTAGTTTTCTCTGAAATAGCAAAACGCTTTATTGCGCAAACGGGTAAGAAGGTGGTTATCCTTACCCACCGTATTGAACTTTCCGCACAGACTTCGCGAATGCTTACCGAATTCGGAGTAAGTAATAAGGTCATTGACAGTAAGGTAAAAGAACTCTACGATCACGAACACTATATGTGTTTTGTGGCAATGGTAGAAACCTTGAACAATCGTTTGCAAGATGAAAAGGTTACCCTAGACGGAATAGGTTTGGTGATTATAGATGAGGCGCACTACAACTCGTTTAGAAAGCTGTTTCAGTATTTTGACATGGCGCACATATTGGGTGTAACTGCAACGCCATTAAGTTCGAACATGAACTTGCCGATGAAGGACAATTATAGTGAGTTAATCGTTGGCCACTCTATTGAATACTTGGTGCAAAACGGATTTTTAGCTAAGGCTACAACCTACAGTTATGAGGTTGGTCTTGGTACTTTGAAGGTGGGCATCAATGGCGATTATACGGTTAGCTCTTCGGAACTGCTTTATTCGAACCAGGAAATGCAGGGTAAACTTTTGCGTGCCTACAACGAGAGAGCTAAGGGAAAGAAAACTCTAATCTTTAATAACGGAATTAAAACCTCGCAGCAAGTTTATAGAACTTTTGCAGCGGCGGGAATGAACGTGCGTCACTTGGATAGTAAAAACACTAAGGATGAACGTAAGGAAATCATCGACTGGTTTAAGCATACTCCGAATGCAATTTTAAGTTCAGTAGGAATTTTGACCACGGGTTTTGATGAACCAACGGTTGAGGTGATTATTATGAATCGCGCAACGCGCTCTTTGACCTTGTATTTTCAAATGATAGGTCGTGGTTCGCGTATCCTTGACAAAAAGAAGACCTTCGAAATTATTGACTTGGGAAACAATGCCGCTCGTTTTGGATTGTGGGATCAACCCATAGACTGGCAACGAGTATTCCGCTCTCCTCAATACTACTTGGACAACTTAGTTCCCGATGAGGAAATAGAGCGTCAATTTAAATTTCGCTGGCCGGAAGAGCTCAAACGTCGTTTTCCGAAGACTACCGACTTTGAATTTGATGTCTATGCTGTGAACGATGAAGTTCTGGCAGAAGGGCTGCGCCCGTCTGAAGTGCTAGAACGTAGCGTCAATCAACACGTTGAAATGTGCGTTGTGAACGGTGAAGACATTATGGATGCTTGGAGTTTAGCAAAACTGCTTGAAGAAGATATGGCTGATCGTATTCGTCGCTACTGTTACTGTATTTGTAATAGTACGCGTAACTATCGCGTTTGGCTACAAGATGAATACAAGAAGAAATTACGCAAAAGAATTCGCGAGCAATTTCCTTCTTAGCGTTTCAATAACACGATATCCAAGACCTCGTTCATTTCACTTACAAAGTGAAACTTCAATCCCTTTATAAAGCGCTGGTTGATTTCTTCTATGTCTTTTTTGTTCTGAACGCAGAGTACAATTTCCTTTATACCCGCTCGCTTTGCGGCAAGTACTTTTTCCTTTATGCCCCCAACTGGTAAAACCTTTCCGCGCAGAGTTATTTCACCAGTCATAGCTAGTCTGTTTTTCACTCGACGACCAGTCAATTTGGATACCATCGCACTAAGCATAGTAACCCCGGCCGAAGGACCATCTTTTGGGATTGCGCCTTCAGGTACGTGTATGTGAAAGTTGTTCGCCTGCAAGTCTTTGGGATCGATTCCCAACTCTTCGTGATTGGACTTAATGTAGGAAAGTGCAGTCATTGCCGACTCCTTCATTACTTTTCCAAGATTTCCCGTAAGATTCAAGTTCCCCTTGCCTTTGTTTAGGCCACATTCTATGAATAGAATATCTCCTCCAACAGAAGTCCACGCCAATCCAGTTGCAACCCCAGCAGGGCTTTTAGCTAAGTATAAATCGCGGTCGTACTTTATTTTGCCGAGTATAGTGTCCAGATGATCCGGCTTGATATCCTTATCGTATTTCTCCTCCATCGCCACTTTCTTGGCTACGGAGCGTAAAACCTTGGCCAAGACACGATCAAGATTACGGACTCCACTTTCTCGGGTATAGTTTTGAATGACCTTTTCGATACTCTTATTGCCGATTTTTACTTGGCTCTTTTTAAGACCGTGGTTTTCGATTTGTTTCGGTACCAAATGCTTTTTAGCGATTTGTACTTTTTCTTCTTGAGAGTATCCGCTGATTTCGATTACCTCCATTCTGTCCAAGAGTGCCGGTTGAATAGTGCTCAAACTATTAGCCGTAGCAATGAACATAACGCGCGATAAGTCATACTCCAGCTCTAGGTAGTTGTCGTAAAAAGTTGTGTTCTGTTCTGGATCAAGAACTTCCAATAAAGCGGAAGAAGGATCACCTCGGTGACTGCTACCGACTTTATCTATTTCGTCAAGAATAAAAACTGGGTTAGACGACTTTGCCTTTTTCAAAGATTGTACAATTCGCCCAGGCATCGCACCGATGTATGTTTTTCTGTGACCACGAATTTCTGATTCATCATGCAAGCCACCCAAAGACATTCGAATGTACTTTCTGTTTAGGGCAGAAGCGATAGAGCGTCCAAGCGAAGTTTTACCTACTCCTGGTGGGCCGACTAAACAAAGGATCGGAGATTTCATGTCTCCCTTCAATTTCAATACTGCCAAGTACTCTAGTATACGCTCTTTGACTTTCTCCAGACCGTAGTGATCCGCATTGAGAATGCTCTGCGATTTTTTCAAATCGAAATTGTCCTCGGTATAATCTTGCCAAGGCAAATCCAGCAAGAGCTCGAGATAATTTAAGGTAACGGAGTACTCCGCTACCGCCGGGTTCATTCGTTTTATCTTATTGATTTCCTTGTCGAAAGCCTCCTGGACAGCTTTTGACCATTTTTTTTCTTTCGACTTTTCGACCAGAGCATTAATCTCTTTCATTGGAGAATCCCCACCCAGCTCTTCTTGGATCGTTTTCATTTGCTGAGTCAAGAAATAGTCCCTTTGCTGCTTTTCTATATCTCCTTGAACCTTGTTCTGGATTTTATTCTTCAATTCGAGCAATTGAATTTCCTCATTCAAATGCTCGATTACACGACGCGCACGTTCGTTTAAATCAACCGTTTCCAGAATCTGTTGCTTCTCTTTAAGCGGAATATTGAGATTCGAAGAAATGAAGTTCGTAAGGAAAACTGGATTGTCAATGTTCTTCAATACGATACGAGCCTCGCTCGGAATGTTTGGCGACAACTTTATGATATCGTTGGCCTGATCGCGCATAGATGAGACCATCGCAACAAACTCCTTGTTCTTGGGAACAGCTGACTGCTCTATGTGAGATATTTCCGCACTAATAATTGGCTCTTGCGTAAGAAAAGCTTCCGCCCTTATTTTCGATTTACCCTGAATAATGACCGTTGTATTATCATCGGGCATCCTAAGAATTTTTACAACTCTAGCTAAGGTTCCGATTTTATTCAAGTCCGCGCCATCTGGCTCTTCAACATTGTGATCGTTTTGCGCAAAGACACCAATATACTTGTTCGTCTTGAAGGCTTTTTTAACAGCGCGCAAGGACTTGTCTCTGCCGATGGTAATTGGAATCACCACACCAGGAAAGAGTACCGTGTTTCGTAAAGGTAATATTGGAACAAGCGTAGGTTTTTTACCTCCTACACCATCATCGTCGTCTTCTTCTATGGAAACCATTGGCAAAAATTCCACATCTTCGTCAATGAGGTTGCCAAAAATTATATCGTTTTCAAACATACTTGGTCAAATTGGCAGTTTTACTGCATTAAGGGCTAATTACCCTTATAGGTCAACTTTTGTGCCACCCGATTTGTCGAGCGATTTGCTGACATTTCTGCCGATGCGAAGTTAGGCATTATTGTGAATGCAAGAACATAGCGACCGTTTTATCTATCTAAAGACTGATTTATGGTCTATTTTGCGCCTTCTAAATTACTGGATTTGATGCCTCGCGATAACTATTTTTTTTACCTCCTCCCATTACTGTTGGTGACTTTTAACCTTCTTGCTCAGGATAGCCAAACATCAACCCAGAGCGCCCCCAATATTGTTATCATAATAGCAGATGACCTCGGCTGGAATGATGTGGGGTTTCATAATTCCAAATTGCATACGCCTAATATCGATCGTATTGCTGAGGAAGGCATTGTCCTGGATCGCTTTTATGTCAGTCCCATCTGCACACCAACTAGAGCGGCGTTAATGTCAGGTAAGTATCCAGGGAGAATGGGCTTGAACAAAGGAGTTATTCGTCCAAATAGACGTATCGGTTTGCCGCCGGAAGAAACAACACTTCCAGAAATGCTAGGCGAAGCGGGGTATACCAAACGCGCTTGTATTGGCAAGTGGCACCTTGGCCATTCGAATGTTAAGTATCATCCTTTGAATCAAGGCTTCACTCAATTTTACGGACACTATGGAGGAATGGTAAACTACTTCACCCATAAGCGCAGAAACCAATTGGACTGGCATCGTGATTTTGAGTCTTCATATGATGAAGGTTATACTACAGATTTAATTGCTACTGAATCAGTGCGCTTTATTGAATCTTGCGTAGTTGAAGGGGATCCGTACTCTCTTGATGAAGATTCTGCACAGGGGGCGCCCTTCTTTCTTTATGTTTCTTTCAACGCTCCGCATTCTCCGCTACAAGCGAAAGAATACGAACTAAAGAGAAACGGATACGACAAGGAAAAATCAATCTTCCTGCAAAAAGGTGAAACCATCAACGACAATAACAGCTTTTTTCAAGGTCGTGGTAATAACAAGCGCCAAACCTTTTGCGCTATGATTGCTAATCTCGATCAAAATGTTGGACGCATATTAAGTGCCTTGGAGGAACAAGGCTTTATGGAAAATACCATTGTACTATTTATGAGCGACAACGGTGGTGCATATGCAGAAGGAGGAAGTAACATTCCGCTAAGAGGTGGCAAGGGACAAGTTTATGAAGGCGGTGTTCGCTCCGCGGCGGCCATTATGTGGAAGAACGGCGGCTGGGTTGGAGGAGAGGTGATTAACGATGTAATGGGTCATATCGACTTATTCCCAACCTTCCAGGCAATTGTTAATCAAAACAACAAGAAAGACAAATCCGAAATAGATGGCCAAGATGTTTCACGGGTTATAGACAGAAAAGAATCTGTAGATAAAGACCGTGAATTTTATCTCGGAAGAGCGGGCTTCATTTCTGGTAAATGGAAATACGCTCACGACGGTTTGTTTAACATCGAGGAAGATCCCGGAGAGAAAAAGGATTTGTCTAATCAGTTCCCCAATGAGTTTCAAAAAATGAAGAAACGAATGATTGAATTGCGAGAAGAAGTTGAGTTGAAAGTAAAACTAAACGAAGATTTTCCTGTTCAGCCAGAATGGCGAATGCCAGAATAAGAGCTGACTACTTTGCAAAGTTGTAGTGCAAGCCTAAGCGCAATCCCACAGCAACATTATACGGCTTGCTAGAATCACGAATTTCAGACCAAGAGTTGTAAGCACGTCCAACAGAACCACGAGCGCCAACAGTAAGGAAGTAATTACGATTCATATGATACTCGTAATCCATTCCAATAATGGCACCCAGTTCGTTGGTGTTTAATAGATCCACTACTCTTAAAGAAGGAGTATTTACTTCAAGTCCTGCAGACTTCAAACGAGCCAAGCGCACACCCATAACGTAACTGATGGTGCTCTTTTCTTTTGGGACGTGGTATTTAACCAACAATGGAAGCTGGAGGTAGTTAAGCTTTATATCCGCGATATGTCGACTGCCTTCCCAGCGATAAGTATAGTTCTGTCTGTAAGTAGAGTTGATAACCCACTCTGCTTGAATACCCCAGCGATTACTGAAATCATAACCCACAGCAACACCATAGTTTCCGCCGAAATCAACGTCGTAAGTAACGTTGCTAGAACGAAGATCTTTTTGACCGAAGCTCTGTGATACAATCCACGTGTTGTTATAACCGTAGAAGCCACCAATGTGTAAGCCTTTACGCTTCTTATTTATGGCGTTAAATCCGCTATGCTCAATCAAAGCGCTAGCATCGTCTTGAACAAGTCCACCTCTCAGCGCAATAGCGTTTGGAGTATCCATTTGATCACTACTAAGGATTGAAGCAAAAAACTTAGGCTGTATGGGTTTTTGATCGTACGAAAATTCCGCTATAGCTTCAGCAGGAATCGCCTGAGCAGTTTGAGAACTAAGTGCAACCGTCTCCGCAGAAACATTCTGCACATCGGAAACACTTTGTGAAACCGTATTCTTCAATCCAGATGCATTCAAAGAAGCAATAGTATTCTTCAAAGAAGACTGTACGCCTTCCACTGCGTCCAAAGACTTGGCGACAAATGTGCCATAGTTACGCTTCGCTCTGTCCGCAAAACTTTCGTCGAAACGAATATCGTTTGCAGAAGCAAGCTCAGTACTAACTGCAGATACATTCGCATCAGCATCTGCCTGCTCAACTATTTGAATATCGTAATGAGTAGCAAAGTAACCGAGCGAACCGCTCACTAAGAGAAATGCCCCCAAACAGGCGGCAAGGAAAGAAGGTCTGCGATAAAATGGAGTAGGGGGTGGCAGCTCACCCTGGATCTTGTCCCACAAACCAGAGGGTGCAGCGACTTCTACATCGTGCAATCGTTGATTAAAAATTTCTTCAAATCTATCCTGCGGCATAAATTTTACGCGCCTCCGATTCTCTCAGAGTCTTTATTTTATCCTGGAGGATATAACGCGCTCTAGCCAATTGCGATTTGCTAGTCCCTTCTGAGATGTCCAGCATTTTAGCAATGTCCTTGTGCGGATACCCTTCCACTACATACAAATTGAATACCGTACGGTACCCCGGAGAAAGATCCTGAACCATAGCCATCAAATCTTCGGCGGCCATTTTTTCCAGCGTATAATCCTCCACTTCGTTCAAACCAGATGTGTTGACCTCAAGAATCGGATACATAGAGACCGAACGACGGTAATGCTCAATAGCAGTGTTTACCATAATTCTTCTCATCCAACCCTCGAAAGAACCATCACCACGAAACTTGTGAATATTCAAATAGACCTTCACATAGCCATCCTGAAGAATATCCTCAGCATTGTGGTAACCCTTGGCATAACGCAAGCAAATACCGAACATTTTGTCCTTAGTGAGGTCATACAACCTCTTCTGAAACTGTGGTTTTCCTGCAATACAACCCTTGATCAGCGCTTGTTCGCTGATTTTCTTTTGGTTCATCATAACCTAGTACGTTTAAAAGATGCTAAAACTAAGGTTGAGGTTGTATCGATAGAGATTAGTTTTTAGATGAATTCTTGATGAATGTACACATTTTCTGGACTGCTATACCCCTGTGACTTATGCTATTCTTTGTGGATTCGTCCATTTCCGCAAAGCTTTGGCTGTAGCCGACAGGCTGAAAGATAGGATCATAGCCAAAACCCTTGCCCGTAGAGCGAGGTTCATGCAAAATCTCACCTTCTATCGACCCTTCAAACAAAGTCTTTTCGCCATTGATAATCAAGGCAATAACGGTTTTAAAACGCGCAGTGCGATCCGTAACGTCTTCCAGACTATCCAATACTTTCTGAATGTTGGCCGAGCTGTCACCGTGCGTACCGGCATAACGTGCCGAAAGCACCCCAGGCTCCAAACCCAGCGCATCCACCTCCAGACCAGAGTCATCGGCAAAAGCGTCAGTAGAAAATTCACGAAAAACGGTTTCGGCTTTAGTCAAGGCGTTCGCCTCAAATGTGTCGTATGGTTCAGGAATATCTTCGGCATAACCTTTATCGGCTAGACCATAAACTTTAAAGTCCGGGCCAAGGATTTGGCGGACCTCTTCAAGTTTGTGCGCATTATTAGTAGCGAAGATTAACTCCATGATTCTATGTTAAAACATCTTAATTACGAAGATATTGCGAAGAGTGTCAAATTTTATCAAAAAAGTTCCGTTGGCTCTGAACCTTCTTTAGGATGAGTATTAGCAAATTGATTTGGGCGTGCCCCGCTCACATCTGGGCTACGCCCAAGTTCGGGGTCGGGCTGTCGG
>CAZZIZ010000017.1:0-28007 GCA_964654535.1 uncultured Chitinophagales bacterium
GAAGAATCTGTGCTACTTAATGTCTTTGCTGGTCTAAGCCTCTATCCCTCACGCTTACCCTCGCTGCAAGCGCTCCAATAACAAAGTCATTTCAAGCTGGGTAGTCTTAGTCTTGAGCGCGTCTCTGACGCGTTCTTAATTTTCCCTTGCCATTTCAAATGGCAGTTTTAGGAAATCTAGCGTACGCCCATTTGAAATGGGCAGGAAGATTAAGCACTCGTCTGGAGACGAGCGCAAGGATGGATCATCTTCTGTTTCACAAGCGGACGTTTGCGCTAGCAATGGTTGTTCCTAGCGAACGATCATAGCGTTGCTCGGTAAACCTCGCCCTTTCGCTAGACACGAGGTAAACCTCGCGCCAAATTTATCTTAGCCTTTTTGTCCATTTACCTAGAAGCTTACTCGCACCCAAACCAGCCAAGAGAAAAACAAAAGGCAATATCGGGCTGATGAATCGACTGTTCCAATTTACGCAAGTAACGAGCACCATTAAAAAGGTCAAGCAAATAAAAGCCAAGACATAGCTAAGCAAGGCACTTTTACTTTTGTTCCGAAGAGAGTAAATCGCCAGAATGTATATCGGAACAAAGTAGCAGAGGGAAAACAGATTATTCATAAATGAATTTTCTGGACGCCAAGTGGTCCAAAAATAGAACGCCTTGGCGGAACTAACTTTTAGGAAAAAACCGATGTTCCCGGCAACGAATAAAACGTATTGTATCCACTCCGCTCTTTCGCTATTGACTGCAGCTTGGTTTGTAACAGCCCAGTTTTCTTGGGGCACGCCACAGATTACTTCTGCGTTTTGCAGTGGTTCCAAAATATCATAGCTCTCCAACATTGTTGCGAGGATTAAAAAGGATGTTGCCAATATGCCTACGGCTACAAGCATCATCCACTTGAGCCTCTCGCGATTCACAGCAAACAAATAAAAAAGGTAAACGATAAAAGAGAGCACCGTAATGATGCCACTAGGACGAATGAAGAACACTAGCACTAAAAGTGGAATGAGCAACAAAAGCTTCCAGCTGGGCTGATCGAATTTTGATAAGCAATAGAAAAAAAGAATGTTCATGCTGATGAATAGCGATTCGGTCAGGATGTAATAATTCCACCACTGAACTTTTATGCAGAGGATAAAAAAAGCAGTGGCAAGAAATGCTGCGTAGTTATTGGGTTCAATCTGCAGCGTCATTTTGTAAAGCGCAGCTGAGGCTAAAGCCGAAAGCGACACTTGTGCCAAGACGACCCAGGTGAGCGATAGTTTGAGAAATTGAAAAAAGGCTAAGAAAAGTGCATAGCTTGAATACCAAAACATATGTGGATGCGATAAGCTTCCATTTTCCAATAGCGTACGACTGGATTCTAAGTAACGCTGAGAATCGAAATGCTGGTGTACACCAAATCGAAACCAGAGATAAGTTTGAACCAATAGAAAAAGAAGAACCAAAATCATCTTCGGTAGGGTTTGATGATTAGGTGAGTGCTCTAGGTTCATTTCAGGGATGGCGTCTTAATACTTAATCAAAGTAATTAAAATATATCGGCTGAGGGATAGGAGTAATGCGACCGCAGGGAGTAGTCTCCATTGTTGAGCTAGTAAATCTTTACCGCTTGCGGTAGAAAGATTTGCTTTAGCGAAACAAGAAGGAGACCGAAGCGAACGCGGAGTTACGTATAGCCTGGACCCAAGCCAATATTTTTTGGTCGCGCAGCAATATCACTTTCCGCTTTGCGGAAGAAGAGATTTGCGAGGTGACCAGAAAAAATATTGGTGCAGGGGCAGCCCCAAACAAATAACAAAAAATTCTTCTTATTGAAATTCGTAACAACCAATATCTGGGCTGGCATCTCTAGCTACTCCATCGAGATCGGTAGTTACACTGGTGCTTTTACCGTTATCGCGCGCCAGGGACTCGTCGTTGAGGTGGTAGTCGTCAAGGAAGCGGCTGACAAAAGTGGTGTCGGAGTTCGCCGGATTCGCGATGGTATTACTGAATGGACTTAGCGTGGCATCGCGCTCGGTGCGCACCAAACAGTGATCGAAGCTTGCGTTTAGATCGGCAAACTCAAGGAAGTCTTCGGACAAATCAATTTCTTCAGTAAGCCCCCCCACGATGATACAGTTATCGAAATTTGCATTTAGCGGAATGGGTTGGAGCGGAAGGTTTTCTTGAAATACTGCGCAACGCACTACCGGATCTAAGTGAATGAGATCCTGACTACCATAGTTGACAAAGGTGCAATGGTTGAAATTAAAATCACCGCCCAATTCCAACTGCAAATTGTTTTGACCGCAATTGTAAATGAGGGAATTGGTCATATCGATATCGCTCCAAACACTGGCGACACCGCTGAGCAAACTGTTGCTAATTGTAGTACCATTTATGTTGCAAGTCGGTTTGTTATCGGCGCGAATGCAGTCGCCAAAAAATTCGGTGAGAAAAGCGATCTGTTCATCTTCGTTTAGCCCGTCGGGAATATTTCCGTCGAGCCAATCGCAGGTAGACGAACCGACGTTTAGCCCAATAACAGTGTTACCAATGTCGGCATAATTAATATTGGCCGTACCTCCACTATTCTCGTTGCGCACCACAAAAATACCGCCCCATTGCGCTGGTAAATCATCGAAAAAAGACTGAAGTCGGTCACCCTGAAAAGTAACCAAGCTGTCGGGCTCTCCATTAATGTTGAGCTCGCCGCCGACAAAGAGTACCGCGCCAGCGTGCGCGAAAACATTTACTCCTTGATTTATGTTCAAGGTGGCGTCGTCGGGTATAACTGTAGCGCCGAAAATTACATGCGGCAAATCGTCGTTCCAATCTACGATGCCTTGTATAGTATCGTTGGTATGGAAAATGGCGTTCTGCCCAAAAGCCACTAGGGTTATCTTTTGGAGGTTGCCGTTAGTCTCAAACATTATCGAGTCAGTGAGCACAAAGGGCAGTGCTTCGTCATTTTGATCGACGGTTACTTCTACAAAAACGTGTAGGCTGTCACGCCGATCTATTTCAACATCGGTAAAAAAGGTGCCTGGCTCGCCATCGACATTTATTCGGAAGTTACTGGCTTCTCCACCGGCCAACTCTACCCTGCTGATATTTATAGGGTCGCCGTGTTCGTTGAAAACGAGAAAGTCATCCGTAATTGAACCGATGGTGGTAAAAACTGTATCAAAGGTTATAGAATCTGTACTAAAAGCCAACCTCGCTGACATTTCAGTGATAAAGTCATCGTCTCTGCAAGAGGAGGTCGTGGCGAATATGGCACAAACTAAAAGTATGATTGCGAAAACGCGATACTGATTATGAATTGGACTTTTGGTTTTCAAATGTTTTTATAGTTGAATAGCTGTCGCTGCACAGGCAATACTCAGCTTTGTATTGGGAATCTGCAAGATAGACTGTCCACAAGCTTGTAAGGTTGTTCCAGTTGTAACGACATCATCGACCAAAAGTATATGTTTGTCTGCTAGAAACTCGGGTTTGTTCACCTTAAAAGTTCCTGCTACGTTTTCCCAGCGCTCCGCACGCGTTTTTTTGGTTTGGGTTTCTGTATAAACCGTTCTACTCAATAAGTCGCCCGACCAAGGAACATTGGTCTCTTCACTCAAACCCTGGGCTAACAAGTCCGCTTGGTTGAATTCGCGATCGGCCAGCTTTCGCTTGTGCAAAGGAACGGAAAGAATGATATCTATGTCATTCATAAAATCCGACTTCACTAAATCTTCACCGTACAACTTGCCAAGCATAACACCCAAATCCTGTTGCCCCTGATACTTTAGTTGCCACATCATTTGTTGAACCTTGGATCCTTTATTGTAATAAAGAAAAGCGGCCGCTTTCTCTAGCTTTATTCTTCCCGCAAACTCTAAGGTGATGAGGTTGTTTTTTTCTAAATGGAACTTGGTTTTGGGGAGTGTGTGTAAACACCTGAGGCAAAGTAGGGATTCGTTCTTAATTAGACGCTTATCGCAGGCTTTGCACGTTTGGGGATACATCAAAGTGTTGTAGGCTCTTCGAAAAATGGATGTACCGCTGCTATGTTGTACCGTGCTCACTTGCTAAAGCTACGACTCTGGCTCGGTTTCGGGATATGGGCTGAATACAAATTTTTGTAATTCTTTACTGACTACGAATAGACAGGCGTGGTTTTTCCTTTCCTTATAGACCTTTTTAAACTCTTCGAAGCGATCTGCTTGTAAAACTTCTTTGGAAACCAGGTCTTCTGCAAAGGAGGCATTGAAGGACCAGTTGGTTTTGGTCATTTCTGCATTGATGATCATTTTGCCCAGTGGCAAGTAGTTTTCTTTATGCACGACAAAAATTGGGTAATTGGAAATTTTGTTAGTCGTAATTCCAGCGCTTACTTGGTTTAAATAATCTCCAATTTGCTCGACATCTTCGTGTATGCTTTTTAAGAGAGCTTTTTCTTGCTCATCAATATCTTTGTTTTGAGGAGAGTCCTCGGCATTGCCGTTTTGGTTTTTCTTTGGATCTTCCATTAGGCTTTTCTCTTTAACAGCACTACGTTCTCTATGTGATAAGTTTGTGGGAACATATCTACTGCGCGACTTTTTACTAAGTTGTAGTGTCCAGATAGTAGTTGAACATCGCGGGCTTGCGTGGCTGGATTACAACTTACATAAACGATTCTTTCAGGTCTCAATTCTAGTAGGGTTTCAACTACTGCAGGAGCCATACCTGCACGCGGTGGGTCGGTAATGATAATGTCCAGCGTTCCGACACGAGCGACAAAGTCTGGATCCATCACGTCTTTTACATCTCCTAACAAAAATTCGCAGTTGTCGATTTTGTTTAAGTCGGCGTTGTGCTTGGCATCGACAATGGCATCTGCGACCGTTTCTATACCGATGACACTTTGGCATTGATCAGCCATATACAAACCGATGCTGCCTGTTCCGCAGTACAGGTCGAGGAGTTTTTCATCTCCTTTTAACTCAGCAAATTCTTTAGCCACATCGTAAAGTGCTTCTGCTTGCTTTGAATTGGTTTGAAAAAATGACTTAGGACTAATTTTAAACTTCAGCTCACCTAAAGTTTCGTAAATGAAGGGATCGCCTTTGTAAGGAATTACTTCTTGATCGAAAAGCGAGTCGTTTAGTTTTTTATTGATGATGTAGTTAAGGGAAACGACTTGCGGAAAATTGCTGGCAATAAAAGTTAGCATATCTTCTCGCTTGGTTGCATCGTCTTCGGCCATTACAAGCACTACGAGTAGCTCTCCGCTTTTGGTGCTTCGCACCAAAAGCGTACGCAGGAAGCCAACGTGGTTCAGTATGTCATAAAAGGTGTAACCTTTTGAAAGTGCGTAGTCACGAACGCGTACACGTAAGTCGTTCGTATCTGCTTGCAAATGGCACTCCTCTAGATTGACAACCTTGGCAAATGAACGAGGCGGGTGCAATCCTAGTCCTGGTTCTATTTCCAAATTGGCATCAGTAGCAACTTCTTTTATAGTTTTCCAGCGCTGAGAAGAAAAGGTAAACTCCATCTTGTTACGGTAGTAATACTCTTCTTTTGCTCCTAATATCGGCAAGTATTCTTGAGGTTCAATCTTAGCAATACGTTGGAATGCATTTTTTACAATTCCCTCTTTTAGCTCAAGTTGCTTGGCATAATCTAGGTATTGCCATTTGCATCCTCCACAGTCATCGAAATGAATGCATTTTGGTTCTTTGCGCTCTTTACTGGGTTCGACAATCTTTACGGTTCTGGCTTCGGTATAGGCCTTTTTGTCCTTTTTGACTTTTACGTCGACCACATCACCAGGTACGGCACCTTCTATAAACATGACCTTGTCATTATAACGTGCCACGCCTTTACCACCTGCAGCGATGCCTTCAACTAATATTCCTTCTAATAATTTTCCTCTGCGCATTTACTCCAATGAAATGCAAAGTTCGTTAAAGCCTAAACAATATTCCCTATCCTATTTGCTTATTTTCGATAATCCTGCTTTGAATAATCGAAACGCAAAATATTTCCTTTCTATTAGCCTACTCGCGTTCGCGATCGTGTTTATCTGCGACCTTTTTGGCTTAATAGATGTTGCGCTTCCGGCTATCTTTTTTAGGCTTGCCTTAGCGGCTTCACTGGTGACTTTACTGATTTACTACAACCAGTTTTCTAAGCGTACGCAAATATCGAATGTAACCCAGCTTTTAACGGATATTTTAAAATATGGCTTGATTGCTTATACAGGGGCTATTACCCCGGACATACTCTATTTGCTGCTTAGCGAAGCGTGGTTTACTCAGATAGGACCCTTTATACGAGCGCTCGAGTTGGCTTCCTTCTACGGCATTATGGCCTACTTTCTTTACGCCTTTACCTTCTTGAAAAAATTACAATTTGTAAAAGCGAACGAAAACGTACTCAAGCTTTGGAACATACTTACTTGGGTTCTTGGCCTAAGCGCCATAAGCATTGTCTTACAGGGACAAATATTGACCTTGCTCAGTTACATGCTTTTATTCTCGGGTTGCATTATTTTGTTGGGACTGCTTTTTCGATTGAAATGGATTGCCCTCATTAATCAAAAAACCCGCGGACAGTGTTTGGTTTTATTGGCCCTAATTCTCCTTACCTCCTTAGTTCTGGTGCAAAAGCTTTACCTGATTAATTTGCCCAACCTAATCGCCAAACCGATTACACTAAACGCCTTTTTGATATTGGTGACCTTTGCGGTTGCTGCTTATAGCATTATTTCTTTCTTAGGCATCACTTTCAATCTCCCGATAATGTCGGTAATGGAAGAACGAGGCACTGAGGTAAAATCCTTTCAACAAATCAGTCGCTCGGTTCTAAATAAAGACGACCCTTTCCGCACCTTCAATATTCTGTTTAAAAACTGTTTTCGCTCTTCAAATGCAGATGTAGGTGCGCTGATTTATTTTGATAGTGAAGGTAAAAAAGAAGTGGTTAATCCTGTCGCTGAAGAAGCGAGCATTAAGCAACTCGATCAAAGTATGGGATTGATAAGTATGATTGAACGCGAGCCCGAGAAGAATTCCTTTTACATTCCAAATCTTACGAAGAAAGGAATAATGAAACAGGGAAGCTTCGCTTACAATTCTATGTTGATGTTTCCAGTATTGAACAAACAAGAAAATCTAAGAGGTATAATTGTGCTCCTGCGCACGATGGCAAGTGGCTTCGATGATTACGCCATTAAGTTGGTTAAAAGCTATATCGAGCAGGCCCAGGTATCTTTTGAAATGGCCGACTTAGAAGAGGAGAACATTCAGAGCATTCGAGTACGAGAAGAACTCAACTTGGCGCGCAAGGTTCAGATGGATCTGATTCCAACTGAGAATCCGATAACTGAACATTTTGAATTGAGTGGTTGGTCTCAAGCTGCACAAGAGGTGGGTGGAGACTACTACGACTTTACTTATGACAACGACTCACTTGACATTATTATCGGCGACGTGGCTGGTTCAGGGAGTGCTGCCGCTTTTTACATGGCAGAATTGCGGGGCATATTCCAAGCGATGATTCACTTGAACTTACCGATGAAGGAGTTTATGGAAGTAACCAATCAAGCGGTAAGTAAAAGTTTGAAGAGAGCTTTGTTTACTGCGGTAACCGTTATTGAAATAGATTTGGAGGCTTTAAAGCTGCGCTATTGCCGAGCTGGACACACTCCAATTTTATACTACGACTCTATGTTGCAAAAGGCACGCTACTTTGAAGACAAAGGAATGGGCTTGGGAATAGTGCGTGACCGCTCATTTAGCGATCACATACATATATACGAGCGCAATTTGCAATCTGGAGATATCATTGTTTTGTTTACAGACGGCATTACTGAAAATAAAAACGCAAATGGTGAACTCTATGGACAAAAGAGACTGTTGAATCAATTGGAGAGCGCCCAGGAACATTCGGCAGACACAATTAAAAACGCCATTATTATGGATTGTGAGCGATTCGGGAATACTGAAGAAATAAATGACGATACAACACTGGTCGTTGTCAAAATCAAATAGTTAGTTTAGTACAATGGAAATTCAAACTAAACAAGAAGGCGCGTTCTACCGTATTAGCATAAACGGAGAAATAGACGCCAGTTCATCCATACACCTTGATGAAGCAATAAAAAAAGCCCTAGAGGAAGAACAAAACAAAATACTTTTTGACTGTGCTGGACTAGATTATATCTCGTCTGCTGGCCTGGGCGTTTTTGTTTCCTACGTTAAAGATTTTAAGGAGCGAGGAGGCAAGTTTGCATTGGCTTCTTTAAAACCGGATGTCTACAACGTTTTTAAAATGTTAGGTCTGCATGAAATACTGCACATAGATGAAGCGGAACCAAATGCAATTCAATATTTGAATGAAGTATAACTTCTCGATACCTTGTAATAAAGATCATTTGAAAGAAGTCCGACTCTTCGTGAAGGACACGCTTTCGAGTACGCCGCTGAGTAGTGAAGAAAGACACTTATTGGTCTTGGCGATCGACGAGGCATGTGCCAACGCTATTATACACGGTAACGACTGCAATGAGCATAAGAAGATTGAAATCGAGATGGTGCTGGATAAAGAAAAACTCCAAGTAGAAATCTTTGACATAGGCCCTAAGCATCCATCCAGTGCTAAAAAGCCTGCTGTTGATTGGACGGCTTGCATTGAGCGTGGTGAAAAGGGAGGGCTTGGTTTATTTATTATGTTCAAGATAATGGACAAGGTTTCATTTTACCGTCGGACGGAGGGTTATGCTTGCAAATTGCTGAAGGTGATTACGTGAGTCTTGATAGTGAAGCGAATTCTTAAAATAATTTTAGGTGTTCCTATGACCTTATTTGGAGCCTTGCTTATTCTGAGCACATTCTTTTCCAAGTCGAACTTTTTCAGTAACCTATTTACCTTTCTACAGGGCCCGCAGTTGGATTTTGGTTGGCAGCAGTATTCTCAATATGGTACGGGCGTCATTATCAACATACTTATCTTCCTTTTCGGACTTTTCTTATGCAAAAAGGGAATGAAGCTTATTAAGTCCAAAACGTTAATATAGCCATAGACCAGTCGTAGTTAATCAGCTTGTGATAGAACATGATTAGGCATTGTTCAATCCGAGGATTGAATCAAATAAAATGCAGATAATTTCCAAAAAAACTCATTCAGGTAAATGCGTGAGCGCTGCGAACAGTGCGACCAAATGGGAGCAGTCTTGTTTGTGGCTGTAGCAAATGCTTACCGCTTGCGGTAGAAGCAGCTTGCTTTGCAGCCGCAAGCACAAGACCGAGGCTACTGCCGAGCTGTGAAGCATAGCGCCCCGAGTGCAGCGTTGGCTTTGCCGTAGGCAAAAGAGTCTGGGCCGACGAGGGGCACGCCCAAAACTCATTAAACCAGGCTCAAACATTCCGATTCACACAGCAAAAACCCTCCCATAAAAGGGAGGGGAGTCACATTCCCAAGGGCATTAGTGGCACGCTTAAAAGAAGACAAAAACCCTAAAAAGCAGGGCCATTTTTCAATTAATTGTACGCTAGAAAATATCTATTTTTGTGCTTCGTTCTAATAAGAGCACCTTCCGAAAGTTTTTATAAAGTAATGAAAATGAAATACTTGTGGCTAATCCTGGTTTCACTGGGAATAAATGCACAAACAATATTTGAATTTGGTGAGCAGCAGGTGTCGCTTGATGAGTTCAAATACGTCTACGAAAAAAACAACAACAAGGACAGCAACATATACTCTCGGTCTTCCGTCGAGGAATATTTGAATCTCTACGTCAACTTTAAACTTAAAGTAGAAGAGGCGAAAGAGATGAAGCTAAATGATACTAGAGCTTTTGCAAAAGAACTTGCAGGATATCGGAAGCAATTGGCGCAATCTTATTTGAAGGATACGCGCGTTACTAAAAAGTTGTTACAAGAGGCTTACGATCGAAGCCAAAAAGATGTTCACGTCTCACACATTTTAATTAAGGTGGCTGAGAATGCTACGCCTAAAGATCGCAAGGCGGCATTGAAACGGATAAATGAACTCCGTGATGAACTGCGCAAAGGTGCCGACTTTAATGAATTGGCGAGCAAGCATTCGCAAGATCCATCGGCAAGAGAAAACAATGGCGACATTGGTTTTGTTTCGGTGTTCCGTACTGTATATGATTTTGAAACCGCAGCTTTTAACACCCCTATTGGAGAGGTTTCGGAGCCAGTCGAAACTAAATTCGGATATCACCTGGTAAACGTAATAGCCGAGCGTCCAGCCAGAGGGGAAGTAAGAGTAGCTCATATGTTTTTGAAAAAACCAAAATTTGCGGAAGAAGAAAAGCAAAAAGCGATAAAGGAACGCATTTATACATTCCATAGTGAATTACAAAACGGTGCTGATTGGAACGCTATGATCGTAGAAAACAGCGAAGACAAAAGCACGAAAAAAAATGCTGGCGATTTACAATGGTTTGGAACTGGCAAGATGGTGCCTGTTTTTGAAGATGCTGCATTTGGTCTGAAAAATAAAGGTGAGATAAGTGAACCTATCGAAACAGAATATGGCTGGCATATCTTGAAACTCCTCGATAAAAGACCGCTGGGAACGTTTGACGAAATGAAGTCACATTTGAAAGCGAAAGTCGAAAAAGACAGTCGCTCTGAAGTGGCGAAGAGTACTTTTATCGGCAACCTTAAAAAGGAATTTAACTACAAGGAATACCCTATTCACATTACTACTTTCATTGATCAAGTAGACGAGAGCTATGCCAATGGCCAATGGAAAGGGGACAAAATACCAAGTGTCAATACGCCATTGCTAACTATACGCGGTCGCGATGTTATGGTTGGCGATTTTATTCCTTACCTAGAAAAGCATCAAAGAAGATACCGCTCACAAAGTCAAACTCTAAATGTTCGTCGTAACCTGGATCGCTTTATTGAAGCGGAGTTGTTTAAAGAAGAAGATTCTTTACTAGAAGAAAAGCATCCTGATTTTGTAAACCTAATGCGCGAGTACCACGACGGCATGTTGTTGTTTGAACTAACCAATACTAAGGTCTGGGAAAAAGCAGTAACCGACAGCACTGGTTTGGACGAATTCTACAAACGAAACAGAAGAGACTATGTCTGGGATCCACGCGCCAACACAACGAAACTTAAATGCGACAGTGAAAAAACGGCGGAAAAAGCGATTAAGTTTTTAGATAAAGGATTCTCTAATACTAAGGTTGCTGCTAAGTTGAATAAAAAATCTCCTGAAGCACTTAGGATCCAAAAGGGCAAGTACGAAAAAGGAGAAAATGAATATCTAGATTCTATGGATTGGGAAGTAGGCGAACGAAAAGTTTTTGCCGACCCCGACGGCGGCTTTCAACTGCTTATCATAGACGATATTGTAATAGGCGAACCGAAAGCTCTAGAAGATGCTAAGGGTTATGTCATCTCAGATTACCAAGCAGAACTAGAAGCTGAGTGGATAAGTGAATTACGAAAAAAATACCCCGTAAGCATAAACAAAAGAGTTGTCGAAGGCATTATTAAGAACTAACGCTTTACTCTTCCTAGTTTTCTCTTTAGTATCCTGTCAGTTTTTTAGGAGTAAAACGCAAGAGCTACAGGGCGACCAAGTACAGGTTGCACGGGTCGGTAGCTATGTTTTATACCAAGAGGACCTAAGTGCGGTAATCCGCGATAACATGTCCCCCGAAGACAGCCTTGAAGCCAGTACTTTTTTCATAAACGACTGGGTGAAAAACAAACTCCTTCTTACCAAGTCGCAAGAGTATTTACCAGAAGATCTTGATAAAATAAACCGTCAAGCGCAGGAATACAAGGAGTCTCTTATGATCTACCTCTACGAGACCAAGTTGATAAAGCAAAACCTGGACACCCTGGTTACAGACGACGAAGTAGCATCCTACTACGCCGAAAACAAAAACAAGCTGATACTACGCGATCCGATAGCTTTTGTGAAATACTTCGTCCTAAAGCCCGAAAGTCCGCAAGTTGACTCCTTGGTCCATTGGATGAAGAATATGGACGATATGAACTTTGAGAAGCTAAATGACTATGGATTTCAATATGCTACAAAGTTCAACGTTGACGGGGAATGGCTCTTTCTAGACGAAATAGCCCGTCAATTCCCGATAAAAAGTGGAAATCCACGTCAATATGTCCAGAACACCGAGCTGGTGCAGCTTAATGACGAAAAAAGTCTTTATGTAGTGCAGTTCGATGGCTTTATTTCTGAAAATGAAGTTGCACCTTTGGCCTTTAAGCGAAAAGAGATCGAAAAGGTAATAATCAAGCTTAGAAAGTTGCGTTATACTAAGGAGGCTAGGAATAAAATTTACGAAGACGCACTAAAAAGAGAAGAGTTCGAGATTTATGAAAGTAATTAAGCAAATAGTCCTTACGTGTGCCCTGCTGGCTAGTCTTAGCCTTCAAGCACAAGACGAACAAATCATAGACAAAATAGTAGGCAAAGTTGGAGATCGAATTGTGCTCTATAGCGAAGTAGAAATCCAGTTTCAGCAAAACCAAAGTCAAGGCCAACCAGTTACACGCTGCGACGTCTTAGACAATATATTACTTGAAAAATTGCTGGTCAATCAAGCCGAGCTTGATAGTGTTCAAGTAGCCCCAGAAGAAGTAGAAAGCGAACTAGATAGTCGTTTCCGCTACTACATAAACCTATTGGGTTCGGAAGCAAAGTTTGAAGAACATTTCGACAAAACTGTTGGACAGTTTAAAGAAGAGTTTCGTCCCGAAATAAGAAGCCTCTTGCTCGCACAAAGAATGCAGCAGTCAGTTCTGAGTTCTGTTTCGGTTACACCATCGGAGGTTCGTCAGTTTTACCATTCACTTCCTTCAGATAGTGTTCCGTATTTCAACGCGGAAGTAGAAGTAGGAGAAATAATTATAAAACCCCAAATCAGTAAAGAAGAAAAAGACAAAGCCTACAACAAGCTTCAAGACATCAAAACCAGAATATTGGATGGGTCGGATACTTTTGAATCCTTGGCGGAAGTTTATTCCGAAGACCCTGGCTCAGGACGTGCGGGAGGAAATTTGGGTTGGACAAACCGAGGCGACTTTGTTTCAGAATTTGAAGCCGCGGCTTTTAGTATGAGAAACGGCGAAATTTCAGACATAGTAGAATCTCAATTTGGTTATCACTTAATCAAACTATTGGAAAGGCGCGGTAACAGAATCAATACCCAGCACATACTTATTAAGCCCAAGGTTACTAGTGAAGCCTTGAGCAATACGCAACAATATGCGGACAGCATTGTAAACGTAATTCAGAGAGATACCATCAGTTTTGCCGATGCCGTAAAAAAGTATAGCGAGGTTGAAGAAAGCAGAAAGGCCGGAGGAAACTTAATAAACCCATACAATGGCACTACAATTTTCGAGATGGATCAAATTCAACCGGAGTATTTCTTCATTCTCGAATCCATGGAAATAGGAGAGCTCTCTTCACCGACGATTCTAACCGAACAAGACGGAAGTCAGAATATCAAAATATTGAAACTCCTCAACAAAACCGCGCCTCATCGAGCCAATCTTGACACCGACTACGATCGGATACAACAAATGGCCAGAGTGCAAAAGCAACAGCAGGTGCTCAGCGATTGGGTCGCCAATAAAACAGGCAAAACCTACGTGGAAATTAGTTCAGAGTATAGCGACTGCGAAAGCTTGATCAAATGGAATAATTGACGTGGATTTTATAGCCACCAAGCATTCAGATATTCGGTATTTTTGCCAAAATTTCAATTAAGAAATGTCCAATCAAACATCAGATGTTCAAGCGGTCGATGCACTCGCCAAATCATATAACGACCTTCGTCAGGAAATAGGAAAAGTAATCGTCGGACAGGACGAGGTTATTAAGTACGTACTCATTTCCATTTTTTGTGATGGCCACAGTTTATTGGTCGGTGTACCTGGATTGGCCAAAACCTTACTAGTACAAACCATCTCGGACGTTCTAGACCTTTCGTTCAAACGTATTCAATTCACTCCCGACCTAATGCCGAGTGACATTACTGGTTCGGAAATCTTAGACGACAACAGAAATTTCAAATTCATCAAAGGCCCTATTTTCTCCAATATCGTTTTGGCCGATGAGATAAATCGTACGCCACCAAAAACGCAAGCTGCCCTTTTAGAAGCTATGCAGGAGCGTACGGTTACCGCTGCTGGGGAAAAGCACATTTTGGCGAAGCCGTTTTTCGTATTGGCCACCCAAAACCCGATTGAGCAAGAAGGAACCTATCCCCTACCTGAAGCGCAATTAGACCGTTTTATGTTCAACATAAAATTGGATTACCCAAGCTTCCAAGAAGAAGTAGACGTAGTAAAAAGAACCACCACTGCGCAAAGTGCTACAGTGAGCGAAATTTTATCAGGAGAGCAAATAGTAGAATTTCAGAAGCTGGTGCGCCGCATTCCTATTCCAGACAACGTATTGGAGTATGCTGTGTCACTAGCCAGCAAAACGCGTCCTGGTCAAAGTACCGCAGCCGAAATCGTAAACCAGTACCTCAGTTGGGGAGCCGGCCCGAGAGCCAGCCAATACCTAGTACTTGGTGCGAAGTGCCACGCTGCCGTTTCAGGCAAGTACGCTCCTGACATCGAAGACGTCAAAGCAGTGGCTGTGCCTATTTTGCGCCACCGTATCGTTAAGAACTACAAGGCAGAAGCCGAGGGCATTTCTATAGAAGATATTATCGGCAAGATTGTTTAAGATTGCTCAGTCCAAATTTGATGAGCTAGAGCGAATCAAAGTTTAATGGTATGGGCGTGCCCCACTCACTTCTGCTGCTTCTCGCAATTTGCTTCTGCCGCGAAGCGGCAAGCAACATTGCTGCGGGCGCAGCAAGTTCGGGGTCGGGCTATCGGGGCTCGCTCTGTTCTGCTAGCGGCACGCATCACCCATCCAGCACTTAGGTGCTGAGGGTTCGGCGCTTGCCAGCAACAGGAGCTCAAACACAGACCAACGAAGCAGCTTGGTGTCAAGAGTATTTCGGTAAAAATACTCTTCTCACCCCAAGCTCCTTCATTGGTCTACCCCTCTATCCCTCACGCGTTTGTCTGAATCAGGATTACAAGATTAAAGGAAAATCCCTAGACAATTGTTCTGCTCAAATAGTTCTGGATACTCAAAATTCTGCTTTAAGTATCCCTTGCTTTCTTCCAGACAGCACTTAGTAGTCGCCCTTAATCTTTTTCCACATTTAGCATTACGCAATTGCCCAGAAGATTATAACTTTAGTGCTTAGCAGCAATAATGAGCGACCCAATAAAGCACGAGTGCGGTATAGCACTTGTTCGCCTTCTGAAACCTCTCGAATTTTACCACGAAAAATATGGTACGCCATTCTACGGGCTGCAAAAATTATTCTTAATGATGCAGAAGCAGCGCAACCGCGGTCAAGACGGTGCCGGAATAGCTTGCGTCAAACTAGATCAACCACAGGGCTTCAACTTTATTGATCGGCATCGAAGCGCAGATGCCAATTCCGTTAAAAAACTTTTCGAAAAACAATTCAAGAATATTGCTAAGCTCGAACGCAATAAGCCGCAAAGCTTAAAGGATATTTCCTGGCTTAAAGAGAACGTGCCATATACTGGTGAGCTCTTAATGGGTCACCTGCGTTATGGTACGCATGGCAAAAACAAAGAATCAAATTGTCATCCAGTACTAAGACGAAACAACTGGATTACCAGAAACTTACTTCTGGCTGGCAATTTCAATATGACCAACGTAAAAGAGCTTTTCGACAAGCTCATAGAACTCGGTCAACACCCTCGAGAAAAATCTGATACCGTAACCGTACTTGAAAAATTCGGTCACTTTTTAGACTACGGCGTGCAGTACATTTTCAATAAGTACAAAAACAAAGGTTACGACAATAGAGAAATCACCGCTATCATCGCCAAGGAGTTAGATTTGTTAAAAATCATTTCTCGTTCCACCGAAGATTTCGATGGAGGCTATGCTATTGCTGGTATGACTGGTCACGGAGATTCTTTTGTCATCCGCGATCCAAGTGGTATTCGTCCTGCATACTATTACCAAGACGACGAAGTAGTGGTGGCCGCTTCCGAGCGACCAGCTATTCAGTCTTCGTTTATGGTGCACTACGATAAAATCACTGCTATACCACCAGCTCACGCGCTAATGATCAACAAGGCCGGTGATATTCGACTAGAACAATATGCCGAGCCAAGAGAGAAAAAGTCTTGCAGCTTTGAGCGTATTTACTTCTCAAGGGGAACAGACAAAAAGATTTATAAAGAGCGTCAAAAATTAGGCTATGTACTCAGTGAGCGCGTTCTAGAGTCAGTCAACCACGACTTCGAAAACACTGTTTTCTCTTTTATACCGAACACGGCAGAAGTTTGCTTTTATGGATTGGTCAAAGGAGTAGAAGACGCCTTAACCAAAATGAAGCGCGAGCGCATTACTTCTGGCAATATGAATATGAACGGTGATCTCGATGAGTTGCTTGACCTAAGACCGCGCGTAGAAAAAATAGCTGTTAAAGATGCCAAGCTGCGAACATTCATCACTCAAGATTCTGCCCGAGACCAAATGGTGTCTCACGTATATGACATCACGTATGGAACTGTTCGCGAAAATCAAGACAACTTAGTAGTCATTGATGATTCGATTGTAAGAGGAACTACACTTAAAAAGAGCATCCTCAGCATTCTTGATCGCTTGAGTCCAAAGAAAATAGTGGTTGTTTCTTCTGCCCCGCAAATACGCTACCCAGATTGCTACGGTATCGATATGTCGAAGCTAGGAGAGTTCGTTGCCTTCCGCGCAATGGTGGCCTTGTTACGTGATAATAACCTTGAAGACGAAATGGAACGCGTATACCACGCTTGCATTGAGGAAATCAAAAAACCGCTTGATGAAATGCAGAACCGCGTTAAAGAACTCTATGCGCACTTTACTGCGGATCAGATTTCGAAAAAGATCTCTGAGATTATTCGTCCTTCAACCATTACTGCCAACGTGGAAGTTATCTACCAAACCATAGAAGGATTGCATGAATCTTGTCCCGGACATACAGGAGACTGGTACTTTACTGGCGACTATCCTACTCCTGGAGGCAATCGTGTAGTAAATGTGGCTTACATTAACTATATGGAAGGGAAGAATGTGCGGGCCTATTAGGCTTTTTCCTTCACCGAAAGATTAGGAAAGAGAAAACAAACTAGTGTCTGCCTAATCTTAAGACGCTTACATAGCATCCGCAACGACCTCCTGAACTTCAGGGATCATACGCTTCATCATACCTTCAATACCATTCTTAAGCGTGACGGTCGAAGAAGGGCAACCACTACAAGCACCTTGCATACCAAGAGTTACAGTCCCTTCTTTATAGTTTCTGAAAACAATGGTACCACCATCCATTTCAACCGCAGGCTGTACGTACTTCTCAAGGATTCCTTTAATCTTCTCTACAATTTCGGCATCGTCTTCAGAGAAAATAATGGCCTCTTGTGCTTCACCTTTGCGCTCAGCGATTAGAGCTTCGTTGACAATTGGATTGTCATCTTGTAAGTAGCCTTTTATAAATTCTTTGATTTGAGGAATAATATCGTTCCAATCGTAATCAGGCTTCTTGGCTACAGTAACAAAGTTGTTGGAAATGAAAACTCCCTTCACAAAGGGTAGACCGAAAAGTTGGTCAGCAAAAGGGCTAGCGCCATCTACTTCCTCCGCAGACTGAAAGTCCACGTTGTTACGTGCATACAACATCTTGTTCATTACAAACTTCATGTTCTCAGGATTAGGAGTAGCCTCACTGTACAAAGAAATAACACGCTGGGTCATAATATCTGAATTGTTTACACCCAAGCTTCTGGCCTGGATATTTGTTGGTTCAAAGTTAATCAAAATGCATTCATGCATTTTGCTTTCAAGCAGACATAAAGCAGGCATAGGCCCACAATAGGTCTTGAAAAGACCTAAAAAACATTAAGTCCAATTTTGTTCCTTTGCTAGCACCTGAAAAACAAGAGAGCCATCTTCTTCCTATTCGCTGCCAACTCCATTTCCGGGGTGGCTCAGGGCATTAGTATGCTGGCTATTCCCTGGTATTTCGAGGATACCTTAGGTGATCGGGGTATGTTCGGAAGGCTATTTACTATAGTGACTTTTTTTTCAATTTTTTGGGGAGTCTACAGCGGCATATTAGTCGATAAGTACAATCGAAAGAAGCTTTTTCTTGCAGAAAACATTACTGGAGCATGCTGTCTATTGGCGATTGGTGCTTATGGCTTTTCGCAGCAAGCCGTACCTGTCGCACTGGTCTGCCTGACTTTTGCCATCACGGTCTTTATCTACAACGTTCATTACCCTACTCTCTATGCCTTTGCTCAAGAGCTTGTCGAGCCCAAGGACTATAAGAAAATTACTTCCTACATCGAAATACAAGGTCAATTAGCCTCTATGACGGCCGGTGGACTTGCGGCGATTTTATTGTCTGGTGTGCAAGGGGGCGAGTCCTACCTCGGTGATCTTATCAATCTCAATTTTGATATCGAGGCTTGGCCACTGCATCGCATTTTTCTAGTCGATGGGCTTTCCTATACGATTGCCATATTCTGCATCTTAATGATTCGCTATACTTCTACGAAGAAGCGAGAACTGGAAATTGGCTCTGCGGTCGCAAGGCTAAAAGTTGGGATCAGGTTTTTACGTAATAACCCGCTCATTTTTGTGTTTGGCGTAGCGGGCGGAATACTATTCGCTACCATTCTTATTCTCAACTTTTACTTAAGTCCAGGATACATCAATGAAATTTTAAAAGGTGATGGTACTACTTATGGTTTAGGGGAACTGGGCTGGGCTCTGGGTTCGGTATTAGCTGGTGTATTTATACGATTTCTGTTTACTAAAAAGAGCGAAGTATTTGTTGTGGTTCTCCTAACCTGTATAGCCATAGGTGCCTATTTCACCTTAATCGGATTTCATTCTGTCTACCTATTCTATGGGCTTATTACCCTTTTGGGATTTACCAATGCTGGTTCTAGAATAATGCGGGTAAGCTATCTGCTCAAGTTGGTTCCCAATCAGCTGATTGGTCGCGCTAATAGTGTAACTCGCTTTGTGGGCACAAGTATTCGATTTATGCTAGCAGCAATGCTGACGCTCCCCTTCTTTGTTGACCATATTTTACTTTCCTTGGGCATTCTTGGCTCAAGCTGCATCATAGCCGTGGTGGTCATACTCTTTTACTACAAACAACTCGTAGCGCTTACGCCGAGCGATGTAAAAAACCAGGGTTGATTTTTCCATCAAAGAAGTACGAAGTGGATCTTTACTCCTTTTATCCAATTCAGTTTTTAATAATTCGCTAGCTTTGTCATTTGTTAATCGACAGAATTATGAATAAACTTTTTACTCCTGAACTTATTGATGGTGCAATGACTTATGGTCAATACCGCGATCTCATTGATGATTTGCTCAGTCAAAATAAAGTGACTGGAGATTTTATGGATAACAATGAAGCCATTTTGCACTACACCAAAATGAGCGTAACGCGCATGAAGCGTATCGATAAAACTTTCAAACTAAATGAGGATTTAAAAAGCGCGGTAGAGAGCAATACTGATGAGTGGATTTGGCTGATTTTGACGGAAGGTTGGTGTGGTGATGCCTCGCAAATCATTCCGGGATTAGTAAAAATCGCGGAGGCTGGTCCGAACATCACGATAAAGTTTATTCTGCGCGATGAGCATCCCAAAATCATGGATGAGTACTTGACCGAGGGAGGGCGCTCGATTCCTAAGCTAATCTGCTTGAACGCTGAGACGCTTGAAGAAATTGGTAACTGGGGACCACGTCCAGAGCACGCGCAGCAAATGACTCGCGACTATAAGAACGACGATAGTCTTGACTATGATACCTACACTGTAGAATTACACAAGTGGTATACGAAAGATCGCTTTCAAAGTACTGAGGCAGAGCTTTTGCTTAAGGTAAAAGATTGGATGGCCGTTTAGCAGTCGTCTTCCTTTGAATAATAATGCAGCTTGGATAGAAGCGGTATGAGGTGCTTGGAAAGTGTATTGAGCTCCACCGTGCAGAGCGACTAGAAGAAGCTCCTGCCAAGGTGTTGAGCGAAAACACTTTCCAAGTGCCGAGTACAAGCGGATAGCCAGAAGGCTGCCCAAAACATTTTCACATAAATTTAAACGTAACTAAGGCAGTACGACCTGAAGTGCACTCTTCTTGGAAAGTATCTGTATTGGAGTATGTCCTGCCAACTCGCCGTCCATTTGCAAATACACTTTTTCTTCTGAGCTAATGTCCACGGAAGATGTGCGGTGCGTTTCAATTTTTTTGTGCGGCATGTATTTGCCGTTGTACAAAAAACGTAACAAGCCTATGACTTGCATCTTGGTAACATTCTTTACAATGGTTACGTCAAACAAACCGTCGAATGGAGAAGCCTCGGGGGCCAGTTTCATGCCAGAGCCATAGAACTTTCCAATAGCTGCGCCGAACAGAAATACTTTATCCGCTATCTTTTTGCCGTTTATTCGAATATCGATAGGAACATTCTTGTATTGAAAAATACCGCGTAAGGCAGAAAGCACATAAGACAAGGGACCAACGTTTTTGTATTTGCTTAGAAATTTTTCAAGCACGAAGGAATCGTAACCCAGGCCGGCAATATTTATAAAAAAACGCTTGCCCTGCTCGAGGCCGTTGTAGAAAGTTACTTCACCGACGTCTACTAGTTTAGTTTTGTGTTTACGAATAAGACTTACGATCTCTGAAACCTGTTTGGGCATTACTAGTGTACGTACCCAGTCGTTACCAGTTCCTGCTGGCAAAAAAACCAAACTTATCTCTTCGGACGGAACTTCATTCTGACCTAAGACCGCGTTGGCAATTTCATTATAGGTTCCATCGCCACCTATTACGATAAAGCGTCGGAAACCCTTGGCTATAGCATCCCTGCACAACTCTGTCGAGTGTTGTTTAAATTCGGTAAAAAAGTGTGTAGTGGGTATTTGTGCTTGGTTTAATTCCTTATTCAATTTCTCCCAGAGCTTAACTCCTTTTCCTCCACCGGAAATTGGATTTATTATTGTAAACCACGTTTGCACGTTTCCAAAGTACGAATTAAGCCAAACTTATGGATTCTAAATTAGGCAGCACTTTCCTTCGAAAACTGCATATCGTGGAGATCTTTGTACCAGCCATTTAAAGCCAATAGTTCTGCGTGGCTCCCGATTTCCTTTACTTCGCCTAAGTCAAGGACCATTATCTGATCGGC
Organism: uncultured Chitinophagales bacterium; assembly: GCA_964654535.1. GTDB lineage: Bacteria > Bacteroidota > Bacteroidia > Chitinophagales > UBA2359 > CAZZIZ01. The sequence continues at coordinate 21,283 of CAZZIZ010000017.1, forward strand.
TTTTTGTATGGTGGAAAGACGATGAGCAATAACAATGGATGTCCGACCTTCCATTAGCTTTTCGATGGCTTTTTGAATAAGCTGCTCGGTTTCAGTATCAATGGATGATGTAGCCTCGTCTAAAACCAATATGCGCGGATCGAAAACAAGGGTGCGAATAAAGGAAATCAATTGTCTTTGACCCATTGACAAAGTTGCACCGCGTTCCATTACATTGAAGTCGTAGTTGCCTGGAAGTTTCATAATGAAATCATGCGCACCGACCATTTTCGCTGCTTCGACTACTTTTTCTTTGGCTATACTTTTGTCTCTGAGGGTTATGTTCTCCATAACTGTTCCAGAAAAAAGGAATACGTCTTGCAGCACCAATCCGATTTGGCTTCGTATGGAGTCAAGTTGATAATCTGTAGCGTCCACTCCGTCTATGCAAATGCTGCCCTTTTGAATCGGGTAAAATCTATTCAGGATGTTTATTACCGAGGACTTTCCTGCGCCAGTAGCCCCAACGATAGCCAGGCTTTCTCCAGCACTGACTTCGAAGGAAACGTCTTTAATGACGTGGTCTTTTTCGTTATAGGCAAACCAGACATTTTTAAATGATATGCTGCCTTCGATTTGATCTGCCAGAGCAGTCCCTTTGTCTTCAATCATTTCGTCGTTGTCCAAAATATCGAATACTCTTTCCGCAGCAACCATACCCATTTGCAGCGTATTGAATTTATCGGCGAGCATACGCATAGGTCTGAACAGCATACTCAAGTACATAATAAATGCGGTTAGCACTCCTAAGGTGGTTTGATGATCGAGCACTTGATTAGCGCCAAACCAAACGAGTAACCCTAAGGCACTCGCTTGAATAATCTCAACGACTGGAAAGAAAATCGAGTAGTACCAAATGGCGGTTACGTTTGCTTCCTTGTACTTTGTATTTATTGCTTTAAAGTTCTTGAGTTCTTTTTCTTCGGCATTGAAAATCTGCACAATGCGCATTCCAGTAATGCGCTCTTGTAGAAAAGCGTTCATCTCCGAAACCTGCGTACGAACTTGTTGGTACGACTTTTTGATGCCTTCTTTGAAAACATAGGTAGCGTAAAGGAATATCGGGAAAGTGGTCAGACAAATTAAGGTGAGCAACCAGTCCTTAACAAACATCATAATAAGTACCACCGTAATAGTCATTAAGTCTGCCGCAATATTGATAACCCCTTGGGCAAATATTTGGTTAATGGCTTCTACATCATTGATCGCTCTGGTGGTTGCGGTTCCAATTGGTGTATTATCAAAAAAGCGCAGGCGCAAGCCCACGATGTGCTCAAAAACTCTAGACCGCAAGTTTCTAATGATGGACTGACCCAACCAAGCAACTCGATAAATAAAGTTGTAGCGTACAAAAGTTTCTGCAAGCAATACTGCAAAGAGGACCAATGACATTTTAGTCAGTCCTTCTAAATCTAGCTGCATGATGTTGTTATCGACGATCTGCTGAATTAAGTGAGGCTTGAGCGGAGCGAGGATGGCAATCAAAATTGCCAGAATCATAACAAAAATGAAGGTGCCACGAAACGGTTTGGCTAGTGCCAAGACTCTCTTGAAGAGTGCAAAATCTAGAATGCGGTTATTTTTGGCGGGCTTAGTCACGGGCGGCAAAGGTACAGCCTAATGCTGAGAGCGAAACTCAATTATTCGTCCAATACCCATGTTTCCCCTAAATAATCGTACCCGACAAGTCCTATATCTTTTTGTAGAAACACGGTCATGACTTCCACATCGTTTTTATTGAGCGTTAAGGAAATTACTTCGATGAAGATGGTTCCGTTTAGAGATACCGTAGTTGGCTCGGCTTCAATACTATTAAGGTTTGAATGTGTTCCACTTGCTTCTATAAGACCATCTTCTCCGTCTAAGACGCCCCACAACTGATTTCTATCCCCACCTACAAGCTCGTCAGTCTTGTGTAACCATATATTCAAGCGTCGTTCTTGCTCGTCTGTATCCAATTGCATAAAAGGTTTGATAAAAGTACGGGTGCAATCATCTCCCTTAGGCTCTGTTTGAATATCCTCTCCAGGCCTCAGCGTAAAGGTGCTCGTTTCCGAATTTGCATTAGTAAATGAAACCGGGGTCTCCTCTTCATAAGGAAACCAAGACAAAAAGGTTGCGTCAACTCTCTTGGTTTCGTCTTCACATTCTCCGCAAGAAATCAGGAAAACAGGTAGTAAGCAGATTATTAAGTACTGTATCGATTTATTCATAACTCATTGTATTGAAATGCGAATATAGACTCACAATAAGGGTGAATAAAAGCTACAATGAGTAAGAGCGACTTCTGTTTGGGCGAACGCTCGTCTGGCTGATTTAACGCAATCTGGAAAATGAACGATTTTGGACCTTATTAGGTTAAAGCTAATCTATGATAAGCCTACTCCTCCGAATCGGGTACTTGCCAGTAATCATCTTGACTAGTGACATAGCGGACTTCCACGAGATAAAGCCCTTGCGGCGGAACAGAAATATTGAGTTTAAATTTCTTCTTTTCACGTAAAATAAGTTCGAACTCTTCTAAGGTAATTTTCCCTTTTCCAACACTTAGCAAGCAACCTACGATTCTACGCACCATGCCACGTAAAAAGCGATTGGCGGCAATACGGAACTTCAGTTTTCCGGTAAGCTCGTCAAGTTCCAATTTGGTTTCATAGATGTCACACAAGTAATGATTTTGATTACCCCCTGTTTTACAAAAAGCACGGAAGTCTTTGAAGTCCTGCATCATCTTGAAAGCCTTTTGCATAGCTGGTATGTCTAGGGGCAGCCAAGGATAAAAGTAGGAGTGCTCACTCAAAAAAGCGTCCTTATTGAAATGAATGTAATATTCATAAGCACGATAGTTCGCTCGGTAGCGCGCGTGCATCCAATCCTCCACTTCATAGATGCGCTTCAACTCAATACTCATCGGGAGCATTTTGTTGATGCGGTATAAGAACTTATCTGGAACGGCAGCTTCAGTTTCAAAATGTGCGAAAAACTGCTTGGCGTGCACGCCCGCATCGGTGCGACCGCATCCGACGGTTGTGATGCTTTGATTGAAAATAGTAGACAGTTTTTCGTCCAAGGTGGACTGCACCGTTACCTCGTTTGGCTGTACTTGCCAACCGTGATAAGCACGTCCGAAATAGGCAATCTCAACAAAGTACTTTGCCATATCAAACGGATTCGGTTTCGGAAGCTTTGAGGCGCTTGTCTACTTTGTTGTCTAAGTGTTCAATAAAGAAGTGCGCTTTCTCTAGACTGTTTACTCCTTCGAAAATGAGCATCAAATATTTGGCGGTTTGTTTTACCTGGCCCTTACCCGTTTCCTGAATCTCGCCGAGAATAGCCGTGAATACTGGCGACTGGTAATAAGGACTGTTTTGATTGCTTAAGAATATGCAGCGTAGCTTGTTTCCTTTTATCACCAAACGTTCAAAACCTAAGCGAGTAGCAATCCAACTAAGTCTAAGTGCATTAAACAATTCCTTAACCTGCTTTGGCAAGTGGCCAAAACGATCGCGTAAGGAATTAGCGAAGGTTTCTATTTCTTCTTCATTTTTCAAATCGTTGAGTTCGCGATAGATCGCCAAGCGCTCGTCAATTTTGTTGATGTAGAAATCAGGAATGTGCATTTCCAAATCGGTATCGATTTGGCAATCGGTAACGAAGGCGCGGTCTTCTATGATTTGGTCTTTGAAAGTTTCCTTGTACTCGTTTTCGCGCAGCTCTTGAATAGCTTCGGTCAATATTTTTTGAAAGGTGTGGAAACCGATATCGCTGATAAAACCACTCTGCTCACCACCGAGGAGGTTTCCTGCTCCGCGGATATCCAAATCCTTCATCGCGATATTGAAGCCACTGCCTAAATAGGCAAACTCTTCTATGGTTTTTAAGCGACGACGCGAGTCGGCGGGCAAGCCGTGTAGAGGTGGGCTAATTAAATAGCAGAATGCTTTTTTGTTCGAGCGCCCTACTCTTCCTCTTAACTGGTGCAAATCGCTCAAGCCAAAGTGATTGGCGTTGTTGATGATAATGGTGTTGGCGTTTGGAATATCTAGACCCGACTCAACTATGTTGGTGCTTATCAAAACATCATACTGACGATTGATGAACTTCATCATTTTGTCTTCTAAGTCCTTGCCGTCCAGCTGACCGTGGGCCATCCCCACATCTATGTCTGGACACAATCGCTTGATCATTCCGGCTACTTCAGCTAAATCTTTTACGCGATTGTGCACAAAGAAAACCTGTCCACCGCGATAGACCTCGTACTGAATGGCATCACGAATTTTTTTATCGTCGAAAGAAATTAACTCGGTATGAATTGGCTGACGGTTCGGCGGCGGAGTGCGCATAACTGATAGGTCACGCGCGCTCATTAATGAAAACTGTAGCGTTCTCGGAATTGGCGTGGCGGTTAGCGTAAGCGTATCTACGTTTACCTTGAACTGGCGCAGTTTTTCTTTTACTGCTACTCCAAACTTTTGCTCCTCGTCAATTACCAGTAAGCCCAAATCTTTGAACTTTACTTTTTTACCGACGATAGAGTGCGTTCCAATTAAAACATCGATTTCGCCTTTCTCTAGTTTTTCCAGTATGATACGCTTTTCCTTGGCTGTTCGGAAACGATTGATATAGTCAACAGTGCAAGGAAACTCTGACAAACGATCCTTGAAGGTTTTGTAATGCTGGACTGCGAGAATAGTAGTTGGCACCAAAACCGCCACTTGCTTATTGTCGGCCAGTGCTTTGGCGGTAGCCCGCACAGCGACCTCGGTTTTTCCAAAACCAACATCACCACAAACCAAACGATCCATAGGATGTTCGGACTCCATATCCTTCTTGAGATCTTGCGTTGCTTTTAACTGGTCGGGCGTGTCTTCGTAAATAAACGAAGCCTCCAACTCGGTTTGCATATAAGTATCTGGCTGATAGGCAAAACCCTTGGTCGCTTTTCGTTTGGCGTATAAGGCGATAAGGTCATTAGCAATGTCCTTGATTTTTTTCTTGGTTTTGCTTTTAAGCTTTTGCCAAGTATCGGAGCCAAGTTTCGATAGACGCGGCTGGCGACCATCCTTGCCAACAAACTTGCTGATTTTGTGCAGGCTGGCTATGTTGACGTACAGAAGGTCATTGTCTCGGTAAATAATACGCACCGACTCTTGGGTCTTTCCAGAAACTTCTAGCTTTTCCAAACCAGAATAACGACCGACTCCGTGATCTATGTGGGTGACAAAATCCCCAGGGGTCAGCTCCTTGAGGAGTTTCATAGACAGCGCTCTATTCTTAGAATAGGCTTGCTTAATGTTGTACTTATAGTAACGATCAAAAATTTGGTGATCGGTAAAGACCGCCAGATTCAGCTGCTGATCAATAAAACCTTGGTAGACCGACTTAACAATGGGATGGTATTTCACCTCGGCTTTCAGGTCGGTAAATATTTGGTGAAAGCGATTGATTTGTCTCGGTGATCCGCCAAACAAAAACACTTCCGTGTTTTCTTCTTCTCGGTTTCGTAAGTCTTCTATAAGCAGACTGAAGTTCTTATTGAAGGCCGGTTGAGGTATGGCATTGAAGCCTAACTCTTGACCGCCATAGAAATCGGCACCGCCAAATTCGATGACACTTAATTCTGACAGCTGCGCTTTAAGTTCTTCGATAGAAAGAAAGTGCTCAAGCGGATTTCCCTGCAACGTTTCTTCTACATCTGGTAACTGTTTCAGCTCCTCTAAAATATCTTTGGCTGACTGCCCCCGCTCTTTCCAAATGGCTTCGGTTGCTTCTCCGTTTTTAATCCAAACTACTGTATCGTTCGGTAGCACTTCTAAAAGCGAGCGTTTTTCTAAACCTGAAAAGCGGGTTTGAATATTGGGAACAATGCTTAGTTGGGTAATTTTCTTTTCCGACAACTGTGATGAAGGGTCGAAAATTCTGAGTGACTCCACTTCGGTATCGAATAACTCGACTCGATAAGGCAAGTCGTTACCGAATGAAAAAATATCGATGATACCGCCACGAACAGAAAACTGACCCGGTTCGTAAACGAAGTCGGTAAAGTCAAAACCGTTTTCTACTAGTAGTTCAACTAGATCATCGGTTTCTAGGTCTTGACCTTTTTTTATGAGAATAGTGCTATCGCTTAGCGTGCGACTGTCTACTACTTTTTCTAATAAGGCTTCGGGATAAGTAATGAGCAACTCGCCGGTAGTGACGCTATTCATAAAGCGACTGACTGATTCGGTACGCAGGAGAATATTGGACTTGTTTACCTCATCGAAGTAGCCTGGCTTTTTGAAAGAATCTGGGAAGAAGAGTACTTCGTTTCGGTCTAGAATATTTTTGAGATCGTCTTTGAAGTAAGCGGCTTCTTCTTTGTTTTCTAAAACAAAAAGATAAGTTCTGGGGAGTTCTTGGAATAGCGCGCTGGCTACAAATGAGCCGAGCGAGCCTACCAATCCCTTTAAATATAATTTTTCAACCGTTGGTTGGTCAACTATATCTTTCAGATGTTGCACACGTGGATCGCGGCGGTATAAATCTAGCAGCCCCTTTAAATCCATTTGGGATGTCAAATGTACGCTTCTTCAGACTCTTATTGGTTGAAGTCTGCTACTTGGTTCAAGTCTTCTAACAACGTATGGTTCAAGTCTTCAGACTTGGACCGAAACGTTAGAGCAAGTCTTCAGACTTGCGGGTTG
>CAZZIZ010000018.1:0-27081 GCA_964654535.1 uncultured Chitinophagales bacterium
AGTCTTGGCTATTTATCTGCGGCGATTGTCTATCTAAAATTCGAATTGACTCATTCAGAATTGGCTTAATGTCGCTTTGATATTGAATGTAGGCTAATTTGGGCGTTCGCTTTTCTAAATCCGCTCTATACACCCTCAAAATCCCACTTAAACTCCCTCTATGAATGCCTATCTTGCACCCGTATGTTCTTCAAAAAACGACCAAGACGGCTGCGGGCCAATAGGCATATTAGAGATCTAGTTGCCGAGACGAGATTGACTAAGGAGATGTTCGTTTATCCTTACTTCCTGAAAGCGGGAAAGAAGAAGCGAACTGCTATTGATTCGATGCCTGGTGTTTACCAGTGGTCGGCGGATAAACTCTTGGGTGATGTCGAGAAAGGACTCAAATTAGGCCTGAACAAGATTTTACTGTTCGGAGTTGACGAGCCGAAAAGCTCGAACGCTTCTAGCGCATACGATAGCGATAGCGCGGTGCCTTCTGCTATTCGCGATTTGCGTAAAGCTTTCGGTGATGACTTGTATATCATAACCGATGTTTGCCTTTGTGCTTACACCGATCACGGACACTGCGGTGTTTTGAAAAGCGGTAAAATTCTAAACGATCCGAGTTTGGAATACCTCTCTTTGATGTCGCTTATACATGCGCAAGCAGGTGCTGATATGGTCGCGCCCTCGGATATGATGGACGGGCGCGTGGGAGCCATTCGGGAGACGCTGGAAAAGCAGGGTTTTCACAATACGGCTATTATGTCTTATGCAGTAAAGTATGCCAGTGCTTATTACGGGCCTTTCCGCGATGCGGCTAACTCTTCTCCGAAGAAAGGCAATCGCTCAACTTACCAAATGGATTTCCGCAGCACCAATGATGCTTTGCGTGAAGTGAAAATGGATGAAGAAGAAGGCGCTGACGTAGTAATGGTAAAACCAGCTTTGGCTTATTTAGATATCATTCGTGAAGTAAATCGCAATACTGATTTGCCAGTTGCTTGTTACAACGTTTCAGGCGAATACAGTATGGTTAAAAATGCAGCGAAGCAAAAGCTCATCGATGAGCGCGCTGTGGTAATGGAAAATATGTACGCCTTTGCACGTGCGGGTTCTAATTTTATCATTAGCTATCACGCGAGAGATATCTTCGAAAAATCCTGGCTCTAACGAGCGTTTATGGAACTGAAGCCGACATACGGCAACATCTTTAAGATTGCGATGCCAATCATTTTGTTCCAATTGGCGCAAAATGTAATCGGTTTTACAGACACAATTTTCTTGGGTCGAGTGGGCGAATTAGAAATGGGCGCTGTGGTGCTCTTTTCGGTTTTCTACTTAGTTATGCAAATGATTGGCTATGGTATTTCCCGTGGCGGTCAAATATTGATTGCTCGTAGGGCGGGTGAAAACAAGTTCAAAGAAATAGGACAGATAGTCGATAACCTCTTTGTGGTTCAAATGGTTATTGGCCTGCTCCTGTTTCTGTTCTTAAAATTTGGACTCGAGTACTTTCTGCCTTGGTTCATTCATACACCTGAGGTCTACGAGGCTGGCTTAGATTATTTGGGCTACCGTGCTTACGGTTTGCCCTTTAGCTTTTTCGCTTTTGTTTTCTTGTCTCTATACACGGGTATAGGGCAGACGCGCATAATCACGGTGATTACGGTGATGTTGGCGGGAGTCAATATAATCTTAGACTATGTTTTGATATTTGGTGCTTTTGGTGCGCCAGTTATGGGCATTGGCGGTGCAGGATTGGCCTCGGCAATTGCAGAAATTGTTTCGGGCTTATTTGGAATCGGCTATGTAATCTTTGATAAGAAGTTGATACCCTTTGAGATTTTCAGATTCAGGGATGTGAGCACTAAGTTTATGAAGAAGCTGATGGAAATTTCAACGCCCATTGCTTTGCAATATATTATTGGCTTAGGCGGTTGGTTTATCTTTTTCACCTTCATTGAAAATATGGGTCAAAGAGCTTTAGCTATTTCCGGCATCTTGAAACAGCTGTATACCTTTTACAGTATTCCGGCCTGGGGCTTGGGTACCGCTGCCAATTCCATAGTGAGTAATCTCTTAGGAATGAATTCGGTTCGTGGCGCGATTGATAGTATTAAGCGTACAACAGTACTCAGTATAGGGATGACGGCGGCGCTAATGCTGACCATCTTTTTTGTACCCGACTGGATGATTTCTATTTTTAGAAATGAACCTGAATTGATTGATGCCACGATGAAGGTGGTATATATTCTGGCGCCTATTCTTTTTGCCTGCGCAGTATCTTCTATTTTGTTCAATGCGGTGATGGGTACCGGTGCCACCCGCAAGTCTTTGGTTATAGAAATAGTAAGTGTGATTTTGTATTTGGCTTACGCTTTCGTGATCGTCAATGTTTTTGGCAAAGGACTTACTTGGGTATGGATGTCCGAATTCGTTTACTGGTTTACGCTAGCGATTGGCGCCTATATGTACTTGAGAAAAGCGAAGTGGTGGCGAATAAAAGTCTAAGTATTTCTAAGCGCTGAAAGCCTAATCAATTCTTAATGTGACTACTCCCTGGTCGGTCACAATCGTAGAAGACCTTAACCTCACTCCCAACAGTAAAGGCTGCTTTATCTCTGACTGATATTTCGTAATAACGGGTAATAGGTTTCGCGCCACTTATGTAAGAATAGCCCACACTCAAGTGGCTCACTGCGATTTCTGTCCCTCTATTGACGGTATCACTTCTTTTAATTATCTCGTTGATACTTTCAACTTTGCCCGTGGTTTCACAGGTATGTTTTGATATGTCTTTATTATTGGCGTTGCTCCAGTACATCGCATAAGCCACTAAAGCGACGAGTACAATAAACGTTAAAAGGTATGGCCAGAGACGTGCTCTAGGTACCTGATCAAAATCACTCATGGGGTATTGTGTTCGTTATACTATTTCAAATTTCGATCAATGAAGGCCATTAATTTGCTCTTGTAAGCATCTCCTCCTTGATTGAAGAGACCGAAGTGCTCACCTCCTTCCACAAGATAGAACTCTTTATCTGCAGTTTTCAGGTTTTTAAAAAGTTGCTGTCCATATCGATAAGAAATATTTTTGTCCGCATCCCCGTGTGCAATAAATACAGGTTGTTGTATATTTTTTACAGCATTTATTGGTTTGATTTTAAACGGATCGAAATCGCCAATTTCGCCTGCTCGCTTTAGCACATAGTCGGAAACTAGTTTCGAACCCATACCTTTGAGAATCCGCTTCTTATAGTCAATGACGATTTGACTGAGATCGGTGAAAGTGCTTTCAATAACGCCAAATGCTATACGCTGGTCGTACTCTAAACTTTGCAAGGCGATGGCCCCGCCTAGAGAATTGCCCCATATTCCGATAGGAAGGCCAGGAGCTCGCTTTTGAATAGCGCTAACAATTTGGGCGATATCTTTTTTCTCTTTGGCCCCGTAGGTGCAGTATTGTCCGCCGCTTGTACCGTGTGCGCGCAGGTCGAAAACAACCGATGCTATTCCTCGATGAGCTAAATCCTGAGCGAGACCTAGAAAATGTTCTTTGCATCCTCCAACGCCGTGTATCAAAATCATATAGCCTTTGGTAGTGTCCGTGGCGCTTTCTAGCCAATAGCCATTGAGTTCAATTCCGTCTTCGGCTATGACTTTAAGTTCCTTACTATTCAGACCTAATTGCTGAGGAGTTAGTGACTCGTTGATTTTTTGTGGTTGGAGTATGGCGTAAGGTGCGACGTGGTGAAGGATTATATAGCTGAGTACTGCTATTACTATAAGACTTAGGACTAGGAACATTTTCTTCACCTCAGGGCAATGGTAAGGAAAGTTTTACGCATATTTTTATTTTGGGAAGGGTTTAATGGGTTTAACTTTTTTTGGCTTCTAATGAAAAGTAGACTCGCGTGAGGGATAGGAATGATGCGACCGAAGGGGAGCAGTCTCCTTTGTGAAGCTAGTAATTGCTTAGCTCGCAGAGCTAGAAGCAATTACTTTAGCTGAACAAGAAGGAGACCGAAGCGAAGCGGAGTCATGGACAGCCCGACCTTTTGCAAGATTGTAATGCTTTCCGCTACGCGGAAGAAGCATTGCGAGCTTGCAAGAAGGGGCACGCCCAAATAAATCAAACCATTAAATAAATTCGAGAATTACTTAACGTAGGAAAGTATTCCCTGATCAGGGTACTCCAATGCGTCTAGCGTTTCTTGGTAAGCAGCTACCACTTTAGAGAAAGTCGGCATCTTGTCTTGTGCTAATGGCTTTGCTTCTGGAAGCTTCTGACGATACGGATCAACCTGTACGCCGTTTTTCCAAAAGCGATAGCAGACGTGATTTCCAGTTGCTAGACCAGTCATACCAACGTAGCCTATGACCTCACCTTGCTTAACGCGCTGACCGCGCTTGGCTTTTATCTTGCTCATATGCAAGTATTGTGTAGTGTAGGTTCCGTTGTGTCTCACCTTCACGTAGTTTCCGTTGAACTTTTTGTAACCAGCTACTTCCACTACACCATCGGCTGTTGCTAAAATTGGTGTTCCTTTTGGAGCCGCATAGTCTGTTCCCAGGTGTGCTTTGAAACGTTTCTGTACTGGATGAAATCTTTTCTTACTATAGCGAGAAGAGATGCGGCTAAACTTTACCGGTGCTCTTAAAAAAGCACGGCGCAGACTTGCGCCTTCTTCATTGAAGAATTCTGGAATCTCGAGCTCGTCGAAATAGTATGCGTTCAGGGTTTCGCCATTGCTTACAAAACTGGCCGCTTTTATTTCGCCCACACCTATGTATTCGCCATCGGCAAATTTCTCTTCGTAAATAACTTTAAATCGATCGCCTTGATTGAGTTTGAAAAAGTCAACTGTCCAGGCATAAACTTCTGATAGTTCAATTGCTAAACGCGGCGACAAATTGTTTTGTTCGAGTGTTAAGTAAAGCGAGCCGTTTATAACCCCGACTGCCGTTTTCAAGACGCGCTCTATTTCTTTGGACTTGCGCTCAACTTTTATATCGCCGCGAAGGTCGAACAAAACATACTCTTCTGGGTTCGCCTCATAGATCATATAATCGGCGCGTGCCTCAGAATTATTGGTTGTCAAAATAGTGTAAGGACGACCAGCTTTGAGGTTTCTTACATCGAACACTTTCTTGGATCGCTGCGATATTTTGTGAATAGTGGGGTAGTCCACGTCGCAATCGGTAAGAATGTCGCTTAGGTTTTCATTTTTTCTAATGATTCCTCCGTGTACGTCGTAATTTCGCACGGAGATTCCAAAGACTTGCTCACCGCCAATGTCGACTGGGCCGTCTTGGGTTAATGGGTTGAAATCCATTCCGAAAAGCATAGCGCTCCAAATGAATAAAATAAAGGGGATTAATATTTTCACGTATCCTATAGCTTTGGCTTGGGGGCTCTAAAGTAAATATTCATTAAAACTTTAAAAAGCGATTGGAACACCTACCTTTGAGCAATACACACAAATCGCTCGATATTTAGAACTTTGTGGATAATTCCCTCAATATCAAACCCTAGTGGCTAGACAGAAAAAAGAGAAAGATGATTTGCCTAAGGGCAAGTTTAATAAGCAAGGACTTGCTCAATTTGCACAGATATTTTCTTATGTGATACCCTACAAGTGGACTTTTGCCTTCGGCATGCTGTTCATGTTTCTGAGTACGCTTACCTCGCTTTCTTTTCCTTATCTAATCGGAACCTTGGTAGATACGGCAGAGACAAATTCGCAACTTGATTTTCTAAACAGCTTGTTTTCAGTCGATAAGATGGGTATACGTGAAGTGTTAATAGCATTGGGGGTAGCTTTGATCCTTCAGGGCATATTCTCTTTTATGCGGATAGTTTGCCTTGTCTCGGTAAGTGAGCATGCTATGGCGGACATTAGGAAGGACCTATTTTCCAAAATGATAAGCTTACCACTTACATTTTTCGAGAAGAACCGTGTTGGGGAACTAACCAGTAGAATTACTGCTGACGTTACTCAACTGCAAGACACGATGTCTTGGACGCTGGCTGAAATGATTAAACAGGTCATTACAATGATTCTCGGGGTGGGTTTCATTTTCACATTGTCGAGCCATTTGTCCTGGGTTATGCTCTCGACATTTCCATTACTAATAATAGCGGCTGTGTTTTTTGGAAAGTACATTAAAAACTTGGCTCGTAGTACACAGGATGCATTAGCAGATGCTAATGTGGTTGCTGAGGAAACCTTACACAACGTTCAAGTTGTGAAATCTTTTACTAATGAAAAACTAGAAAGTCGACGTTACAATAGCAACATAAAAAGGCTTATAAAATTCGCTTTGAAGGCGGTCTATTTCCGTGGTGCTTTTTTCACGTTTACAATTTATGCCATTTTCGGCGGTATCGTTTTGGTTCTTTGGCAAGGGATGAAAATGGTTGGTGCTGGAGAAATGACCATTGGCGCTTTGGTTTCTTTTGTGCTTTTTACTTTTTACATCGGCGTTTCTGTTGGTGGCTTCGGTGATATGTTTTCGCGTTTACTCAAAGCGATCGGCTCCTCGGAACGTTTGTTAGAAATTTTTGGGAAAGATTCGGAAGTAGTAGTAGAAGGAAGTCAAAACCTGGGACCGCGTTTAAGCGGCGATATCGTTTACGAGGACGTAGACTTTGCCTATCCTACGAGAGATGATTTACCCGTTTTGCGCGAACTGAACATTCGTATCCCGGAAGGTAATAGAGTAGCGCTAGTGGGTAGTAGTGGTGCAGGTAAATCTACCATCGTGCAGTTGTTAATGCGTTTTTATACTTTAAACCACGGTAGTATCTCTATAGGTGGCAAGGACATTCGCGACATCAATATTAGTCACCTACGTCAGAACATAGGAATTGTTCCGCAAGAAGTAATGCTCTTTGGAGGAAGTATAGCGGAGAACATTCGCTACGGAAAGCCAGATGCAACGGATGCTGAAATTACAGACGCAGCAGAACAGGCCAATGCAATGGAGTTCATCAATTCCTTTCCCGACAGAATGGAAACGATTGTTGGTGAAAGAGGCATCAAACTTTCCGGTGGGCAAAGGCAGCGAATCGCAATTGCCAGAGCCATATTAAAGAACCCGTCGATTTTAGTACTCGACGAAGCGACTTCTTCGTTGGACTCAGAGTCAGAAATGTTGGTGCAGCAAGCGCTTAATAAACTTATGATAGGACGTACTAGTATCGTTATCGCTCACCGTCTTTCTACAATTCGCGATGTAGACAATATTTTGGTTTTAGATCAGGGGGTTGTTGTTGAGCAAGGAACGCATCAAGCGCTGAGTGCAAATCCTAGTAGTATGTACGCCAATTTCTTAGAGCTGCAAACGGAGTGGGGCGAGGTCTAATTGGATTTTTTATTCCAGTACTTCTCTATTCCAACTTCAGGCAACAACTCTTCTCCGTTCAGCAAGTGGCCTCTTAAGGCCAGCGCAAAGTAGGGTATCAAAGAAGTGCCTTTAGTACCGAAACCATTAAAAACAAAAAGCCCCGGATGCTGGGGATGCGCACCAATGTACGGTCGTCTGTGCTTACTGTTGGTTGGTCTAATCCCAACTAAACGATCTATCACCGTGTAAGGAACTTTGAGCACTTGGTCGAGCGCAGCGCAAAGTTCTATTTCGCCCGAGCCACCAAAGCCGGGACTGTCATCATCCAAATGCATGGTGGCGCCTACCCAGTATGTATCGCCTTCCCAAGGCACTATGGTTACGCCTTTTTTGATGATGCGCTTGGATTTTAGTGCAGGACAATCAATAAGTAATGCTTCTCCCTTGTTCGGCACCAATGGTATAAAATTGAAGAAGGGATTTTGCCGCAGGCGAAAACCTTCGGAGAAAATAATACCCTTTACCCTGACATCGCCATAGCTTAGCCCATCTTCATTGAAAGCCACTCTTGAATAATCGAATTTTCCTTCAATCATTGCGCCTTTATCGAGCCAAGCCTTGCGAAAGCCATTTAGTAATGCTTTGTTTTTAACGCGAAAGCACTGTTGAATGAGGCCAGCACCCCAATCCATTTTTAGCTCAGGAATAACCCCTTCGAAGTCAGAGAGGAAGGCCGTATAATCTGGATCACCTAGGCGACCATTAAAATCGTTTTGCTCCATGGCGCTTTTGAAAACGCGCAAAACATCGTGCGATTCCATTAAGTCCACGCCGATTTGGCGCCCCATTGCTTCGTAAGTCTGCTTAGCGGAAAGCAATAAATCATCGATCAACCAAGACTTAACAAAGCGTCTCCCCGTGACCGGGTTAACCATTGCGCTCGATACCCGCGAAGCCGAGTAGTGGATAGCCTCATCGATTACAAGCACCTGTGCACCTGCCTCCTCCAGTTGCCAAGCCAATATAGTTCCAGCAATTCCCTGCCCAACAATTATGTAATCGTATTGCACGCTGCAAGTTACGAAATGCGATTGCTTGAAAGTGAAGGGAGTCCCGACGGCATAAGGACGAATCTGTTCCCTCCCTTTTGAGGGAGGGCTAGGGAGGTTTTTGAAAATGAGATTTCGTCCTGAACAATTTTTGGGCGTGCCCCATTCGCCTTCTGCTGCGCAAGGCTCAGGGTCGGGCTTTCGGGGCTCGCTCTGTTCTGTTTTCTTCACGCAAAACACCTCTAGCTCTGCGAGCTAAGTGTTTGTGTTCGAAAACAACAGGAGCTCAGACAAACCCCTCTATCCCTCACGCGAGAACCACAAAAAAAACCGCATCAATGAAAATCAATGCGGTTTGTTTTTTTATGACACAATAAATCTATTAAGGCCAGATACCCAAATTACCATAACTCACCGCAACCTTATCAATCGCCACTTTGAAAGCTGCAGAACGCAAGTCTTTTATGGAGCTGCTCTTTTTGTACTCCGTCCTAATTGCCTCGTAAGCCCCAATCATAGTTTCTTCCAAACCGGAGTCAACTAAATCGGCTTCTCCAGCTCCACGGACCAAAAGATCGCGCTCTTTCTTAGAAACTGACTTGCCAGTGAGCTTTTCTACAGTATTCAGCATGTTTCCGAAAGCCGACTCGTCAAAACGCTTTGCCATTCTTCCAAAGCGAACGTGAGACAAATTCTTCAACCACTCAAAGTATGAGACCGTCACACCTCCAGCGTTGCAGTACATATCTGGTATAACCATGACGCCTTTTTTGATGAGAATTTCATCGGCTTCGGGTGTAACCGGTCCGTTGGCACCTTCGGCAATAATTTTTGCCTTTATTTTCTTAGCATTCCCAGAGTGAATCTGTTGCTCCAAAGCAGCAGGAACCAAAATGTCGCACTTCAATTCCAAGGCAGCTTTACTATTTTTGGAATGTTTAGCGCCCGGAAACTTTGAAATCGATTTATTCTTCGACTTATACTTCATCAAAGCATCAATGTCAATTCCTTTCGGATTACTAATAGCACCGTCCCATTCCGCGATGGCTATAATCTTAGCTCCAGCATCGTAGAGATTTTTTGCGCTATGCGCACCCACGTTACCAAATCCCTGTACAACTACAGTTTTGCCTTCAATGCCTGGAGTGAGGCCAAGCTTCTTCATATCGCCTTCGTGTTTCATCGCTTCGCGGATCGCGAAATAAACGCCACGTCCAGTAGCCGCTGTTCTTCCGCGAATGCCACCTTGGGTTACCGGTTTTCCTGTTACACATCCCAGAGCATCAATTTCACCTGGATTGAATGCCATATAAGTATCTAGGATCCAAGACATTTCCCTTGCACCTGTTCCATAGTCGGGTGCAGGAACATCAATGCCCGGGCCTATGAAGTTTTTCTTTATTAATTCCGTCGTATATCTTCTGGTAATTTTTTCCAAAAGTTCCGGACTGTATTTCTTCGGGCTGATAGATACACCGCCCTTTGCACCACCAAAAGGCACATCTACGATTGCACACTTGTAAGTCATAAGTGCGGCTAAAGCCATCACTTCATCTTGATTCACCTTAGAGCTGAAACGTATTCCTCCCTTACAAGGAAGTCGGTGATGCGAATGCTGCACACGATAGGCTTCAACTACCTCAATCTTGTTTCCAACTTTAAGCGGGAAGCGCATTCGATATACGCTGTTGCAAGCTTTTATTTGATCAAGAAGGCTTTTGGAATGTTTGGAGTTTTTGGTTGCTTTATCAAAGTAAAGCTCGACACTTTCGAAGAAAGAGTACTTAGATTTATTGCTACTCATAATTTTTTTAAATGACCACTAATCAAGTCACAATGTAAAATTATAATTGGGTTAAGCCGCGATTATTTATGAAATTCCCGCTCTATTTTCTTAACGCGCCTTTCCAATATCAACAAATAAATCACGATACCAACAAAGACAGAAGCAAGTAGCGCCACTACGACATAAATTTTGCCTTCTCTGCGCATAGTATCCGCCATTTCAACGCTCGGATCGCTTTGGGCGACCAGAGTTAAGGTCTGAAAAATGGCCAAGATGCAGAGCCAAAGAAATCTGTATATAGGAGATAATAGTCGCTTCATTAGTAGAGGTTTAACTTTTGATTTAGTACATCGCGCACGCGTACACCAATGCTAGCCATCCATAGCCCAAAGAATATCCATCCAAAGACGGCAGGGTAAAAAACCATACGCATATTGTTATCCAGGTCGTAGGCTGAGAAGCCCGGATTGCCTTCGGCACCTGGATGCAATGAGTCAGTCAGCCGTGGAACAATAAAGATTAAGGCGATCATTGCAAAGAATGCGAAGATGTTGAAGACCGCCGAGATTCTACCTCTTTTATCCAAGTCTGGCATAGAGTTTCTTAAAACCAAATAGGCCAAGTAAATCAACATAGCAATTGCCGCGGCATTTTGTTTTGGATCACCGTGCCACCAATCGCCCCAAGTATAATTCGCCCAAATCATTCCTGTTACCAGACCCAAGACACCGAAGAGAATAGAAACTTTCGCCGTTTCAACGGCAATTAGATCGTCTTTCAAATCTCCTTTTCGCAAGTAGTAAATGCTAAAAATCATTGAGATCAACATTAGGATAACCATTGCAAACCAAAGTGGAACGTGAAAATATTGAGAACGAATAGTCTCGTTAAGAATGGGTAGTTCGGGAACGGGAAAAAGAAAACCAGCAACTATCGAGTAGAGTATTATCACAATGGATAAATACTTCCACCAACTCGCCTTGAAAAATTTTAACATAGTGATTTTCTAGTCTCTCCAAATATATGGAAATAACAAAAAGGATAGCGCCAAGGCGATAACATCCACCGCTACTAATGACAGAACTTTGTTGGTAAGATTCGCATCTACAGATGTGAAAAATGCAGACTCGCTTATTTGAATCAACAGCGCTATAATAGGGATAATCACTGGAAACGAAAGAATAGGCATAAGTAGTGCGCTGTTGCCAGCTTTAGCTGCTATGGCTGCAATCAGTGTAAAGCTGATAGCAAAGCTAAAGGTCCCCAAGACCACAGCCAGCCAAAACATTTTTGGATTAACCAAGGGGTTTTTTAATAGAATCGAGTAAATCACAAAAGCCAAAACGCTCATCACCATCAATATCAGGATGTTGTAGATAATCTTGGCTAGAATAAATGACTCAGGACGAGCTAAGGTGTAGTAGTAATAATAACGCTCACTGTTCTCCTGAATAAAACTCTTAGCTGCGGCATTTACGGAAGCGAATAGGAGGATAATCCAAAACATAGTATTCCAGGCGCGGGGCTCTATTTCTCGAAAAGCCATGTAAACCACAAAGACAGTAGAGGCAACATAAAGGAAGATACCACTCAGCGTAAACGGCTGACGCCATTCGAGTTTCAAATCCTTTTTAACTAAGTGCCAAATCTCGTTGAGCAAATTCTCTATTTGAAATCAAAGATGACGAAAAAACCCTATGAAAGCGAGTCTCTTACAAAGAAGAAGCATTAAATAAGCTGTTTCAGATTAGATAGCCGCGATAGACAGCCGTACTAGAAAGGGCGTTCCAGTAACTCCAGAGACAACCAGCTATCGTCGATATTACGATAGTCCAGTTTTACAAAACCCATTTGGTCGTCGAAGTAGGCAACCAAACCAGTATCGCCCAATTCGTTCTCGCAATTGGACATAATAGCGTATGGCGAAAGAGCTCCAAAAGGAAGTCTAATAGATCGCTGTTTTACCACTTCGTAACGGCAGTTGTTCTTTAGGGTGCCATACCATTTTTTCCATTCTGGATTGCTCCAGTTATCGTGAACTGGTAAGTTAAAGTGGAAGCGTTTCCCGACCTCAATTGGCAACTGAACAAAAGGGTATGGGTTGAGCGCGAGTATTTCGAAAAAATCTTTCTTCAAAGGATGTACCCAGATGTTGGCGTCATTTTCAACCAAGCCAGTAAAAGCTTCGTTGCCGTCAGTTGGTTTACCCTGGTAGTGGTAAGTATACTTAATTACAGTTTGGTCAAAAGCATCATCGTAAGGACCGTAGCCATCTAATACTTCCATATGTAATTCATCGACCCTTTGCCAGCGATTGCTTATGCGGTTATTAGCAGAAACCAATCGCCAATCACCTTGTCGATTCAACTCAAAGGCCTGAAGTTCGTTCTCAGAAGCTGCTCTCAATTGATACTTCCAAACCTTACCAGGTTGATAGATTAGGTTGTCGTTGTTGTAATCATTTGTGGAAGAACCCTCAGCAAGAACTTGCTCAATGGCCACGCCATTACTTTGAGCTTTTGCGTGGCTTAGCATACCCGAACTATTGACAATACCGCGTTTGGACTGTTGTCGGGAAAGGTGGGTTTGGCTATCGCTGTTAAATTGGCAGGAGGAAAATAGAACAGCAATAAGAACCAAGATGCAATTAGGAGACCGCATTGTTTAAAGATACCGATCAGCCTAAACGAATTGCTTAAACTTATCCATACTTTCGGCTATTCCTGTGTAGAACCGTTCTACAATTAGGTATCGAAGTTTAAATCGCTCTCGAAATTTGTAGGGTCGAATTTTCGGAATTCTCCGTTCAATTGAATGCGCGCTTTGAGCAGGGATGACTTTTCAATAATTGGAATCAGTTTATCCAGTTGATCTAAAATCAATTGCTGTTGCTTTTTCTTATTGGTGACTTTCAAAAAGTTGTACTCTTCTTCTTTTGAAAAACCTACATAGTGTCCTAAGTCGTAAGGGTCGAAGCCCTTGAGCTCTTTGGAGACGCCAAGGTTTTTGAAAAGGATTTTTACTTTTTGTTGAATCAACTCGCTCATAGCCGCATCGGTCTCGCCAGTGGTGGTAATAAACTCAGCCGTGGCTCCACCGTAAAGCTTGCCCTCCATTCTATCTTGGTAATCGCTCAGCTTAAAAATTCGTTTGCCCTGCACGCGGATATCCATTTCACCCGAATCGTACTTTTTGAAAATATTTACGAGTTCAACTTCAGTACCGTACTGCGAAACTTTATTGTCTATAACCACCGGAATGCCAAACGTAGTCTTGTGTCCGTAGGAATCAATAATCAACTGTTTGTACCTCGGTTCGAAGATGTGCAAGTTCACTACTTCCCCAGGAAAAACCACTATGGTTAGTGGAAATTGAGGAAGTAACAATTTTTCATTCATACTGCAAACGTAATAAATCGGTAGCGTTCTCGCACAAGACCGCACGGTCGCCTCTTACCGCGATAGGCGCTTTTATTAAGTCCGGATTTTTAATCAATATATTTAACCAACCCTCCGCGTTAAAATCGCGACCACGAATATTCTCTTGATAATACTTCGCCGAACGATCCATCAGATCTTTAGGACGTAGATCTAATTTTTTTAAGAGATCTCTCATCAAAGTACTGGTCAGCGGCGACTTGCGAAATTCTACTTCGCGCACATGCGGGCTAACTGTGCGAGCCATAGCTAAAACCTTCTTACTTCTAGAGTGTCCTTGGTCATAGTAGACCATAATTTCATTGGCGTGTGTCTTTACTGACATAGCTAAGGTGTTTTGGTTATTAGAATAAGTTAGCGTTTATTTAAGCTAATATTCAATGCTTAAGCAGCACATTATGAACAACGATGACCAAATTAAAGCGCTACAAGAGGAAATCGCAGCTAAATACACTGAAATCAGGGACTTGCGCCGTGCAAACGAGCCGATTAAGTTGAAGGATTATCGCTTCAAAGATCTTAATGGTAATACAAAGTTGCTCTCGGAATTGTTCCAGGGAAAAGACGAGTTGATGCTAATTCAAAACATGGGAAAGAAATGTCCCTACTGCACCTTGTGGGCCGATGGCTTTAATGGCGTTTACCATCATCTGGAAAATAGAATGCCATTTGCTGTTGTTTCGCCAGACGATTGGGAAACTGCCAAAGCTTTTTCCGAATCGCGGAGTTGGAAATTCAAATTGCTTTCATCGAATGGAACCGACTTCAAAAGTGACACGCATTTTGCAAATGCACAGCACGGAACTATGCCTGGGGTAATCGTTCTCAAGAAAAAGGGCGACGAAATTTTTATGGTTTCCCGCGACTACTTCGGCCCAGGTGACCCTTACTGCGGCGTTTGGCATCTCTACAATCTAATACCAGAAGGCGCGAACAACTGGGCGCCGAAGTTTGCTTATTAAGAAATTGGAGGTTGGGCTTTCGGAGCTCGCTCTGTTCTACTTGCTCCACGCATGGTCCCTTTAGCACTAGTATTGTACTGAGGACTTGACGTATGCTAACAAGAAGAGCTCAGACATCGCCCAACGAAGCAATATAGTGTTGAGGAGATTTTGCCTAAAATTTCCGATGGCTGCGTTGAAAACGCTCGCCGTAGCTTTGGCCAAGTCTGTGCTTTTCGCCTTGCCCTAGAAAATTTTCCCTCAAAATCTTCTTCTGACCTAATCTTCCTTCATTGGTCTGGCCTCTATTCCTCACGCAGCTAATCGCGAGAAGGATAGGAGGTATGCGACCTAAGGGAGCAGTCTCTTTTGTGCTGCCCGTATTTGCTTACCGCCCTAGCGGTAGAAGCAAGTGCGTTGGCAGCTCAAGAAAGAGACCGGAGCGAACGCGGAGTACCGGATAGCCTGGTCACTTATGTAGCGCGGGCTTGAAGTAAGGCCGATAAGGGACTCGCCCAGCAGTTAGCGGCATTCTTGGCTTAAATAGCCAGAATTCGGACACCGGGTTTGTCAAATTTATGCAACATAAACTTATCTTAGGGTGTGATACATTTTCTATCATTCAGGTGAGTAGCCTAATTCGATCCGAATACCGTATGATGTTTTTCTATGACCCAAGTACCATTTCCTATAAAGAACTTTAATAAACAATTATTAGTCCTAGAAAAAGTGCAATCGGTCGACCAAATTTCGCTGCGGCCTAAGGGCTAAAAAAACACACTACTTATGAAATTGCTAAAACTAATTCCACTTACAATCCTTCTGTTCTTCTTTGTTCCTGATGTATTTGCGCAACAGGTTCAGACTATGGAAGTTCATCCATTGGAAGTGAAACACACTTATGCAACTTATCTAGGTGCGATAAAACCTTTGCGTGATCTTCCGCAAGGACCGGCTACGGATTTGGATAAGCGTAAAGAATGGAAAAAGGAAACCAGAACGGTTCCAAACTTTATTGGTCGAGGAGTTCGTCCAGTTCCAATGGAAGGCGCATTGCCGTTAGCGGGCGATAAAATGCGTCAGACGTATATTGGTCAGGCACCTGGAAGTCATGCTCCTCCAAATAGTGTGGAGCCTTTGGTAAACGTAGATGGTTTAGGCCAAAGCGATAGCGGAGCGCAACCACCCGATCCGGCTGGTGACATTGGCCTGAATTATTACGTGCAAGCAATTAATGCTACGGTGTACCGTGTCTTTGATAAGAATGGAGAAGCTGTTTCCGGAAACATAAACGCAAATACTCTTTGGAATGAAATAGGTTTTTCTTCCGCTGGAGATCCTATTATACTTTTTGATCAGGAAGTAAATCGTTGGTTGATTACAGAATTTGCTCCTCCGGGACCAAACCAGTTATTGGTAGCGGTTAGCGACACGGACGATCCTCTAGGAAGCTACAAGGCTTGGAACTTTGCGACGCCGAATTTTCCAGATTATCCAAAGTATTCTATTTGGTCTGATGCCTTAGTTGTTACCAGTAATGAACAAGGTCCGGCAAACTTACCGAGTTATTTTATTAATAAGGAGCAGCTTTATGCGGGTGTCGAAAATGTTGATGTGCAGCGCATCGTAATTCCTGGTCACGGAAATGGCCCAGGATTTCAAGTAGCGACTCCAGTTGATTGGACGGGCAACACACCTCCAGCAAACGATCGTCCCTTAATTACGCAATTAGCAGACGATGCTTGGGCAACAGGAGAAGCAGACCACATTGAAATATGGGAATTCGATATTGACTGGATTGACCCAAGTAACACTACTTCTTTTAGCACTATGGTTTTTGGTGAAGCATTTGACACGAATCCTTGCTCTGCACCTGGTGCCGGCTTTGCCTGTATTCCACAGCCGAATGGAAACGGTATTGACGGATTGCCAGAAGTAATTATGAATAAGCCTGAGTACCGAAACTTTGGTTCACATGAATCTATAGTCCTCAACTTTACGGTTGATGCTACGGGCTCGAATCTTGCTGGAATTCGTTGGATGGAAATTCGCCGTGTTGGTGAGGGCGATTGGACAGTATATCAAGAAGGGACTTTTGCGCCCGAAGATGGCCTACACAGATTTATGGGTGCTTGCGGTATCGATGGTGCTGGTAACATAGGACTGGCTTATTCTGTATCCAGTATTGATGAGTTTCCTGGCTTGCGTTTTACGGGAAGGCTGGCCAGCGATCAGTTGGGCGTTATGACTGTAGACGAGTTTGTCTTGGTCGAAGGCGGAAGCAACAATCTAGTTGACCGTTACGGTGATTACGCAGCAATATCAGTTGATCCTGTTGATCAAAGAACCTTTTGGTTTACGGGTCAGTATCGCGGAAACGTGCAGTACGAAACTAGAATTGCTTCATTTGCATTTGAGAGAGATTCTATTGATATAGGGGCTAATAGAATGCTGAATCCATTAAGCTCCGATGAGCTAGCGCTAGGTAATGACTTGGTGGGTGAGGTATTGCGAATGGAGGTAAAGAACTTTGGACTTACTCCGCAGAGTAATTTTTCGGTTGGCTTTATAGATGAGGATGGAGTAGAGTTTACCCAAAATGTAAATGTTCTAATAGAGCCTGATAGTGTCTACGTTCATACTTTTCCTCAAGCGGTTTACATAGAGAACGTTGGTGATCACGACTTCAAATTGTTTACTACACTAACTGGAGATATGGCAATTTTTAATGACACCTTGAACACTAGTATTACAAAATTTCCTCGTATTGATTTAGCTATTGCTGGAGCGGAAAGTTTACCACAATCGGTTTGTGAAGATGCTTTTACTGCGCAGATAGTATTGCGCAATGGAGGCCTCCAAGAAATTACAACATTTGACTTTCAAACAACCATAAATGGTGTCGTTGGTGATGTTCAGGTTTGGAATGGAAATTTGGATTCAGGGGCGTCTATATTTAGAAACGTATTCATAAGCGATTTACTTCCTGGGGAAAATGAGGTTCGTTTTGAAGTGCTTACTGTAAACAACGAAATTGACGAAGTCTCTGAGAACAATATTTTACAAAGAAATATTTTCGTTATAGACGATCCGGTAATTGCTACAATGCAGTTTACGACCGATGATTTTCCAGCAGAGAGTTCTTGGGAGTTGTTTGACGAAAATGGGAACAGTGTAGCTGCTGGCGGAGGTTTCACCCAACAGCAAACAACATTCGAAACCGAAATTTGTTTATCTCTAAGTCAGTGCTATGAATTAGTTGTAATGGACACTTTTGGTGATGGAATAACCTTTAATGGAGTTGATGGAGATTATCAGATTGTGAACGAAGATGGAGAAGTTTTGGCTTCTATCCTAGAATTGAATTTCGGGACAATAGAAACCAATGCCTTTTGTGCAGAAGTGTCTTGTGTATTGTCAGCGGAAGCGAGCGCTATCGCCGAATCTGAAGCTGGCGAAAGCGATGGTATTATTATTCTAAACTTAAATGGTGGTGTTGGTCCTTTTCAGTACAGTATCGATGGAGGAGATAACTTTTCTGGCTCAAATGTGTTTAACAATCTGGAAGGTGGAACATATGATATAGTGATTACCGATAGTTCAGGCGACGATTGTTCTTTTGAACAAACCGTAGAGGTTCCTACTTGCAACCTTACTTTGGATATTGTAGAAGGTGACGGTTCATTGACCATTAACGCGACAAATAATAACGGAGTTACACAATACAGTATTGACGGAGGGGCAAATTTCCAAACCGCTAACTTCTTCGATAATCTCGAAGATGGTGCCTATACAGTTGTCGTGATTGATAATTTTAATTGCTCTGTGGTTGAGTCTACGAGTATTGGTATGACTGGAATAGAAGACGGTGATTTGTCTTTTAGCACTGACGTAATTATCATGCCTAATCCAAATGAAGGAGCTTTTCAGGTAGTTGTAAAGGGATTAGCTCAGACAGATGTGTCGTTGCCTTATCAAATAGTGGACATACAAGGTAAACGAATCCGTAACGGAGAGTTAACTTGGTATAGCGGAGAATACTTAGGAATGGCATCAATCGCTATGGCTCCGGCAGGTATCTACTTTTTAAAATTCGTTGGAGAAGATTTCAATAGGGTAGTACGAATTGTAAAAAAGTAGTTTCATAGAACCTGAAAGACTAATTTTAGCAAATGAGCGATACATTACTGGAAGTAAAGAATCTTGAAACCCATTTCAAGACCGAAGAGGGACTGGTTAAAGCGGTCAATGACGTAAGCTTTACGATAAAGAGAGGTGAGACGGTCGGTATTGTAGGAGAATCTGGTTCGGGTAAGTCGGTTACCTCCCTTTCCATTATGCGCTTAATTCCACAACCTCCAGGAGAAATTGTTGGAGGCGAAATACTTTATCACAATCCCGATGGAGAAGTTGTAGACTTAACAAAGATCAGCGAGGAAGAGATGCGTCACTACCGCGGCAATGAAATTGCTATGATTTTCCAAGAGCCGATGACTTCCTTAAATCCTGTTTTTACTTGTGGTGATCAAGTCTTGGAGGCCATAATGCTTCACCAAAAGCTGGATAAAAAACAGGCAATAGATAAAACGCTAGAGCTTTTTGCTAAGGTGCAGTTGCCAGATCCAAAGCGTGTTTTAAATGCCTATCCACATCAACTATCTGGAGGCCAGAAACAGAGGGTAATGATTGCTATGGCTATGTCTTGCAATCCTGATATACTCATTGCCGATGAGCCTACCACGGCCCTCGATGTAACAGTACAAAAGACCATTCTTGATTTAATGTCCAAGCTCAAGGGTGAGATTGATTCATCGGTCATATTTATAACCCACGATTTGGGAGTAATTGCGGAGATTGCCGACCGTGTAATTGTAATGTACAAGGGTAAAATTGTTGAGCAGGGAAGTGTGCGCGATATTTTTATTAACCCGAAACACCCGTATACCAAAGGACTGTTGGCTTGTCGTCCGCCGCTTGGTAAGCGATTGAGCAAGTTGCCGACGGTTTCGGACTTTATGAAAGTAGAGGATGATGGTACATTAACGGAAATAGAATCTAGTGTTGATCAGATGCTGCGTAGTGTCGAGATTTCCAGCGAGCAGACTAAAAGTAGACTCGTAGAGTTGAAGAAAATGGATCCGATATTGAAAGTAAGAAACTTGAAAACTTACTTTCCATCGAAGCGCAATTTTTTTGGAAAAGTATTGGACTACGTAAAGGCAGTCGATGATGTAAGCTTCGACGTCTATCCTGGCGAAACATTGGGCTTGGTTGGTGAGTCCGGTTGTGGTAAGACTACGCTGGGTCGTTCCGTTTTGAGGTTGGCCCCAGTTATGGATGGTTCTGTGGTTTACAAAGACCACTCCATTCTAGATTTGGACAAGAAGTCTATGAAAGAGCTGAGAAAAGAAATGCAGATCATTTTTCAAGACCCTTATAGCTCGCTGAATCCTCGAATTACCATAGGCAACGCCATTATGGAGCCGATGCGTGTTCACGGCATTATGGATAATGATAAGGTACGAAAGGAGTATGTGGAGGAGCTATTGGAAACAGTAAGTATGCTACCACATCACTTCAATCGATATCCGCACGAGTTTTCTGGAGGTCAGCGACAACGTATATGTATTGCTAGGGCATTGGCTCTGAAACCGAAGTTTATTATCTGCGATGAATCGGTTTCTGCCTTAGATGTTTCGGTGCAAGCGCAGGTGTTAAACCTGCTCATCGAGCTGCGCGCTAAGTTTGACTTGACCTACATTTTCAT
The DNA here is from genome assembly GCA_964654535.1 of uncultured Chitinophagales bacterium. Lineage (GTDB taxonomy): Bacteria > Bacteroidota > Bacteroidia > Chitinophagales > UBA2359 > CAZZIZ01. The sequence continues at coordinate 20,319 of CAZZIZ010000018.1, forward strand.
TTCTCATGATTTGTCGGTGGTGAAGTTTATGTCTGATAGAATGATCGTAATGAAGAGCGGAAAAATCGAAGAATTGGGTCCTGCGGATGAGATTTATAACAACCCGCAATCGCCCTACACTCAAAAACTCATCAATGCTATTCCAAAAGGCGAGTCTTCGGACATTTTGAGCCGCCTCCAAAAGGCCGATTAAGTCCTCTTAGGGATGCTTATTTTGTCAATTGTTAACCAGTAATCCACACTTACTAGTTTTAGTTCAAAGACATTCTGATTAATATTTGAAATGTCATTAGTTACCTCGGCAAAGGTATGGCAATCAGTATTTTGTAGGGAAATGTCGCCCAAAACACAGGTTGGAATTTACGCCCGAGTTTTTGATAGGAATTTCTACGCGCTACTTCTAGCGCTTTTTTTGTTTTTACCTAATGATCTCTCTGGCAAAGCCCTGCTTCCCCCTTGCCCCTTTGGAGGCTTGAATACCGATGTGGTTTGCGATTCTCCTAACTCAGTCACTCTTACGCTTAATTTTAATCCGCCAGAATCATTAGACATAGATGGAACTTTTCACGTTGTGGTTGAAGAGGACACACTGGGCACCTTTGCTTATTTAGAATTACCTATAGAAATAACTGAGCTACCGGTAGTCCAAGGCGAAACTACTTTTGTTTCGTTATTAGTCGAGGCCGATTCGTCCTGTAATCAAATCGTACTTTTTGCCGACTCTGAAATAAACTGTCAATGTGAAATTTCAAATGTTGATGCAGAAATTTTATTCTGCGAAACTGATACTACGGCATTGTATCGAATCAACAATTTTGATTTTTTCGACGTGGCTAATTCAGGTTATTCAATTCAGATTAATGAACAGGTATATCCGTCATTCGCCTATGACGAATTGCCACTAGAGGTATCTGGCCCTATTAGCAGTGATGACGATAATGAATTGAGAGTATTCGATATTGGCACAGGTAATTGTATGACAACTACTGACGTGGAAAATGTAGAGTGCGCTTTTTGTTCTATCGATAATCTAGAAGTAGAAGCCAACGATTGTGAGGATGGACTTTTTTCTTTGAGCTTAGATTTTCAATTTGAAAATATCAGTCAAGATGGATTTTCAGTATCGGTAAATGCAATTGAACAAGGAACATTTGACTATTCGGATCTTCCGATAACCTTCGGTGCTTTTACAGGAGAAGGAGAAACGCTTGAAGTTACGGTCTTCGATGAAGTAAATGTTGGTTGCTTGGCATCAAGTACTCTTGAGGTTGAGGCTTGTGTTACTTGTAGTTTGTCCAATTTACAAGTTGTTCAAAACGACTGTGATATGGGTACTTATAGTTTAAACCTAGACTTCGATTCTAATGAGACCGGTAATGATGGTTTCGAGGTAAGTGTAAACGGACTGCCACAAGGCGTATTTGATTATGCCGACCTACCTATAGATTTTGGTGCTTTTACGGGTGCGGCAACGAATATGATTGAAGTATCGGATATTGAGCTAGACAATTGCTTGACTAGCGAATCCTTTGAAACGTTGGCCTGTGCCGAACCCTGTACCATAGAAAGTATTCAACTTCTTAATCAGACCTGCCTTTCTAATTATAGGGAGTATCAACTTGACTTGAACTTTAATTCATCGGTAAGTGATTCTTTCGATGTATTTGTTCACCAAGTTAGTACCGCTTTTGGGCGCTTTGCGTATTCACAATTACCTGTGATGGTCAATGACCAGGGAATATTTGTAACCAGCTCTGATGATTTTGGGCTTGAGGTAAAAGACATGGAAAATATCGATTGCGGAAGTTCTTTGGACATTATGAACCCAATCGATTGTAGCAGCGCTCCTTGTGTTATTGGCAATATTGAGATTAGTGCCACTGAAGATGATTGTCTGGACAATGGAACCTTCAATACTCTATTGAATTCGGATTTTGAGTTTGATCCATCGGGCAACTTTTTTCTAACTGTGGATGGTGGTGAAAGTACATTGTTCAGTTATGCAGATTTGCCGATTAGTATTCCAGGGAATATCGGCGACGGACTAACTGAGCACATCATAGAGCTTGTTCAATTTGAAGATAATACTTGTATTAATGAACAAGTCGTAAGCCCAGTTTTGTGTCCTGCTTTCGAGTGTAGTCTATCTGCAGTATCTTTTGTAGCTGGAGATTGCCAGGAGGATGGATTTCATTCTTTGATAATTGATGCTTCTGTATCCAATCCAGGTGACAGTGGATTTACTTTGGTGTTAAACAGCAGTGAGGTTGGTGCTTTTGACTATTCTGATTTGCCTCTTGAGCTGGGTTCTTTTTTAGGCGATGGGCAAACCAGCTATACCGCTACCATTACCGATAATGATAATAACGATTGTTTCATTAGTGCAAACTTAGATCCTGTCGCTTGTGCTGGTGCTTTTTGTAGTATTTCCAATCTATCGGCAGTTCCCTCTGATGAGTGTGTGAATGGCTTTTTTAGTGTTGATTTAAATTTCAGTGAGGTCGGAGGTAGCGAAGAGGGTTTCGAATTATCTGTAAACGAAACATTCCTTGGGCAATTCCCTTATGATGTTTTGCCACTACCTATATCATTACTTGGTAATGGAGAAACCGATTTTTTTATTGAAGTTGTGGATAGCGAGAATGCTCAATGCTTTGACACAATTGTCATAGATACACTTATTTGCGTGGCTCCTCCTTGCATAATCTCAAATCTTGATGTCGCATTATTGGAATGCGACCAAAGTGGATTTTACGATGTTGAAATTAGCTTTGACCACGAAAATGGAAGCCCAGCGGGGTTCAAAGTGTTTCTTAACGGATTTACGGAAATGAGCTTTAGTTATGACGACTTGGATGACAATGGCTCGGTATTCATTTCGATTGATAGCAATGCTGGAAATTCAATCTTTTTAAGTGTTTCCGATACAGATGACCCGACTTGTCAAGCCTCTCATCCGACGGATATCTTTCAAGATTGTTTTAAGGAATGTTTCTTGCCAGAGACTCTAGTGCTTAATCCGACTGCTTGCGATGAAAATCAATTTGTGCAGATTAGTTTATCACTTGATGATGGCGTGAATATTCCTGCGGCAAATGACTCGTTTACCCTTCTAATCAATAATGTACCATTTGGCAACTTTCTATATGACGACTTAGAATCAGGATTGGTAGTAGGTGAACTCTTGGGAGACGGACCAACTAATTATCAATTTGTAATCGTCGATTTTTTGAATGCAAATTGTACGGTTGTTGATGACATACTAATAGATTGTACGAAAGAAGATCCTTGTGTAATTGGTAATGAAGAATTCTCAGTCCAATGTAATGAAGACGGTAGCTTTATGCTGACTATTGGCGTCGATATAACTGGTCAGAGCGAGACTGGTGTTCAGGTTGAGGTGAACGATCAGTTTCAAGACTTTTTCGATGCCGTAGAAGGTGACATAATCGTGGGCCCCTTCGTAGGAACTGGCGAAGACTTCACAGTAAATATTTTCGATGTAGAGTTTCCCGATAACTGTAGCGTGTTTTTCACTATACCAGCGGCTGAATTGGATTGTTCTATAGTTGAATGTGACATTACCGATCCGCTTGTCGACTTTGTAGACCCTTCGTCTCCTTGTGAGCCCACGGGCACCTTTAATGTGGAGGTGAGTTTCACTATTCAAAATGCACCGAGTGATAGTTTCAGAGTTGAGCTAAATACCGGTTCTTCCGATAATATTTTTGCCTATGACGACGATATGCCCTTCATTATTGGCCCCTTAGTCGGTGATGGCACTACAGAGTATGGGTTTACTATAGTTGACAGTCAAGACCCAACTTGTTCTAACTTCTTCAACTTAGGGACTGTTTCCTGCTCAGACAATTGTGCAATAAACTTCACCTTAACGCCAACTTGTGAAGACGACGAATCGCTGTCTGCGACTTTGTTACTTGAAACTGAAAATGTAGGAGACCAAGGTTTTACCGTATTGGTGAATGACCTGCCATTTGAAAGTCAGGGGACCAATACCCTGTCTTATGAAACAGATAACCCCCTTATTATTTCAGGTTTAGATGGAAGTGGAGAGACAGATTTTGTTTTCACCGTTTTTGACAATGAGTTTCCTGATAACTGTACTACAACCCTTCCTCTGATTATAAATGAACCGTGTATTTCTTTGCCCGATGTGTGTGTCATTAATATCTTGGATATAGTTGCATTAGAATGCGACGCAACTTCAGCTATGCTCGAAGTACAGTATGAATCGCAGCTTGAAGTATCCGATTCGTTTGCAGTCACTGTTAATGGAATCTTTCAAGGCTTTTTTGCCTATGACGATGAAAACCCGGTCGTTTTTCTCGGGCCCTTTTTAGGAGATGAAACCGTTTATACTGTAAGTTTTTCGGATCAAGTCGACGGAGAAAACTGTCAGTTTACACTTGACTCCGATCCATTAATTTGTACACAAGGTGTAATACCGACGAACTTTACTGTTGGCAACCCATTTCCTAATCCAATGCAAGATCAAAATGTTTCTATGAATGTTGGCCTGCCTTCCAGCAGTGAACTAACCATTGAAGCGTTTAATACTGCAGGTCAGAGATTAGGGATCGATGTAAGGAGTCTACCCGAAGGGTCGCATACAATACCTATCAATATGGACGGTTATATCGCAGGATTATACATCATACGCGTTTCTCTTTTGGGTAGTGACGGTAGCGACTTCGTATTTGAGAAAAAGGTGGTCAAAGCAACTTCTGAATAGCGTCATGACCTATTTAGAGATTGATATCTCTAATAATATCACTCTAGTAATCATTTTCTGTTTTCTATGAACCGGCCAGATATTCATGATACTCTTCTCGAACAGCATCAATCTTACGATGCATTATATAAAACCACAAAGGCGGAAACAAAGAGCAAACCATCATAGCCGGATAGCCCGCTGGCATTTGAGGACTATCATCAAAGTGGCGAAGCGTTTGATACTTTCGCGAAGGTCTGAAATGATGGTCAGAGTGTCGGGTCAACTCAAACAAAAGCAAACGTCCTAGAAAGTAATTCGAATTCCAAGAATGAACGGGTAAGACTTTTTCATACGCACCATTCGACTTTTGCTTTCGCAATAGACCATAATGCTCTATGTAGTTCACCAACTCTAAAGTCATAATACCGATTAGCGCGGCAATAATAAAGTAGAGCATTACCCAAGCGCCAAAGACAATACCAATACTGGCACAAAAAGCAAGCTGAATTAAGATATACCAGAGCATTTCATTTCTCCAATGAAACCAGGAAAGACCCAGTTTTCTCAAGCGCTTACTTTCAAGCTTGCACGCCGAGACAAAACCCATCACAACACTACGTACATAAAAGAAATAGAAGTTTTCGCCATAGCGGGCAGTTGCAGGATCATCTTTTGTGGCTACGTGTAAATGATGTCCACGATTGTGCTCTATGTAGAAATGCATATACAAAGAAGAAAGCAATAACATCTTGGCCATCACTTTTTCGTAAGCAGTATGCCGATGTCCCAGTTCGTGCGCTATGTTAATACCAAAGCCACCACAGGCAATACCCATACAAAGCACTTTGCCAGTAATCTCAAAACCAGTCCAATCGACAAAAGCCAGTTGATAGAAGAAATAGAAAAGCAAGCCATAGTGCAGAGGCAGCATGATATACATTATGAAATCGTAGCTGCGATCTTCTTTTGCCAGTTGTTCTTCAACCTTCGTCATATTGACCTCGCTGGCTGGAAAAAGCTGCTCCAAAATCGGTACTAAGAGAAAGGCATAAATAGCAAGACTGAAAGTCCACCAGCCAGAATACGAAAGGCTTAGCCATAAAAAAATGGGCACGGTAAATGCAGGAAAATACTTTAGTGCTTTCATAAGTACTTCTTATTGATTCAATATATAGTATTCTCACAAAAAGCCCTCAAAGAACTATCTTTATTTTCCCAAATGGACGATTGCCAACATACACTACTCATACAATGCGATGACCAACCAGGACTGATTTATCAGATAACCAACATCGTTTTCCATCAGCAGTTCAATATTCTAAGCAGTAATGAATACGTAGATGTAGAGAAAAACCGATTTTTCTTCCGATCAGTAATATGCGGTCAGGTAGATACTTTCGTGCTCTCAGAGTCACTTAAGAAGGTGCTACCCAAAGAATCAGAACTTCGATTGGTTCGCGAAGAGAAAAAACGCATTGTTGTGCTTGCCACCAAGGAGCATCATTGTTTGGGCGAAATCTTAATTAAGAATCAGTTCGACGAATTGGGGGCAGAAGTACTTTGTGTCATAAGCAACCACAAAATCCTTGAACCACTGGTCAAAAAATTTGACCTGCCTTTCCACCACGTCCCAACCAAAGGACTGAGCAGAGAAGAGCACGAAGCTAAAGTGGTGAAAGTTATAGACAAGTACGATCCAACATTTTTGGTGCTCGCAAAATACATGCGCATTCTTACGCCAAGTTTTGTAGAGAGATACCCGAATCGAATCATTAATATACACCACAGCTTTTTGCCAGCGTTTATTGGTGCCAATCCTTATGGACAAGCGCACGATAGGGGAGTGAAAATTATTGGAGCCACCGCCCATTTCGTAAACAACGAACTCGACCAGGGCCCGATCATAACGCAAAACGTAATCAACGTAAATCACGACCACACCCCGAAGTCGCTAGCGGCTGCAGGAAAAGAAGTAGAAAAAACCGTGCTCAACCGTGCACTCAAATTAGTTTTCGAAGAGCGAGTCTT
>CAZZIZ010000019.1:0-9462 GCA_964654535.1 uncultured Chitinophagales bacterium
TGTCGGTTGCTGTATCCGAAGTCGGATCACTTGTATCTGTTCCTGGTGTTCCTGTATCAGTATCGGTTGACGTATCCGATGTTGGATCACTTGTATCAGTTCCTGGTGTTCCTGTGTCTGTGTCGGTTGCTGTATCCGAAGTCGGATCACTTGTATCAGTTCCTGGGGTTCCAGTATCTGTGTCGGTTGATGTATCTGACGTCGGATCACTTGTATCAGTTCCTGGTGTTCCAGTGTCTGTGTCGGTTGCTGTATCCGAAGTCGGATCACTTGTATCAGTTCCTGGTGTTCCAGTGTCTGTGTCGGTTGCTGTATCCGAAGTCGGATCACTTGTATCAGTTCCTGGTGTTCCTGTATCAGTATCGGTAGTAGTAGCTTCTCCTGTATCTGAATCAGTACTAATGACAACATTATTTTCCCCACCGCCAATTGAGCCAATCACATCAATGACTATAGACGCAATATCGTGATCATCTTCATCAGCGCCGGATCCGTTAACTTCGTCATTTACATACGTATCATTATTAACATTGTCCGCGAAAGAATCAATGTCTTGGAACACTCCACCCTGAACACCGGTAAAAGAAATAACTTCAGCATAATTGTCTATTTGACCATCAGCATCCTCAGTAATCAAGAAGGATATTTGAATGACTTGACTTGATCCAGGACCTAAACTTATTGGGAAATTGTAAAGCGCGGTTCCGTTTGCTAAATCGGTCCAGTTACCATCTAGAAGTGCAAGGCCAGAAGTAGGCAAGTAATCTATTACTTGTATGTTACTCGCAATTCCTTGACCTTGATTAATTACTTCTATCGCATAAGTAATAGTCGACGATCCCAACATAACTGGTGTAGGTGATACTTGAGAAACAGTCTTGACAAGTGCCAAGTCCATAGTCAAAGTAGGATCTTCAACTGGTGGATTAGGATTCTCCTCAACAGTTATTACTGCACCGTCGTGATCGTCTTCAGTATTAGCACCCGCTTCATTTGTAATGTCTGGCGTGGAATCAATATCAGTCATCACGTTACCATCAGTATCGGTAGCTCCGATTATTTCTGCATAATTAACAATATCGCCTAGTGCGTCATCGTCGACAGACAAGGTAATGTTAGCAGTAAAGCAATCTCCAATGTTGATAGAAATTGGGTATGAATAGGTTGCCAGTCCTGGCATTAATTCAATCCAGTTGCCATCGATAAGAGTCATACCATTTGCTGGCAAGTAATCAACTATAGTAACATTGTCTGCATCGATATTTCCTTCATTGCAAATTTCAATGGAGTAAGTAACGACACTCAAACCAGGTATCAAAGGATCGTGAGAAGTAGCAGCTAAAGTTTTGGTAAGCGCTAAGTCGAATATTGGATCATCTGGCTCTGGTTCAACACCAGTTGTTGACTCTTCACCTGTTGTAGAATCATCACCTGTAGTTTCTTCGCCAGCTGTTCCATCGTCGTCGCCCATTCCAGGACCAGTAGTACTATCATCAGTAGTTCCATCTGTTGGTTCGTCTGTTGCAGAATCACTTCCGGGGTCAGATGTATCAGTGCCGCTTAGACCGGTGTCTTCGGTAGTCTCTTCTCCAGTATCACCTCCGGTATCATCTCCCGCTAAAGCCTCATTCTCTATGATTATTGTCGCAAGGTCATGATCATCTTCATCGCCACCGGCATTCAATATTTCATTGTCGACAACGGTATCATTATTATTGGAGTCCGCAAATGAATCGATGTCATTGCCAGGCAGTCCGTCTTCATCTGCTGCCCCAGATATCTCGGCGTAGTTTACAAGTTCGCCAGTGATATCTCCGACACTAAATGTGATCTGGACAGTCTGTGATTGACCTGCAGCAACATCTATTGGCTGAATGAGGAAAATTAGGCCATTTTGATTCGTCCAGTTACTATCGTTCAGAATAAGTCCTGCTGGCGCATAATCGACAATTCTGATATCGAATGCGTCAACCGTTCCTTGGTTCACTACATTAATAGAGTAAGTTATCATATCACCAGGTGCAGCTATTCCAGAAGCTGGGCTGGTAAGCACTTTGCTAAGCGCCAAATCAAAGGCTTCCTCAACGTCGTTAGGAGGATAAACCACGGCCTTAGCCTCATCATCTTCCAAGTCATTCAGATCAATGTTGTTTGGCTCCGAATCCTCATCATCTTCGGTTAAGGCAAATACCTGAACACAGTTGGTAATTGAATCTTGAACTGCTAGTACTCTAGTTAATAAGTACAAGGTGTCAGTTACGCTTGGAGCGATCTGAGGAACAGACCACAGTCCAGTAACATCATTAAATGTTCCATTTGTAGTTGTAGCACTTAAGAACAAAAGTTCTAGTGGCAATTCATCTTCTACCTGAATATTGGACGCAGTTGCCGTTCCTACATTGCTCAATGCAATTGCATAGGTTAAACTATCACCGACTTCGACAAAGGTTTTATTGGCCACTTTTGATAACTCTAAATCGACCGTACAAATTTCATTGAAAATAATGAAGGACTCTTCAGCTGAACATCCTGCTGAATCCTCTACGACTAAGGTATATAGACCTGTCGTCAGATCAGTACGATTCAAAGTAGTTTCGCCATCGGACCAAGTATAGGTTAAAGGTGGTGTGCCATTTGGAACGGCAAGCGTAATATAGCCTGTCGCCATTCCTGAACAAGAACTTTGAATTTCTTCCTCTACAATGGCAAGGCTTCCCTCGTTTACAATTTCAACTTCAGCTGTACCTTCACATCCTTGTGCATCTGTAACCAAAACAGTGTAAGTACCGGATTCTAGATCTGTCACTTTTGAACTAGATGAACCATTCGACCATTGATAATCTAAAGGCGGCGTTCCGCCTTGAGCTTCAATTTCAATACTACCATCAGCAGCTGCTCCACAACTGGTATTTACTACTTCTGTTAATTCTATTTCTAAGCCCTGAGGTTCATCTATTGTAAAATCGGCATTAGTAGAACAACCGCTCGCGTCAGTTACAATAACGTAATGTGAACCAGAATTGAAGTCAGAGGCACTTGCACTAGATTGGCCATTTGACCAAGAATAAGTATATGGTGGAACCCCGTTACTCGCCATCACTTGTGCTGCGCCGCTACTCGGGTTTGAACAAGATGGTGGAGTTAAAGATGTAATCGCAGCTACTAAATCAGATTCTGTACTCATAAAGTATTCAGCCACAACTGTACATCCGTTGATGTCAGATACATTTACAGTATGGAATCCAGCTGGAATGTTTTCTTCGAAAATTTCCGTAGAACCAGTGCTCCAACTGACTTCGTAAGGACCATCACCACCGCTTACTTCAACTGACGCTTCACCAGTATTAAAATCGCAGGCTGATGATTGGTTTACATTTACATTCACCAATATTTCCGAAGGTGCGCTAATGAGAACAGTCGCGTTAGTTTGACATCCTAATGCGTCGACAATTTCGACAATTACAATTCCAGATGGCAAGTTCGCACCTTCTTGACTTGTGCTGCCATCAGGCCAAATATATGTATATGGTGGCTGTCCACCTTGAGCTTGAACAAAAGCAAAACCTGTATTGGTTCCAGCGCATTCTGTATTTTGCACTTCAGGAATGAGACCTATCAACTGCTCTGGTTCCTCTAAAGTAAATTCAGCAGTTACTTCACAACCAGTGAAATCGGTTACCAGAACTGAATAACTTCCAGCTTGGAGTCCTTGACTAGTTGCACTAGTTTCTCCATTCGGCCAATCGAATTTGAAAGGGGCATTACCATTTAGCATGTTAATAGTAACAACACCATCACTTCCGTCAAAACAACTAATAGGGCTGATATCAAGTTCAAATTCTAATGGACTTGTTTCAAGTGAGATCTCAACTTGCGAGTTAATGCTACAGCCATTTGCGTCAACAACTTCTATGGTGTGTATACCTTGTGGTAAATCTGAAACCTCCTGGTTGGTTGTGCCGTTAGACCAGAAGTAACTGTAAGGTTCCGTTCCACCAGTTACCCAGACAGATGCGTTGCCGCTAGTAGCTTCTTCGCAAGTAGCATTTAGAGCATTTACTGTAATACTCATTTCTTCAGCTGCTAACAAATCGAAAACTTCGGTATGCGCACATCCATTCGCGTCAGTAATGGTAACATTATAGTTACCCGGTGCTAAACCAAATACAGAGGAATCTGTTGCTCCATTAGACCATAGGTACGTGTACGGCGGTGTTCCATCTCCTGGAATCACCTGCGCAGTTCCGTCTGCAGCGAGATAACAAGACTCTTCCGAGTGACTTAGAATGACGACCGATATTCCTGTAGAGTTCACTAAGTTTACCTGAGCCATTGCAGCACATCCGTTTGCGTCGGTTACATCGACTTGGTACAATCCTGCTCCTACATTAGCTAAAGAAGACTGTGCTGATCCGTCTGACCAATTGTAAGTATATGGTGCATCTCCTCCCGAAATTACGGCATTCACGTTTCCATTATCCAATCCACAAGAAGGATCATTCGTTACCAATAAATCAACCACGATATCGACACCAGCACCGATCTCGACCGTACCTTCACTGAAGCATCCGTTTGCATCTATTACTGTAATTGTGTGCAAACCACTAGTAAGGCCAGTAGCAATGTCCGTGGTTTCAGCATTATCCCATTCAAACGAATAAGGAGCTGTCCCACCTGTAACAATTACTTGTGCAGAACCATCTGCTACATCAGCACAAGTTGCATCTCCCACAACAATTAATTCCATATCCATTGATTGTGGATTAGGTATTTCAATAGTTCCGGTTACTTCACAACCATCATTTGAGGTAACAATTACAGTATGCGTACCGCCTATTAAGGCGGTCGCAATTTGAGTTACTTCGCCATTATCCCATAAATACGTATGATTAGTTCCGCTTGATGTTATTGCCGTAGCCGAGCCATCTCCCAAACCATTACAAGAAGCTCCACTTATAATCTCCACTGTCAAATCAAAGTCGCTCGATACTGTTATGTTTTGTTGAGCAACAGCACTATTACCACAATTATCTACGGCGGTCCAAGTTACGTCTATCAATAGACCACAACTAGTTGCAATTGTATCAGCAATTGCGACTATTTCTACATCTAGATCGCAATTGTCAGTAGCACTAGGCGTCAAATCGTCTAGGCTAGTACCCACTGCTGCAGTAATATCAGTTTCAAGAGCATCAAATACCGGACTAGTTGTATCGACTACTGTAATTAACTGCACATCGGTTGCCACGTTTCCGCACGCATCGGTTGCAATCCAAGTACGCGTAATGGTGTATGCATTATCCGAGCATATTCCAATATTACTCTGCGTACTACTTTCTGTAAACTCTACGGCCACATCTCCATCACAGTTATCAAAGGCTGTAATTGTAGGCAAGTCAATTAAGGCATCACATTCAACCTGGCTATCTATAGGAGCAGGATCCATTTGTGGTGGCGTATTATCAACTATTGTAAACACTCCAAAGGTGGTTTCTGCGTTTCCACATTCATCGGTCGCTGTAAAAGTGACACTATGGAAACCAGTGCTTCCGCAGGTTTGAGTAAAGTTAGATGGATCATAGTCATCAGACCAAGTCACCGAACCACAATTATCGCTTGCGAGGGCACCTCCATAACTGCTCAACCAACTTTGCAGTTGCACATCTGTATTTGAGCCATCGCACTCAACTTCTAAATTAGAAGCAGGCGTTGTAATCTGAGGAGCATCTTCATCTTGTATACTAAATGACGCGGTTAGCGAAGATGTATTATCACATTCATCAGTAGCAGTGAATATTACTTCCGTCTCACCTGACGCACCACAATCAGCAGTTAAGCCAACAAAATTGTTCGACCAAACAACATCGCCACAAGCGTCAGTTGCTTCGGCCCCAGCATTATTAGCAAGCCAGATATTTAAGAGCGTATCTCCATTCGAACAATCCGTTACCGCTAAGTCCTCACCACCTGTGATTACTGGAGGGGTGTTATCTGATACCGTAATGCTGGCTGTACTTGAACTAACGTTTCCACAATCATCTTCAACCGTAAAGGTTACAAGGTTCGTAGCTGAGGAACAAGGATTAAGAGTACCACTACCATAATCATTTGACCATTCGACTCCACCGCAAGCCTCATCAATTGTTGCGCCTCCATTCGAAGCCAACCAATTGTCGATTGCATCAGTTATATCCGACTCACATTCGATTGCAATATCCTGAGGTTCTATTAAGAAAATTGGAGCTTGCGTATCCTGAATAACAATTTGTGCTGTGGCTTCTATTGATTTACCACACTCGTCACTTATTACAAAGGTTACAGGTGTAGTACCTGTTGCCCCGCATTCTGGCACATAAGACGTAAAGTCGTTAGACCAAGTTACACTCGAACAATCGTCCACTGCTATTCCATTACCGTTGTTCGCAAGCCAAGTTGCGATTTCGGTAATATTTCCTTGACCGTCACATTCAAGCACTAAATCTGAAATAGGCGTAGTCAATACTGGCCCTTCGTTATCTTCAACCGTTATCTGGGTAGCAACTTCTAAAGAGTTGCCGCATTCGTCAGTAACCGTAAAGAGCACATCAAAGCTACCAGCTCCACCGCACTCAATTACGTGAGAAAAAATTTCGTAATCCCAGGCAATAGCACTATCATCTGTACAATCGTCAGTTGCAACTCCGCCTCCATTACTCAATAACCAATTCTCAATCGTAGCAGTATTATCAGCATTACACTCGATTATCAATTCAGTAGGTAATGGTTGAACTACTGGTGGATCATTGTCCATAGCAGAATAGGTTGCCTCAGCAGTCGTTTCATTTCCACAAGCATCAGCAACTGTGAAAGTTACAGTTACGCTAGCGTTGCAATCATTACTGATCGATGTATAATCATTGGTCCAAACTACATCTGAACAAACATCCGTAGCCTGTGCACCTCCATTATTATCTAACCATGCCTGCAAATCATCGTCTACGTTTCCTCCAGCACATTCTGAGTTGAAATTACTAGGAGGCGTGACAATTAAAGGAGCTACAAGATCTGACACTATGAATTCAGCCGATGTGTTTACTGTGTTTCCACAATCATCAGTCGCGGTAAACGTAACTAGAATTCCTGAGTTAGGATCACAGTTATCAGGTAAATCAGAATTGTAATCATTTTCCCAACTTATGGTTCCACATAGGTCCGAAACCTCCGCACCACCATTATCATTCAACCAGTCTTGTAATTCAGTGGCATTTCCACCTCCATCGCACTCGACTATTAAGTCAACCGCTTCAGAGTCAACAGTAGGTGCTGTTGAATCTTCATATGATATAGTTGCAGTAAATGTTGCTTCATTAGCACACTCATCTACCGCAGTAAAGGTTACACTTACTGAACCGTTCAAAGGATCACAGCGGTCTGGCAGGTCCCCTTGGTAATCATTTGACCAAGTAACTGATCCGCATTCATCTGTCGCAGTTGCACCTCCATTATTTGCAATCCAATTCTGGATTGTACTTGTATCACTAGCACCCGTGCATTCGAAGAACAAATCAACACCAGGTGTAATTGTTGGAGGTGTTAGATCTTGAACTGTAATTATCTGATCACATGTCGTTGTGTTTCCACAAGCATCTGTAACGACCCAAGTTCGAGTTATCACTTTTGTAAGTCCACAATTGTCCGCCACATTATCACTTTCAGTAATCGTAACATCTCCACAATCGTCGCTACCTGTAGCCATTCCCGTATTTGCACTTGATTCATCATCTGTACATTCTATAGTTATATCAGCAGGGCAAGTAATTGTTGGTGGTGTCGTATCCACCACAGTTATTATTTGATCACAAGTAGTTGTATTTCCACAATCATCTGTAGATGTCCAAGTACGTGTAATTACTTTTGTATTTCCACAATCATCTTCTACTGAATCCGATTCAGATATAGCGACGGCTCCGCAATTCGAAGAACTGGTAGCCACACCTGTATTTAAACTAGACTCGTCATCAGCACATCCTATTGTTATGTCAGCTGGACATATAATTGAAGGTGGCGTAGTATCCACTACTGTTATAATTTGATCACAGGTTGCTGTATTCCCACAGTCATCCGTTGCGATCCAAGTTCTTGTAATCACCTTTGTACTTCCGCAGTCGGCTACTTCAGAACTTGATTCCGTTATAACTACACTTCCACACGCATCAGTGCCAGTAGCCAAGCCTGTACTCGCGCTCGATTCATCACCTGTACATTCTATCGTAACATCCGCTGGACAAACAATAGAAGGGGGAGTTGTATCAACTACGGTGATAATTTGATTGCAACTTGTAGTATTGCCACAATCGTCTGTAGCAGTCCAGGTTCTGGTTATCACTTTGGTATTACCACAGTCAGTCGTCTCAACACTCGTTTCGCTTATTGAAACTGCGCCACAAGTATCTGTACCAGTAGCCATTCCAGTATTTGCTGAGCTCTCATCTTCAGTACATTCAATTGTTATATCAGATGGGCAAACTATTGTTGGCGAAGTTGTATCAACCACCGTAATGACTTGGTCACAACTCGTTGTATTCCCACAATCATCTGTTGCTGTCCAAGTTCTCGTAATCACTTTAGTATTACCACAGTCAGCCACCTCGTTGTTCGTTTCTGTTATCGAAACTCCGCCACAAGTATCTGTAGCCGTGGCTATTCCAGTATTTGCCGAGCTCTCATCTTCAGTACATTCAATTGTTATATCAGATGGGCAAACTATTGTTGGTGAAGTTGTATCAACCACCGTAATGACTTGGTCACAACTCGTGGTATTCCCACAATCATCTGTTGCTGTCCAAGTTCTCGTAATCACTTTAGTACTACCACAGTCAGCCACATCGTCGCTCGTTTCTGTTATCGAAACTCCGCCACAAGTATCTGTAGCCGTGGCTATTCCAGTATTTGCCGAGCTCTCATCTTCAGTACATTCAATTGTTATATCAGATGGGCAAACTATTGTTGGCGCAGCTGTATCCTCAATTGTAAACATTGCACTTGTTGTCGATACATTACCACAATCATCTGTAGCTGTAAAAGTCACCTGGACGCTTCCAGTCGACCCACATGCATCAGGCAAGACAGCGAAATCATTGCTCCAAGTTATAGAACCGCATATATCGCTTGAAGCAGCTCCACCATTTGACATCAGCCAGTTGTTCAAATCTGCTGTATTTCCAGAACCGTCGCATTCCACTATGACATCTGAACTTGCCGTATCTATTGTTGGATCGCTAGTGTTTTGTATAGTAAACACTCCTGAAGTGGTATTCGCATTTCCGCATTCATCGGTTGCAGTAAATGTCACCTCTATTGATCCCGTTAAGCCACATTCATCGGATAAGGCAACAAAATCGTTGCTCCAATTAACTGACCCGCAAATATCGCTTGCAGTTGCTCCACCATTTGCCAACAACCAGTTATCTAAATCAGTCGTAT
>CAZZIZ010000019.1:9562-26832 GCA_964654535.1 uncultured Chitinophagales bacterium
ATCCTGTTGCTCCACAATCCAACACGAAATTTGTTGCGTCATAATCATTACTCCAAGTAGCTACTGAACAATCGTCAGTTACTAGCATACCTCCATTATTGTTAAGCCAGTTGTTAAGTAAAACCGTATTACCTAAGCCATCGCACTCTACGGTTAGATCAGCAGCAGGGGTGTCTAGGGTTGGAGAAGTAGAGTCTACTATGGTGAATGTTCCAGTGGTGGAACTAGTATTCCCGCAATCATCTTCAACTGTAAAAATCACATCAGTCGTCCCAGTTGCTCCACAATCATCAGATAAGGAAACAAAATTATTTGTCCATGTAAACGTCCCACATTCATCTGTTGCGATAGCGTTTCCGTTATTACTTAACCAAGTAGATAAGTCCGCGTTGTTACCACTTCCATCACACTCAACAGTAAGATCTTGAGCGAAAACAGTTATTGAAGGATTAGTAGAATCTTCAATAGTGATGGTTGACGTTGTTTGTGTAGAATTGCCACATGCATCAGTAGCTGTGAAAGTCACTGTTGCTGATCCTGCACCTCCACAAATTATCGGAATCCCTCCAGCGCCTAGGTCATTTGTCCAAGATATATTACCACAATCATCCGTTGCGGTAGCTCCACCATTGCCGTTTAACCAAGCTTGAACATCAGCGACATTTCCAGATCCATCACATTCAAGTAAAATGTCGACCGAAGGAGTATCGATTGTTGGATTGGTAGAATCAACTATGCTAAACGCTCCTTGTGATGTTATTGAATTACCACAATTGTCTGTAGCTGTAAAGTCTACAACTGCAGAACCAGTTGCCGCACATTCATCTGACAATGGAACAAAGTTGTTAGTCCAAACTATAGGACTATCTGAGCAATCATCGCTTACTAACATTCCACCATTGTTGCTTAGCCAGTTATTAAGGTCAGAGAGGTTTCCTGCACCATCGCACTCAACAGTCAAGTCTAGCGCAGATTGATCTAAAGTTGGATTTGTATTATCTTCAATTGTAAAGGTCGCTTGTGCGTTAGTAGCATTCCCACAAACATCGGTAGCAGTGAATGTCACCAAGACGGAACCCGTTGTTCCGCATAAGTCACTTAAATCTCCAATACTGTAATCGTGCGACCAAGTCAGGAGGCTTCCACTACATTGGTCACTTGCAATACCGCCTCCATTATTTGTCAACCAAGCGTTGATGTCACTTATATTTCCTGCCCCATCACATTCTACCGAAACGTTTTGTGGCAACGTAGAGATAAAGGGTCCATTGGAATCTTCTATTGTAAAGTTAGCTGTGGTAGATACTGAATTACCACAATCGTCAGTAGCGGTAAAAGTTACGTCTACACTTCCAGACTCACCGCAAAGATCACTTAGGTCGCCAATGATATAATCATGTGCCCAGATTATGTTAGTACCACTGCAAGTTTCATTTACGGTCATCCCACCATTGCTCGACAACCAAGCGTTGATGTCGCTTACATTACCAGAACCATCGCATTGTGCCCTCGCATCTTGTGCCGGATTCGTAATAGATGGCGCAGTGTTGTCTTCTATCGTAAAAATTGCTTGAGTGTCTATGCTATTTCCACATGGATCGGTAGCAGTAAATGTAACAAGTACACTTCCCGTTTCTCCACATTCATTTGAAATCGAGATACTTTCGGCGATAACAATATTTAACTCCGTGAAATTCAAGAGGCTTTCATTGCTCGTAGTATTTGCTCCATTTAAGAATATATAGCGGACCTCATCTCCAAATGTGTTAGGTGGAATAGCTGCAAACAGCTCATCATCGCCGGTACCAGTTAGAATATTGCTTTGGTACACTATTGTACCTAAATTCAATATTTGAATAACCCCTCCTTCTCCGCGGTCTGTGCAACAATCATTCCTTCTATCAAGCGATATTGAATGAATGACCTCCCCTGAGTTGAGCATATAGCCTATTCCCCAGTCTTGTCCATTAATACTTCTTGTTGCTACAAAAGTAGAGGGTCCAGAATCGTCAACATTATTGAATAAGTTCGCAGGTCCGCCAAATGAAGGTGTGCTATTTATAAAAGAGAAATTAGAGCTGACAAAACCGACTTCTGTATTCATCGTAGTTCCATAATTATGCGACCAACCAATATTGGCGGGAGAACAGTCATCAGTTGCGGTAGCACCTCCATTGCTGGCAAGCCAGGCATTGAGGTCTGCAATATTTCCACCTCCATCGCACTCTACATTTAGGTCCAATGCTGGACTCGTTATAGACGGATCGGAAACGTCTTCAATTGTTAATGTTGCGGCTGTATCTATTGTATTTCCACAATCATCTGCCGCAGTAAATGTTACGAGAACCGAACCGGTCAGCCCACAAAGGTCACTTAGATTCGAAGGATTGTAGTCGTTGGTCCAGCTAATGGACGTACCGCTACATGCATCAATAACTTGAGCATTGCCTTGTGCCGCTAACCAAGTAGCAATGTCTGAAGTGTTGCCAGCACCGTCGCAACTTAGAGTTAAGTCTTGAGCCGGAGAGTCTATAACTGGATCTAGGCTATCTGAAATAACAAAGGCTGCCTGCGCTGAAGTGAAATTTCCACATTCGTCAGTGGCGGTAAAATTTACTACGACCGATCCTGAGCCACCACAAAGGTCGCTTAGGTCACCATCATTATAATCATGAGACCAATTCACTAGACTTCCACTACACTCATCCGTCGCAATACCGTTTCCGAAATTAGCTAGCCAGGTTGTTAAATCGCCAGTATTTCCCGCACCATCACATTCGACAGTCAGGTCCTCTGGCGCAGAAGTTATATCTGGCCCTTCAGAATCATCAATCGTAAATGTAGCGGTTGTTGGCGTTGAATTTCCACAATCGTCGGTTGCCGTAAAAGTGACATCCACACTGCCCGAAGCTCCACATAAATCGCTCAGGTCTCCATTTGTATAATCGTGGGTCCAGGAAACATTCACGTTTCCACAATTATCATTTACGGATGCACCTCCGTTGATAGCCAACCAAGAATTTATGTCACTAGTGTTTCCAGCACCATCGCAATCGACTGTTCGATCCTGAGCGGGATTTGTCATTATGGGTGAAGTAGTATCAACAATTGAAGCAACCGCTACGACGTCAGTAGTATTTCCACAAGCATCTCTTGCAGTAAAGGTTACATTCACACTACCAGTTGCACCACAAAGGTTACTGAGCGATCCTGGAACATAGTCATTGGACCAAGAAACTAAAGATCCAGAACAACCGTCGGTTGCAATTGCTCCACCGGCATTTAATGCCCAGAGAGAAATATTGAAAGCATGGGTAGATCCATCACACTCGATTATAAGATCTAATGGAGGAGTGGTAACTACGGGACCTTGTGTATCGGTAATAATAAATAACGCGTTTGTTGAAACCGAATTTCCACACTCATCGCGAGCGGTAAAGGTCACTGGTACCGATCCAGTTTCTCCGCAAAGGTTACTTAATAGTGCAGGGTTATAGTTATTCGTCCAGGTAATCGATGCAGAACCCGAACAATTATCTCCTACTACTGCATTGCCGTTTTGATCTAGCCAATTTTGAATATCTCCAGGATTACCTAATCCATCGCATTCAGCTGTAAAACTTGCTGCTGGAGTGAGAATAAAAGGAGGAGATGTATCAGAAATTGTGAAAGAAGCTGAAACAGAAACGCTGTTTCCACAAGAGTCGGTAGCTGTAAAGGTAACTATAGTTTCTCCCGCTCCACCGCAAACATCCGCATCATTAAGGACAGTAAAGTCATTCGACCAAACCAAATCAGATCCTGAACAAAGATCATTAGCAGACGATCCACCATTAGCATTCAACCAATTTGTTAGTTCAGTACTATTTCCTGCACCGTCGCAATTCACAGTAATATTTTGTGCCGGAGCTGTAATTAATGGTATAGCGTTATCTACAATGGCGAAGGTTGCACTTCTACTATCTGAATTGCCGCATTGGTCGGTGACCGTAAAAATCACATCAACACTTCTTGTTCCTCCACAATTGTTTATGAAGTTTGTTGGGTCGTAGTCATTCATCCAAACTGCACCAAATCCGCCACAAATATCATTGGCCGTAGCTCCACCATTACTATTTAACCAATTTGACAAGTCACTCGTATTACCAGATCCATTACACTCTACGGAAAGATCAGTTGGTGGATTAATAATAAATGGGGAAGTCGAATCTATTATTGTTATCGTGGCGGTTGCCTGTACAGAGTTCAAACATTCATCGGAGATCGTAAAGGTCACGGTTTGACTACCAGTCTGAGCACATTGATTCGTAAAATTGGCTGGATTATAATTATTTGTCCAAGAGATAACTGAACTACAAGCATCACTTGCCTCACCATTTCCTCCAATATTTAACCACTCTCCTATTTCAATATGATTGCCAAAACCGTCACATTCTACAATCAAGTCTTCAGGCTCAGCTGTGATGGTTGGCGGAATTGCATCCACCACTATAAAATCCGCAGTCCTTGAATCCTGATTTCCACAATCATCTTCAACCGTAAAGGTTACCGTAATAGAACCCGTATCGCCACAACTGAAGTTGAAATTATTAATATTAAAATCATGTGACCAAGTTACAGACCCACAGTTATCGCTTGCAATACCTCCACCGAAATTTGTCAGCCACGCGGTTGCTCCTTGAATGAAGTTCCCATTTACTTCGTTACATGTCACAGTCAAGTCTTGGGGATCGCTGGTTATCAATGGTATAGTATTATCTACAACATTAAGATTCGCATTGCAAGAACTAGAATTTCCACAATCATCAGTAATCGTGAACGTAACGACTTGAGATCCAGTTAAACCGCAATCGTTTGCCAGTCCCAAATAATTATTTGTCCAAGTCAAATTTGCATCGCAGAAATCGGGAGAATTGGTTAGTCCAGAATTCAACCAAGTGTCGATTGCCAAGTCTTGAGAAACGGAGTTGCATTCTAGAGTTAAATCTCCTGGGCAAAGAAAGGTTACATCAGGGGGAGTAGAATCAAATACAAATAAATTCGCCGTAGTCCTAATTTCAGTTCCACAGCTAGCTGTCCCTGTAAAAGTTACCTGCGCATTTCCTGAATTACCACAGCTGCCAGTCAATCCAGTAAAGTCATGCGTCCATGAAACTGAGCTCGCATCTGAACCACTAATTTGAACATTTCCAGCATTCAATAACCATAGAGAAATGTCGTTCGTATTAGTAGGTGCGCATTCGAGGTATAAGTCCTGAGCTGGAATATCTATGTACACTTCACAACATTCGCAATTAGAAATAGCAGGATTTGATAAAATTTCGAAAGTTGCGGTTGTGCTGCTAGTATTACCGCAGTCATCGGTTGCAGTAAATGTAACCGTTATATTTCCTACACCAAAACAAGCAAAACTGGAAGAATCAAAAGAGTTAGTCCAAGTAACTCCTCCAAAACAATCGTCGAAAGATTGGGCACCTCCATTGACCAATAACCAATTAGAAAATTCTAGCGTATTTCCATTACCGTCACAAAGCACGGTCGCACTAACGGCTGGGATAATATTTGGAGGTGAAACATCTTGTGTTGAGAATGTTGCCGTGGTGCTCACTTCTTGCCCACAATCATCGGTGGCTGTAAATGTAACGGTAACAGATGGATTACAACCGAAGAGTAGCTGGCCCGTATAGTCATTAGTCCAAACAAAAGAGTTATCATCAATTACTGTGGCAAAACCATTGTTATTTAGCCACTGATCAAAAACGGACTGTACATCACCTGCACAATGAACGTTGTTACGATCTTGGGCTGGACTAACTAATATTGGCGGGTTATTTGGGAATGTCTGAGACTCGACACAAGCATCTAAACTCAAACCACTTCGTGAATTAAGCATTACACAATTCTCTAACAAGCCTCCTGATGGATAACTATCCAAAACAGCATTGAAGGAGTAGACCATTCTTTCATTTCTAAAAATGACTTGGTCTACTGTTTCATTCTCATCAAATGGAAATGCAGTACCAGTTGCATCGTCGGGTACAAAAATTGTAGCGGCATTTATTCCCCTTAGACTGGTATTTTCAATATAGCTTAGCTCGGGCGGCAATTGGTCTTGAAAGAAAAAAGTGTTGGGATCAATCGGCAGCAGGCCTACGTTTTCTATATTTATGGAATAATTTACTTCATCACAAACATCAATTTGACCATCTCCGTCGATATCTCGAACCAATTCAACACATTTGGAAAACTCAAACGGCAAGCCATTGGGCACTCCGGTACCAAGGTCGATCGCCGGTCTCCCGGGAGCTGTAATAGGGTTTCCAACGGAATCAACTTCTGCTTCTTGTCCGTAAGCGCCTGCCAGTAGAGCGCCACTTCCATCACAAACCCAAATTCGCATACCCGTTTGATCGTAATCGCCTGGAATAAAATCGCTATCCTTCAGTTTTAATTGTTGTAAAGCATTTACGGTAAAACTCTGATCATATTGATTTCCGTAAATATCCAATAGAGCTCCTCCATCACCATTGTAGTCCACGCATATTTCAATTTGATTTGTGTTTGATAGGTCTAGATGATCGGCTGTAACCCAAACGGGCGAGTTGTTTCTTCTAGTTACGAAATATCCTAACGGATCCTCCGTAGGGTCGTGGCCTGGAGCAAATCCTACCATGGCAATCTGAGAGCTAAGTCTCGTTCTCGGCAGCAATGCAAAGCCCCAATCATGGGCGGTATTCCTCTCATAAGAAGTCCCCAAACCAGCGATTAATGGATTTGAATCTATAGTGGCTAGAGCATAAAAAGTTTCTCCCCCACCAGTTAAGGTGCTATTAATCGAAGAAAACCTCGCCCCTGTAGCATCAGGTATTTCTATAGGGATTGTTGAATTAGCGGGAATATTGTAAATATCAAATGGATTGAAAAAGGTTGCATAATCGTCTTCGTAATAAATACTTATAGGCGTATTATGCGGATTGTGCAGCCAAACAATTGTCGAGTTGTTAGACGGCGTACTAACTGGAGTGAAATATGTATCACTCCAATCATCATCTGGAGTAAGGGCGAAAAATCTCGATTCGAATCTCGCACATTCGTCGCCAGTTAATAGCGAAACTTGAATTGGTTTATCGGCCGATATATTTGACCCAACGCAGAGGCCTTCCGCATTGAAAGTCTGACCTTCATTTAAGAAACGTGTATAATCCACGGTTCCATCAGCGTCTTGATCGACACTAACAACTGTACCATCTTCACTAGCAATTACGACTCCATAAACTAATTCGAAAATGTTACTGTCAAAACTTGTACCGTTCGGATTGACAATTCCGCCGCAAGGATCAGATGCTTGTCCTACTGGAATTGTATAACTTAGACCATATTCAACAGTTTCCTTAACTTCAACGGCTCCCGCGAATACTGTTCCATGCAAATCAGACCAAGCCAATTGGGTCATCGCAATACCTCCAGATACGATTAGTTTATCCCGGCCATCGAAATCTAATAAGGCTATATTATTGGGGTCAACTAAATTACTCAAGATTATAGGATCTCCTGGCTGAATGATATCCAAAGGATAGCCTGGAGCGGCGCCGTTACTCAGAATTCCATCACCCCAAACTTCGGTAGTCGGCCCTAAGCCCTGAAAAACATTTGTGTCATAACCATCTTCCCAATGATCATAATATATGACTGTATTTTGTTCTACTACGCTAATAGAAATGTAAGTTTGAATTTCGTTTGTAGTTTCAATACAAGAACCAAATCTTTCGATATTATTGAAGAAATGTCTTGTATCAAGCTCACTAAGCGGATTATAATATATATCCGCCGTCTGCTCCATGTTTTGTGCGGAGCAGACTGCAGTAATGGCTTCACAGGAAACGTTTGGCACTAGATAATCTGGACCAACTGCATTTCGCTGTTGAATCGTATAAATGATATCGGCGTTGGGACTATCATTGTTTTCTATAACATCAGCCAATCCATTATTACCATATGGTCCTAAAAGGGCGATTTCACCTGGATTGTTGGTTTGATTATGGCCCGCTTCGAATGCGTCTGGGCAGCCGTCACCGTCGCTATCAGAATCGCAGTGATCCATAACACCGTCGCCATCTGTGTCTCTTGCACAGGTTCCGAAGTTGAAATAAGTCCTATGTTGAGTAAATATATTTGATGTACCCGTAAATCTTAACTCAATAGAAAACACACAGATATCCTCGTATTTAACGGTAAACCAGGTTGGAATGTATGTTTGAGACGAATTTACTGAGCCATTTATGAAAGCTGTATTCTTTTGTGATTGACTTAAATCGGAGCCTAAATCAAATGATGAGGGTTGGACTTCATTGCCGCTTATATCTCTAGCGATCACCCTCACACCTTCATGAGAGCTAATAGATTTAATTGTGGTATAAAAATCACAGATCGGTTGATTAAAAGAAATTGGCACCGAAACATAATCAGCATTTATGCTTTGTGAAAATCCAGTCTCTTGGTAATTAACCGTGACATCACCATTTAAACTAACAAGCCCAGTAGTCGGGCCAATGTTACCATGATAAGTTGGTGTGCCCACGGTAAAGTCATATCCATCAAATAGTTGGTGCGTGGTATTTTCTACGTCCGCTCCATTGGGGTAAACATTGTTGATATTCGCATTTAGACATTGCGCATTAAAGTCCTCAGTTTCCCTTTCAAAACTATCGGGTATTCCATCATTATCATCGTCTAAGTCGATGGAAGCTGGGACTCCATCACCGTCATCACAAAATCCAGCTTGAGGAAGGCAGCTTGAGGTTCCAGTATTATAGTCTATTGTTCCTCCGGTGCTAGCGATGGTATAGTTAATGTTTGCCGTTTGTGAATCGTTTGTTTCTACAGCGTTATTCAAACCATTTGATCCGACTCCACCAGTTAGATTACCGTTCGTATCAACAGTCAGGCCGTGACCAGCTTCTTCGGCATCGAAGCAGCCATCATTATCACTATCAACATCGCAATGATCAAACAAACCGTCCCCATCACTATCACATATTATTTGATGAACAGAAATATTATCCAACATGAAAATAGGAGCTCCAGAATTATGCGAGACTAATTCCATTCGCAGGCTAGTATTATTTCCAGGATTAAAAGACCCAATTCTATTAAACCAATTCTCATTTTCTCCGGCTCCGATAAGAAGTTGATTGTGTATAAGGTTATTACTAATGTCATAAACATTAACACGAATCCTTGGATTTTGTTGATTGTTAGGTGGAGTCAAACCATTTCTCAATTTATATTGATAAATTATTGGCTGATTCGGAATAAAGTTGGTAATCTCTCGAGCATAAACTACTTGATTGGAAGAATTAGGATCAGCAATTAGCATTCTTCCATCCCCACTAGGGTTTTGAGTGTAGTCGCCAAGAGTAGTAATATTTGAATTGGTAGTCACGGTAGGGTTGGCAAAAGAAGCCACGACGTACTCACCATCATTTATTGTACTATTTGGATCACAAGAGGCACCGTCTTCGTAACAAAAGTCGAGCGCAAAACTCGTAGAAGTTGGAGCTCCAATTCCAAAAGTCTCGAACCAGAGATACACAAGCTCCTGAAATTGAGCGTTACAGTTAATTGCTTCAATTTGATCCGGTATCCCATCGTTATCGTCATCAAGATCCAATAAATCTGATATTCCATCATTATCACAGTCAGTGTTGTCAGATCCTAAATCTGGTACACTTCCTCCACCATTTGTACAGTCCGTAGTAATTTTGAGATTGTCTATAATGACTTGATCATTGGGATCATCATAACTTTGAGCAGTTTCCAATCTTATAATTAGCTCGTCATTTGGCAATATTCCAATTGTTAGGAAAGGTGTAAAATCGAACATGATGGTCTGAGACGGAAACGAACCTGATGCAGTCCAAACTGGAACAAAGCCGATACCATTCCAATAGGAAAGGGCAACCTGATCAAAACCATCATAGGATCCACCATTGGCTTGTTCAATATCAAAAGTCAATATAGCCGAAGTGTAAGTACTTAAGTCAACTGTACGCTCCACAGAAGTAAAAGACTGAGACAGATTCAAAGTTCCGCCAGTAATATTTGCATTTCCGGTTGCTGCATTGCCATCATCGTTATTTTCCGTCCAAGGGCCTTCCCAGATTAAATCGCCATCGTTGTTGTTTAATCCAGTAATGTCAAACTCATCGAAGAAAGAACAATTCGAACAACTAGGACAAACGTTACCACAATCGATTCCAGTTTCCAAACCATTTTGAATACCATCGAAACACGTAGGTGCTGGACCGCACGATATATCGGCAATCCAACCCGCCTCCGCATTTGGATTATTAGAAGTAAATCTATAATAAAGTAGGTTGGTACTTGCCTGAATAGTACCCGGCGAATTTGACCCTGTGAAAGTTCCGATAAGAGGCGCACTTTGGCTTCCCCCATCATATATTGAAAGCTCATCTCCAGCAGCGAGATTGAATGAAGAAAAGTCCATAGTTATAACATCTGAACTTCCTGATTGAAATTGATATGTAGTTGTAAAACCGTTTAGGAAGTGATAGTTACCAAATGGACCACCTGAATCCGTAAAGATACCATCGCACGAAACGTCAAAGGTGCCGCTAGGAGTCTGGGGCATAAAGAAAGGGCAATCTCGTCCATTATAGTCTGGACACGATGGGCCGCAGTCAATATTAGTCTCATCTCCATTTTGCAAACCATCGCTACAATTTGGACATTGAACAGCTATGACAACATCATCCAGATAAAAATATTCGTAAGGTGAATCGTAGCCATTTAGTACAATAGCTCTAAATTGAAACTGATTTGTCATAGCTGCAGGCGAAATACTTGCGCTACCTTGAGAAGAAGACGGTCCAATGTAATTTCCAATTGTAACCCAGCTGGAACCATCGTAATATTGGATTGAAACAACATCATTGGCGTCTAATGTACCCTGTGTTCCGTAAGTCCAATGAATGGAGCCAGATACATAGGAAGATAAATCTATGCTTCTGGATACACTTGTAGGAGTCCCGCCACTAGAGTTATTTATAAATAGTTTTCCGTCACTTACTTTTACGTCACCGTTTGTAATATTGTTGTTATCATTGGCCTCAATCCAATCACTTCCAGACCAATCTTCAATTCCATAACTATTGTTGGCATTTGCTTCAGCGAAATAATCTCTGAACGAACAATTTTCGTTAGAAGGTATACTATACTGTGGAATACAAGTATAAAATGCTTCAAAGCCAGACAACTCAACTGACGATCCTGACATGAGTTCAATAGTGAGACACTCATTTGTCGAGACTACTTCTGATACATTTGATGAACCACAAACACTAAGTAAAAGCAAGTCGCTAGTACTTAGCCCATCATAAACGTTTAGAACATCAGAATTTCCACAGGCCTCAATTAGAATGGGATTATTTTCGAAGTCTAATAAAATAGATTGCCCAAAATTTGCACAAATGGTAAAAGTCGTGTTTTGGTTGCTCGAATAATTTCCGTTTAGCCCTCCGTCATCCGTTAGGAGGCCAGCGTTACAGTTTGTATTGAAAACCGAATTGACTCCTGATGCAGCATTGGTTGGGCAATTGAATGTTATTTGAACACGATCGAAAACGATGAATTCATCTGAATTTTCGAAACCTCCAGTAATTATAAAACGAACGCCAAAGTTTGTATTGATGAAACCATTTACATTCATGGTTTCCTCTACGACTCCTATATCACCGGCATAGGTCCAAACACTGTTCCAAGAAACTCCATCAAAAAGTTGAACTTCAAAAGTGTCATCAGCTTCTAAGGGATCAATTCCGTCGGCGATGAAAAACCCAAGGTTTACGTTTGTGTATGGGGAAATATCATAATATCTTTCTAAAGACGTATTGCTAACTCCTGTTGGATCTCCATAAAGTCTAACATGGTTCGTGTTCTGATCAATGTATATGAGTCCAGTGCTCGGTGAATTGTCATCATGACTCTCCAACCAACCCGAATCCCAAGGTACATTCCCATCTGAATTGTAGTATGATTGACTTGAAAACTCATCGTATAAAACACAGTCTTGCCCCGGCACTGGAATCGGGTCATTGGCACAAGGCAAACAATCGGTACCACCACAATCTATAGCGGTTTCAGCGCCATTTTGAATGCCATCGAAACACGTAGGACAAGGGTGAGAAATTTGAACTTTATCTAACACGTACCACTCTTCTACTCCGAGAGGGCCTGCGACTCTGAATCTAACGTAGGTGTTCATTCCAGCATAAGCATCAATATTTATGTCTCCGTACCAAGCCTCATCTAATGCGGGAAAACTTTGGACAATATCATAAGCATTTGTGCTTGCATTCCACATTTCTACATGCATAATCGTGCCAGCTGGAATGGGATCCGCACCACGAGAGAGTGCAAACGACAATGTTGCCTGTGAAAACTGAGTTAGGTCGTACATTCTTCTGACAATCGCGCCACCTGAATCTATTACCAGCAATTCACCTGAAGCGTTTACATAAATATTTCCTGAAGTAAAACTATTGTCATCTCCTATTTCTTCCCAACTAGTTGTCCAATTCACTGTTCCATCAGAATTGGTCATATTCGTACTACCAAATAGGTCAAACACATAACAATCTTGGCCTGGAATAAGTGCTGGATTATCGTCACAAGGATTGCAAAAAGTCCCTCCACAATCCACACCGGTTTCATCGCCATTCATTACCGAATCTTGACACGTTGGAGGACAATCCCTATGTATTTGCACATTATCTATAAGTAAATATTCGTCTATAGATAAAGTTCCATTGATTCGAAAACGAACTTCAGATTGCTGATCTATAACGGAAGTTATATCACGATTCAGTAAAATAGAATTGTCAAGCCCATTTAAGGCATTAATAATAATCCAGTTTGAAGTACTAGTATCAAAAACTTCCACAAAAATTGTCGTGGTAGGAGGGATAGGCACAGGACCTCTTGCCAACGTAAAGGTTAGTCTAGCTGCGCTAGATCCTGTTAAATCAAAGGCTCTCGTTACCGCATCACCAGATGCATCTATAACCAAGTAGTCACCACTGGAATCTATGTATGTGGTACCATTTGAAAAGGAGTTGTTATCGTCGCTATCGTTCCAACTGTTCACCCAATCCTCTGTTCCGTGATTATTCGATCTGGATATCGCTCCGAAATGATCGAAAGTGTAGCAATCAAAACCGGAAAGAATCAAGGGTGAATTACCACAAGGTAAGCAGATATTACCCCCACAATCTATTCCAGTTTCATCGCCGTTTTGTAGGCCATCGAAACAAGTAGGACATGCATGTGATATTTGCACATTATCTAAAACATAAAATTCATTATTATTGGAAATGCCGGTCACGTTAAATCGGACCGCAGTGTTCATTCCCGTGTAGGCGTCAATATTGATGTTTCCAAAGAAGCCCACGTCCATATTTGTAAAGGACTGAACTACATTCCAAGTACTTGTATTGTCATTCCACATTTCAACGTTAATCAAGCCGTTGGCAATAGGTACTGGGCCCCTATTGATACCGAAAGTAAGCGTAGCGCTGTTATAGCCTGATAAATCGTAGGGACGCTCAATGCTTTTATTCACCGTATCTATCACAAGATGATCGACTGATGTATTTACATAAATATTACCCGACGCAAAACTATTGTCATCGTTGTTTTCTATCCAAGGATCTGTCCAAGTCAAATTCCCATCGGAATTGTTTAGATTTTGGGTATCAAAAATTTCAAATACGTAACAGTCTTGTCCAGCTATAACAACCGGTAAATTAGAACAAGGAAGACAGAAAGATCCGCCACAATCTACTCCTGTCTCGTCTCTGTTTTGTATACTATCATAGCAAGACGGACAAGGAACAGAAACTTGAACTTTATCTACTACTAAATACTCATTGGCTCCTAGCGGTCCGTTAACATAAATTCTAAGATCAGTTGTTATGCCCGTGTAGGCGTTTATATTTACATCGATGTAATTTGCCGCATCTAAACCGTTTAGAGTGACCACATTTGTCCATGAACCCCCGCTGAACATATCAATCAGAATATTGGTTCCAATTGGGATTGGCAAAGGCCCTCTAGTTAGAGACAAAGACAAAGTAGCTTGGGCTTTTTCGGTTAAGTCTATGGTTCGGGCTAATAAAATATTAGGCCCTTCTATTACCAGACTGTTGGTGCTATTCGAAATAAATGCGTCTCCGCTTGTCAAACTGTTATCGTCTCCAAACTCAGTCCAAGATGTTGACCAGTTCAGATTACCATCTGAATTGTTACCAGACTGAGTGTTAAACAAATCAAGATAATAACAATCTTGTCCTATGATGTTCCTGGGAAGGTCGTCACACGGAATGCAATAAGTACCGCCACAGTCAACACCTGTCTCGTCACCGTTTTGAATTCCGTCAAAACAAGGTGGTAGTGGAACACAATTATATTCTGCTTCGAAACCCCAATCTGTTGTCGGGCCCGTAGTAAAATGTACTGTTAGACAATTACCAGTGGACATTACTACGGTGGGAAAAGAATCAACGTCAGCTAAGACATTGCCTGTTAAATCGGATCCCTCATAAACAATTATCTCTGATCCCGGTGTTAAATAAACTATTGAAAAGTTTAATTCAATTGCTTCCCCGTTGTCCGAGCAAATAGTGTGGGTTCCAGTTTGGTTTGGTGTAAAATCACTATGAATTCCTCCGTCATCCGTCAAGTATCCGCAGCATGAATTTTCGATAAGGTAAAGCCCATTAATGGGCATAAAATTAGGACAAGTAGCGCAAGGTAAAACTGGTGCACAAAGTCCACCGCAATCTACTCCTGTTTCGGCTCCATTTTGAATCCCATCGAAGCATGTCGGTGGGGGACAAGGAACACAACTGCCTCCGCAATCTACTCCTGTTTCATTACCACTAAGCGTACCGTCTGAACAATGTGCCGGAAGTGTACAATCATAACCTACCTGAACATTATCTAAAATAATATATTCGTTTGATTGCAGTGTAGTTCCAACTTCAATTAACTCAAAGCGAATTCTTGTATCGGTACCAAAAGATGCTGAATTTAAATCTAAATTATAAGAATTTGCCATATCCAATCCTGACAAGGTCAAAATATTACTCCAACCAGTAGTAAATTGATTGTATTGATCAACCCTAATCTCGATACCAGTAGGAATGGGTGCGGGTCCACGCGCCAAATCAAAAAACAACTTTGCTTGTGACACTCCACTTAAATCGATGCTTCTATATACAACTTTGTCGGCCTCATTTATTAGCAAATAGTCTTCAGGCGTTTGCACTAAGTTTTCACCAGTGGTAAATGAATTATCATCTTCAGAGTCGTCCCAATCGGATGCCCAATTTACATTTCCGTCGTTGTTATTTAAGTTGGGAGCGTCAAAATGGTCGAAGGCAAAACAATCGTAACCTGGAACTACAACAGGATCATTGCCACAAGGAATACAAAAGCTTCCTCCGCAATCTACACCTGTTTCATCGCCGCTTTGAACACCATCGAAACAGTTTACAGGGCAGTCTCTATGAACTTGAACATTATCTACGATTAGATACTCGCCTGGAGCTAAGTTACCAACGACTCGAAAACGAACTTCAGATACCTGGCCCGCAATCGAAGAAATATCTTCATTTAAAGAAATTGAGTTATCTAGACCAACTATGGCAGAAACAGTAATCCAACTTGAAGTACTAACATCATAAACTTCTGCATAAATCGTCGCACTAACGAAGAGAGGGAGTGCCCCTCTAGCAAATGTAAATGTTAATCTTGCAGTGCTGGAACCTGTTAGATCAAACTCCCTCGTTATCGGTATATCTGATCCTTCGAGAACTAAAAAATCACCGGTACTATTTATGTAGGTTTCTCCATTTACAAGAGAATTATTGTCGGCAGAATCGTCCCAATCGCTCAGCCAGTTTTCTGTTCCGTTATTATTGGACATGGACACGGTTCCAAAATGGTCAAAAGTGTAACAATCTAAACCAGAAATTGTAGTGGGTGAGGTTCCACAAGGAACGCAAAAGTCTCCTCCGCAATCTACACCGGTTTCGGTTCCATTTTGAATTCCGTCAAAACAGGTTTGCGCTAGGACATACTCTGAGAGTGTCATTAGGGTAATCATGAAAAGGATACGAAGACAAAGTGTCCTTATCCATTGGGGCCCAATCCAAATCGTTACTAATTCCATAGATCTTTTACTTAAATCTGCAGAAGCCATCGTGGTTGGGCTTATATACACTACTACTTAATTTACGGACACGACATGTCCGTAACAAAAAATAGTACCCAACCTAAAAATTCCTCTACGCCTCATGTAAGTCAAGTAGTATGCCACTGGTATATCTCTAAGAGAAGGAGCAGTTGTTACGCCTAAAATTTCTTTCAATAATGGTCAAGAGCTGTCTAAAGCATTGATGAACAGGGGTTTTGTTTAACCTTTGGGGCATTTTTTTTGGGCAGCTGATCCAGCTATTCGCTTGTACTCGGCACCAAAAAAAAGTGTTCAACATGGTTGTGGCACAGTATTCGCTAGGCGCTTATCCTGCGCCACTCCCTGTTTCACTAATTTTTTTGGGCACCTCGTACCGCTTCTATCTGGGCTGCGGTTAAGAGTTCAATCTCTGATCTTGTAGTCAATCGCGTGAGGGCAATGTAATTAAGTTAAGCGTTCGGTAATTGAAATGTACGGACGTGGACACTATCCTAACCCCTCTTAAGAGGGGAATCTCGCCGCTTGCCTACGGCAATCGAAAATTCCAATGTTCTTAACTTAATGGCATCGTGCGTGAGGGATAGAGGGGTTTGTCTGAGCTCCTGTTGTGGGCGACTTATAGTACTTAGCTCCTTAGAGCTAGAAGTACTATAGCTGGAGAACACAGAACAGAGCGAGCCCCGACAGCCCGACCCTTTGCGAGTGCAGCAAATCGCTTTTCGAAGAAAGAAGCGGTTTGCTGCACTCGCAAGATGGGGCACGCCCAACATTTTTAAACTCACTCAGTCCAATCTCAGCTAGTCCATTTTGCACAGCGTCTCCCATAACCCGTACCTTAAAGAGGAGGAGAATACAATAATTACTAAAAATAGTTTGGCACTCGAAACTTAGAGACGTGAACTAACTGTAAGCCCTTCGAGAAGGGAAATCTGGTCTATTGTCTACGCTAATCGCAAAACCATTTGTCCTTTTAAAAGAACATAGAGATTGCGCC
>CAZZIZ010000020.1:0-7778 GCA_964654535.1 uncultured Chitinophagales bacterium
GGAAAATACATCTGGCTCATCGAATTGTTCCATCCAGATGGCGAAACCATTTCGGAGAAAGTGGTAGTTACTTTAGCTGGATTTTTAGACTAATTTTTGGGCGTGCCCCACTCGCTTCTTTGCTGCGCAAAAGCTCGGGCTTTCGGCCCTCGCTCTTATCTGCTTTTTTCGCGCTTAGACCCTCTAGCTCTAAGGAGCTAAGGTCTATGGCTCAAAAGCAAAAGGAGCTCAAACATAGGCCTCTATCCCTCACGCACGAAGCAGCTCGAAAAACTCCTAAAACGGATTAAACAAACTATCCTTCCAAGGACTTATCGGATGTTTTTTCTTGTCAAAGGTTTTGGTGAAACCAAAGCGAACACCATAACTATCAAACCCAGGATTCTCATCCTTAAATAAGGAAGCGTTACTTATATGCTGATTGCGAAAACCTACATCAAAAGCAGTGCGTTCGTTTATACGCAGGTGATACATAAAAGCGTAGAAGTAATTAAAATTAAAACCAGAACCTCTGTTCGGGAAAGGCGCATCAAATAGGACGGTGCCGAAACCGTTTTCAAAGTTTAGTTTGTGGCGTCCAGCATTTACAATATGCCAGTTAAACACGCCTGTAGTTCCGGCGCCAATTCTTTGTTGTAAGGTGTCGGTCGTAAACAGAGGTCCGCCTTCTATACCAAATGAAAGCCACGGCCTGATAAACGTTTCTACTCTAAAACGCGCAGCGTATATGTTTGATATCGGAGGACGATTTTTGTATTCCTGCTGGTAGTCCAAGTGAGCGCTTACATACCAATCCCTTTTTAGACCTTCTAACTTTAAAGTGTCATAGGCTATGTAATGCGATACCGCCACGCCAATCACGTTATAAAACACATTCCACTTCTCCGCTAGGTCACCTATAGTAGTGTCCAAGGGATCTTGCCACTCCCATTCACGCTCATCCTGAGCATCGAGCGATTGACAGAAAGTGAAAAGGAAAATTATGACTAAGTAGAAGCGTTTGGAGCTCATTGCAGCACGAAAATAGCTACTTATTCTGTGCTATATTTGTCAGCCTTAAGCATCTTTAAATATGGAATTTGTTGATCCGCAGATAATGAAGTTTGCAGGCCCCTGCTTCATTGTCCTTGTACTCGCGGAAGTGTTGTTGAGCCTGAAGTATGAACCCGAAGTTTATAATCGAAAAGACTTAGCCGCTAGCGGTGCGATGGGTGTGGGTGCAGCAGTTATAGCCTTGGGCTCTAAAGCCTTACAGCTTGCTTTCTACTTTTTAATCTACAATCTCTTTAATACTGAAGTCAACGGAGTAGTCACCAACGTTTTTGGCTGGGAGGCATTTGGCTTTGCCTGGTTTGTTTGGATATTCTGTCAACTCGCAGATGACTTTTCTTATTACTGGTTCCACCGTGCGAATCACGAGATTCGTTTTTTCTGGGCGGCGCATGTTGTGCATCACTCCAGTGAACACTTCAACCTAGGAACAGGACTGCGCAATGGTTGGTTCACCCTAGTTTACAAGCCACTCTTCTATATGTGGATGCCGGCCATCGGTTTTCATCCTGTTATGTGTATCGTTTGTCTGGCTATTGAGTCGCTCTGGCAATTTCAGTTGCATACCCAGTTCTTACCTAGAAGTAAGTTCTTTGGTTTGTTTATGAATATGCACGATCATCACAGTGTGCACCATTCTTCGCGCTTAGAGTACTTAGATAAAAACCACGGTGGTTACTTAAATATCTTTGATCGTCTTTTTGGAACATTCAAAGAGCATGACGATGAGTTAGAAAACCACTTTGGTGTTTTAAGTCCTCCAGGTTCACATCACCCCTGGGCGATTCTTACGCACGAGTATGCCGCTATGTGGCGAGACTTTAAAACGGCTAAGAATTTCAAACAAGGTTTCATGTATGTCTTTGGCCCACCGGGTTGGAGTCCCGATGGTTCTAAGAAAACCGTAAAGCAATTACAAAAGGAACTAGCCGAAGCTGCTTAATCTCGCGTAAGGGATAGAGGGGTTTGTTTGAGCTCCTGTTGTTTTCGAACACAAACACTTAGCTCTTTAGAGCTAGAAGTGTTTCGCGTGAAGAAAACAGAACAGAGCGAGCCCCGAAAGCCCGACCCGAATGCCGCGTTGGCTTCGAGCACATCTCTTATCGCTTGCGATAGAAGAGATTTGCGAGTATGTGACTTGGCCAATGAGGGTTACGCCCGGAGTCCTATTGTATCAAAACAAAAATTGGAGCTTACTAAATAAAGAAAAGCCTGAAGTTTTAGCTCAAAATGAGCTTTAATGCTTTGTAGCCCGAAATGGATGAGTTTAAACCTACTGCTCGGCAGGACTACTACCACCGCCAGCACGGAAACCAATAGTGTTACGCGTGTTAACCTGACGCGCTTTCTCTTCGTTGAAAGATTTTACGTCGGCAAGTATGATCTGCGATATTTTCTTACCTCGCTTGTCCTTATCTAAACTGGCCAAACGTAAGTTTTGGTTTTTGATGATCTCCTTAACTGTATTACGTACCATACGACCGTTACCGAAGAACTCGTCTTTGGTTTCGAGCATATACTCGAAATAACCCTTCATGTGCTTTAAGGATGCTTTGTCAAAAGTGTATTCCTCTTTCTCTGCAAGATTCTTGCAGATGGTAAGTAATTCTTCTGCAGTAAAATCCTTGAAGTCATAGACCTGATCAAAACGAGATTTGAATCCAGGGTTGGATTCTAAAAAAGCTTTCATCTTATCAGGATAACCAGCCACTACTACAGCGAACTCACCCTTTTGATCTTCCATTCTTTTCAGAATGGTCTCAATAGATTCGTGCCCGAAATCGCCTTGTCCGCGTTGTGAGAGCGCATAAGCTTCATCGATAAACATAACGCCACCCATCGCGTCATCCATACGTGATGAGGTTTTAATTGCGGTTTGACCAACGAAGCCCGCTACCAAACTCTGGCGATCACACTCTACTAAATGTCCACGCTCCAGAATACCTAGTGCTTTCAGGATGCGAGACAGAATACGCGCCACCGTAGTTTTACCGGTTCCCGGATTTCCAGTAAACACAGTATGGAAGGTCAAGTTGTTGAGTACCTCTTTGCCCGTTTCTTTGTAGAAACGAACTAGGTTAACGAGTTCTTGGATTTCTTTTTTGATATCGTCTAGGCCGACCAACTCGTTGAGTTCCGCTAAAGAAGATTTTAATAAACCTTCGTCCACCGGAATGTCTGGCTTGCGTTTGTCTTTTTCTTTAAAGATGGCTTGGAAGTCTTCTTTCATTAAGACGGACAAATCGTCTTCGCTCAATTGATCGGGGCTTTCGGTTTTCATAATTCGTAAACCCAAATTCATTTTACCTTGATCGATCAGTTTATTGATGTAACGACCGTTCCCAAAGTAGCGATCGCGATTACGATAGGCCTCAACAATTTTCTCATAGAGATAATTACCAGCTTCCTCGCTAATCTTTACCTGCTTAGCGTCGGCAGCGTGCTTTGCTATTTCCGCCAACTCTTGCGGCATATAGTCTGGAAACTCGAACCACATGTTCAAACGTGACTTCAATCCTGGATTGGTATCCAACAGCGTTTGCATTTCTTTTGGATAACCAGCCATAATAACCGCCAAGTCTCCTTCGCCATTCGACATTTCCTTTACTAAGATCTCAATAACCTCTCTTCCGAAGTCTTTGTTGTCTTCTGCTGAACGAGCCAAGCTATAGGCCTCGTCAATAAACATAACGCCGCCCTTGGCTTTCTTAATGGCTTCTTTCACCTTCGGTGCGGTTTGGCCAATATATTCCCCAACTAAGTCAGAGCGATCTACCTCATGTATATGTCCATCAGAAAGCAAACCCATTTTATGGTAAATCTTACCAAGTAGCAAAGCTACGGTTGTTTTACCTGTTCCTGGGTTTCCAGTAAAGACAGAGTGGAGGTCTATGTTGTTTCCTTTTTCAAGGCCTTTGTCAATTCTAATTTTTAAAAACTTCAAGTACTCGGCGTAGTCGCGTACTTTTTGTTTGATGGTTTGTAAACCAACTAAGCCCTCAAGTTCTTCCAAAAGCTCCTCCAAAGACGCATCGTCTTTGCTGCTCTTTTTTGAAATTACTTTCGTACCCGAATCGGGTAAAAAAGCTTCGGTAATTCCTTCCTCAAAAGTTTTACCAACTTCAAATGGAATAACCGCTAACAACTGATCCATAAAAACAATCTCCAGTGAATAGCGGTCGGTAAACCAAGTTCCTTTGTTCTCGCTTCCCCAACCTGTACAAATAGTAAAAGTGTTGTCGTTCTTTTTAATGGATTTCAGTTCTATGGTTTCGCCCTTGAGTTGATGGGCATCATTATAGAACTTAAACGAAACCTCACAGTTCCAGGGTCGCGGAAGTATTTTGTTTTTGAATTTGAATTCTACAAAAATGAAGCGCGTTTCTCGATGGTCGAACTTAGTATAGTATACTCGTTCTTCTTCTTTACCGCCATCGTCGCTGCTTTCATAAAGCTTAATCGATTCTATGTCGAAATAGGGGTTGTTTTCTTCGGTAACCGTTCCCACGTCTTCTACGAAGAACTGCGTAGTAGCTACAAGTTCATCTGAGATATATGCTTCCCAGGTATAAACTCCTTTCTTCCAGTAAATGCCATTTTTCTTGTTGCCCCATCCCTCACGGATGTAGATAATGTTCTCGTCCTTGTTGACGGGGCGATTTACGTGCAGGGAGCAGAGCTCTATTTTCTTACCTCCTTTGTGGGCAAATGCCTTAAGGGTGACATTAATTTCCCAATCCTTTTCATCAAATAGCTTGTTGTAAAATGAGAGTTCGGCATATATATAGCTCGATTCTCCCCGGTCAAAGACCCGACGGTATTTCTTCTGCTTTCCTGCCAGCCACTCCGCAGAACCATAAACCTTTAAATTCTTGAATTTGAAAGGATGATTCGGATTTTTCTTCTTTACAGCCATTTACGCTTTAAGGTGATTGAAATGATATAACATACTAAGAGCGAAAAGTATTCCATATAATCCCAGAAATATCACTTTTGGCGCTTTCTACACTGAAAATACCAGATTGACCTCTGTTTAGAGTGGTTTTTTTATGAACAAACACCTTGATGGAATAAAGGGTCGTTCGGCATACATAAAAATTTAAAAAAGTAGGGAGGGCAGCTTCTCTTTAGACACTATGCACCCAAAGTGGCAATAGTCATTAATAGCGCTCCAGAGTTATTGAAAATGTGAAAAGCCATACAGGCCAATAGTCCCTTGGTTTCCTTGTAAAGCGATCCAGCCAAAAGGCCAAAAAGGAAGAAAACGGGAAGAAGAAAAACAGAACCATGTATTATCGCGAATAAAATGGCTTGAACGCAATTAGCAAAGTAGAAACCCAAATATCTCTGAGATGAATTTAAGATGATACCTCGAAACATAATTTCTTCATAGATAGGAACGCAAATGGCCATTAAAGCAAAGCCGAAATACTTGCCATAAGTGTTAATCACGGAAACGATATCTTCTCTTCCTGCTGCGATGGGGTTAGCCCAATACATATCTTCCAAAGTCATATCAAAAGCCCAGAACCCCCATCTTAAGTAAATTCCTTTTAAGAAAGTAAAGACTAAAAAGTAGCCAAGCCCCTTTCCGATTGCACCCCCAATAGAAGCTATACCAGGGCCATATATTTTTAGCGGCGTACGATACATCGCGAAAGCAGTGAAGATGGCGACGACTATCATAAACACTACTGAAGAAAAAGCAAGCTCGCTTTCTTCAAAACCAATAAAAGAATTTTCGATCAAGTAACTATTGAGGCTCTCGGGATATTGCCATTCTGAAACAAAGGTGGCTATGAAATAGCCCGCGCCAACAAGCCAAAAAGATTTAAGACCCCAAACCGTTTTTGGGTGCTTGTGTAGGAAGTCGGCATTCCATCGATGCCCATAGGTATGAATGGGTAAAATGAATGACAAGGGAAAAAGAATCAAAAACGAAAGAAAAAGGAGAAGGACGAACATCGTACCTAAATCACGAATACGCATTCCCCGGAAAGGCGCCTTGAGAAATAAGCGCAATCGGTAGGCACCAAATGGGTCGGCGTAAAACCCACCTTCGTCTCGATATTCTTGATAGCTCTGAACCGCTAGAGAATCTTCTTGGTGCTTAAGGTCGTGCGCAAAAAGTAAGCGTAGATTTTCTAATTTATTCCATTGGTTGCTAGTATCCTTGAGAAAATAGCTTCTGGCAAGTTCATACTTGCCAGTCTGTTCGAACGTTTTGGCCAGGGTACCATTGCCTACGTAACTGGAATCTTTTTCTGTTACTGCGTTATAGGCTAAGGCGGCTTCATCAAAGGCGTCGAGCTCAAAGAGCAAGCTTGCTTTCGAATACAGTTGATATACTTCGGAATCTGGGAAATCGTTTTCTACAAGGGTGGAGATAGCATTTTCCTTTTCGCCTAACTCATTTTGGATTCTGGCCTTCAGCAAAGCTAATTGGAGATCTTGCTTATAAGGTTCAGCTTTTTCGATTTCCGCCAGGGCCGTATTTGGTTTGTCATTTTCGTAGTTCTTGTTGGCCATTTGGTAGAAAAGGATGCCCTTTTGCTCATCGCTCCAATCCGCTGAATTGTCAAAGGCGCTGTACGCATTGTCAATTGCCCTTTCCCTTTTTTCACCCCAAGTAGTATTTATTAGGTGAAGCAGTACTCCAGGATGATTCGGATAGCGCTCTTGTAATTCTGCAAAGCAAGTTTCATAAGCGGCCTGATTGGGATTCTCTTCATTGTAGGAATCATACATTGCGATGTTGATGAACTTGCAATATTCGATGTGGATCAAAGCATTATTCGGCTCTTCCAGAATAAGCGCTCGGTACTCAGCAACAATGGAATCATACTTTTGTTGCTCACTGCTATCGAGTAGAGCGCTGTAAATCTCGTGATCGTAGGAGTTGCTACTAAGTTTTTGCGCGCAGGCTTGGTCAAAAGTGACGAATAGAAACCCAAACAATAAAATCAGATTGAAAAAATACCGCATTAGGATTCCGAGTTTTTGATTGAGTGCGTCCTGATTACAATATACAATTAATCGTCAATTATTGTTTTTCCCCTTCGGTTTAGGCGCATATTTTGAATTCAAATTTGAGTGACTAATTTATTTTGCGAACTGAGTCACAAATTGACCTTACATCCGCTATTCCTGTTTTACCTTTGGGCAAGTGGAAGAAAAGTATCGTCGACATTTAGGCAGGTTCCTCATTGTTTGTCTATGTTGTTTGTATATCCAAGTAATGATTGGAGGGATTACGCGCCTAACGGGATCGGGTCTGTCCATTACCAAATGGGAGGTGGTTACAGGTACGATACCACCCCTAAATGCTGCTGATTGGAACGAGGCATTTGACTTGTATAAGGACAGTCCTCAGTATAAGCTCATCAACGAAGGGATGTCTCTTCCCGACTTTAAGTTCATTTACTTCTGGGAGTGGTTTCATCGTTTTTGGGGAAGGGTCGTCGGAATGTTGGTCTTGGGCTATTTCATTTTCGCGCTTATTAGAAAACGACTTGACGCGGTTTGGATTAGGCGATTTTTGATTTTCCTTTTTCTTTATGCTTGCCAAGGCGCACTGGGGTTTTTTATGGTTATGAGCGGACTATCCGATATACCCTACGTTAGTCACTATCGTTTAGCAGCGCACTTAACCCTTGCCATAATCTTATTCGCATACATGCTGTGGATGCTTGTGCAATTACGTAGCCAAAAATCTGATTGGATTGTCA
>CAZZIZ010000020.1:7878-21384 GCA_964654535.1 uncultured Chitinophagales bacterium
TTTGTGATTATGTTTTTCTGGAGCAAGATTAGAAACTTGGGCAGTGGAAAGCTATTCGCCTTTGCTAGAACTGCCTTGCCGATATTGCTTTTCGTACAAATAGGGCTGGGTATTACTGTTTTAATTCTTTCCCGTACGGGTATACCGGTGAGCTGGGGCGTTATTCACCAATTAGTGGGTCTGCTTTTATTTAGCGACTTTTTGATTATCGCTTTTCACTTGAAGGGAGAAACTCAGTTAGAGTAAATACGCAAGTCGGTCTCTGTAAGAACATACAAACGATTTTTTTCCAACTTTACATTACGAATGTCATTCACTCCAGGAAGAGGAATCTCTCGCACAGACTGATCGGTGTAGTTGAATATTTTCAACTTACCTTCCGATAAGAATATAATGTTGTTCTTAATAACTTGAAATGAGTCCAAACCAATAATCGGGAAGGAGTTATAGTAAGTACCATACACATCAAAAACCAAGATGCCCAAATCGGGATCGTTTAAGAAAATAAATCCGTCGCGCTCTATTAGAAAGTTCGGAGTTACTGCCAAGCCTAGAAGTTGCGAAAGATCAGCACTATTATAAAGTATGTTGTACTGGGCGTCAATTTTCTTAAGTCGAGAGGCCTGCTGATCAAAGAACCAGATATAGTTATCGTGACTCAAACAAGCGGCGCTTACATAGTTTATATCGAGCGTTGTAAGTTTGTAAAGATTCCTCGTGTTAAAACGATTATCACAAGTAAGTAGGGTAGCAAAGTCTTTAAAGAATATGACAATGTTGAATGGGCTGGTTGCGTCCACACCGCTAACTGCTCCAAAGCGCTTATCTCCGAAGACACCATTGAGTACTCCCAATGAGTCATATCGCTCTACCTTATTGTCGTTAGTAACGATGTAAATATTTTTAAGGTGATCGGTGGTAATGTCTTGTGCTGAAGTGGGAATACTCTTAATGAGCTTGTACTCGTCGGGCGTCGGTTCTGGTGCTGCATTAAATGCGAATAGCATTGCAACAACCGCAAAAGCGCTAAGTATTTTCAAAAAAGAGTAATTCAAGTTTTTCGCCATCGAATTTTGCGTAGGAAAAGTTGCTTATCCAGTCCCCTAAGTTAATGTATTTGGACTGATTATTAAGTTCAAGGTTTAAAGGCAGATGACGATGTCCAAAGACGAAATAGTCATAGTGTTGCACTTTGAGTTTTTCTTGAGCGTATTGATAGAGCCACTCCTTTTCAGGGCTTTCCATAATCGCTTCTTCCTGACTATTTCGACTACTCTTAGACCAGAAGTTCGCGAGGCGAATACCCATATCTGGGTGAATCTGACGATAGGCCCATTTCGCCAATGGGTTATGAAAGACCTTGCGTAGTATTTTATAAAAGCCGTCGCCTGGTCCTAGACCATCTCCATGACCGATATAGAACTTCTTATTTCCAATCTTGCGTTCAATTGGATTGCTATAAACCTGAAAGCCCAACTCCTTTTCCAAATAGTCGCGCGTCCACAAATCGTGATTGCCTTTGAAAAAATGAATCGGAATACCTGCATCATGAAAAGAGGCCAACTTCCCGAACAGGCGAATAAAACCACGAGGCACCACCTTTTTGTACT
This sequence comes from uncultured Chitinophagales bacterium, assembly GCA_964654535.1. GTDB lineage: Bacteria > Bacteroidota > Bacteroidia > Chitinophagales > UBA2359 > CAZZIZ01. Next base: position 9,489 of record CAZZIZ010000020.1, read on the forward strand.
CAAACCAAAAATCAAAAATGTCTCCGAGTAAGTAGAGCTCCTTGCAGTCTGCCTGAATGCTGTCTAACCAGCGAACCACTCTTTTTTCACGTATCAAACTCTGTTCGTGATTGGGAGCACCTAAATGAAAATCGCTCGCGAAATAAATATTACCACTTGATGAAGCAGTGCTCACAACTCAGTCGATTTTTCAATCATAAAAACGTGGACTTGACTACTGCCGTAAATGCCTACCTTCTTTTTCGCCTCTATATTGTAAGTGCAGCTCGGCCCAGTCATTAGATAAACTTCGGTTGGCATTTTTCCATAGCGCTCTTTTAGCAATTCATAACCATCGCCAATAGTTTCGACAACCTGTTCAGCTCTAGCCAAAACTATTTGTATGCGCGCCGAGGTAAACAAAGCTGTATCCGTTTTTTGTTCATCGCTTAGTAAGATGCTGCCCGTTTCACTAATGAGCGCTTCGCAATACATGATCGCAACGTCCACCTTAGCATAATCGCTGTCGCTTTTAAGCTTCAAGTAGTTGAGTTCGTTAAGGCGCAGTGCAATGCTTGGCTCTTGTACGTATACCTGCTCCCAGTCCTGTGTTTTCAGTGATTTTACCAGTAGGTCGTAGGCATCTCTACTTTGATCAAAGAAATGAAACTGTCCGCCCGCGGCTACAAAGTTTTCAGCAAAGGCTAAGTCGACATCTTCGGGCGGATAATAAACCCTTCCGCGCACGTCTAGATTGTCATGCGGACGAGGACTGCGCTTCAAGTTTGCTTCCTTGATAGCAGCGATAATATCTTGTTTTGGACTGGTTATACCCACTATATGATGATACAAAAAAACCCGCTGATTTGGAATCAACGGGTTTTGTTTATTAATGCTTTATTAGGCAACTTCTTCTGAACTCGCAGAGTCTGTGCTCTCCGATCTTCTTGGAATGCTTGGGTGATCAAAGGTTCTTTGACCAATGAACTCATCCAAATCTGATTTGAACAAGGTTTCTTTTTCAAGCAACTTGTTCGCTACTATGTTCAGTTGTTCGCGTTTATCCGTAAGTAATGCCTTACAACGCTTATAAGCGCCATCAATAATTTCACGCACTTCTTCGTCGATTATCTTCGCAGTTTCATCAGAATATGGTTTCATAAATGACTGCTCACGCTGAGCATCGTGATAAGAGATATTACCCACCTTATCGTTCATACCGTAAACCGTAACCATTCCGTAAGCCATCTTGGTTACTTTCTCTAAATCGTTTTGAGCACCCGTAGTAATCTTACCAAAGACAATGTCCTCAGCAACTCGACCACCTAAGGTCATTGCCATTTCATCAAGCAACTGCTCAGTATTGTATAAGTACTGCTCCTTTGGAATGTACTGCGCATAACCCAATGCAGCCACACCACGTGGCACAATCGTTACTTTCAATAATGGATGCGCGTGCTCCAAATACCAGCCACAAACAGCGTGTCCAGCTTCGTGAAACGCAATTACCTTTTTCTCCTCTGGAGAAATAATTCTATTCTTTCTTTCTAAACCACCAATAACTCTATCGATAGCGTCTTGGAAATCTTTCAGATTAATATCCTTCTTGCCTTTACGTGCAGCGATCAAAGCCGCCTCGTTACAGACATTGGCAATGTCCGCACCAACGAAACCAGGCGTCTGCGCAGAAAGCTTTTTTATATCTAGGTCGTCAACAATTTTCAAACTGTTGGTGTGAACCTTAAATATTTGCTCGCGACCTTTCAAGTCTGGTTTGTCAATTGCAATTTGTCTATCAAAACGACCTGGACGCAATAATGCAGAATCCAAAACATCCGGTCGGTTCGTTGCCGCCAAAATGATAACGCCTTTCTCAGAGCTGAAGCCATCCATCTCAACAAGAAGCTGATTCAAAGTATTCTCGCGCTCATCGTTTCCACCCTGTACCGCCGAGCGACCACGGGCACGACCAATAGCATCAATCTCATCAATAAAAATGATACAAGGCGCTTTCTCACGGGCAGACTTAAACAAGTCACGTACACGTGAAGCTCCAACTCCAACAAACATTTCTACGAAGTCAGATCCCGATATAGAAAAGAAAGGAACCTTCGCTTCGCCCGCCATTGCTTTCGCAATAAGGGTTTTACCCGTTCCTGGAGGGCCTACTAATAAGCAACCCTTTGGAATCTTACCTCCAAGAGCAGTATATTTTTTCGGATGCTTTAAGAAGTCTACGACTTCCATTATTTCTTCCTTTGCTTCTTCCAGTCCGGCTACGTCATCGAAAGACACGTCCACTTTTTTGTTGTCAAAAAGCGTTGCCTTCGATTTTCCAATATTGAAAATCTGTCCACCAGCTCCTCCAACACCACCGCTAACACGGCGCATTATGAAAATCCAAACAGCCAATAAAAGTATTAATGGAAGTAACCAGCCAAGTACTTGACCAGCCCAGTCGGTGCGGTTATCCTTTTGCACCTCTGGTATATTGTCCCGAGACATACCATTTAAAGCGGCAGTCAATCTTTGGTCAAAATTCTCAATAGATATGATCGGCATCTTATAGTGTGGGCCTTGCTCACGCTTACCAATTTTCGGAGTCTTTACATCTGATTTGTGTGGAGGTTCATTAAGAAACTCCTCTTTAATGTGAACTTCAACGAAATCATTGCTGACCACTACGAGCTTATCGACTTGACCCTTAACTAGGATATCATTAAAAAATTTGTGATCACTCAACTCTTCAATCGGTGACTGGAGTGAGGGGAGCCACCACGTGGCCACTATTCCCAATAGGACAATACCATAAATCCAATAGTAATTGAATGAAGGCTTTTTTCCTTTGTTGTTATTATCTCCGGATTCGGACATTTTGTTTGTTGCTATTTTTTGATACTACCGTCTTCGTTATATCGATAAGTGATACCATCACTCCAAAGTTCTTCGAGACGATAAAAATCTCTTTTATCTTTTAAAAAAACATGAACCACCACACTGAAAAAATCGAGGAGAATCCATTCTTGGTTTCCACCGAAGGAGCTAGTTCCTACCGTGTACTCATTCAATTGTTTTTTCGCTTCGACAGCTATATGATCGGCAATCGCTTTTAGTTGAGTTGTCGAGTTTCCTTCGCATATTATAAAATGATCGAAAACGGCTTCTGGCAAATTGCTTAAATCCAGTCTCACAATTTCTTTGCCCTTCTTATCTAGTATACAGTCGATTATAAAATCGGATAGTTCGGCGCTCGATACATCAAGCTCCTTTTTCTGTAAATTGCTCTTCAAATAATGATCATTTTCTAAGCTTTAAAGATAACTTTTCTTTTGCTCAGTTCCTATAACACCCTATTCGTTGGAAAGGTTTGTCATAACCTTAAAAAGGTAGAAAGTACCAATGATTTCGCCATGAATTTGACCAAAACGGAGCCTGTTTTCGAAGGAACAGTCGTTAGGACATCCCATCAGTTCAGGGGCAAAGGGCAAATGGGAAATTCCTGGTATTCCGATCCAGACAGTAATCTGGCAGTATCGGTTGTTCTAAAGCCCGTTTCCCTCAATGGTGGCAATATGTATTTGCTGAACATGGCCGTTGCATTGGCCGCCCGAGAATTCGTTGCCATGTACTGCAATTCGGTTTACGTAAAGTGGCCAAATGACATTTATATTCAGGATAAAAAAGTTGCCGGAATACTAGTCGAAAATGTTTGGAAGGGCGGAAAGCTACTCTTTTCAATTATCGGATTAGGCATAAACGTAAACCAAGCAAACTTTCCAGCAGATATTCCCAACCCAACTTCTATGTTTCTACAAACGAATCAGACAATCGATTTGGAAGAGGCCTACGAAAAGTTAATCTGGCAGGTCGAACAGTGGTACATGAAATTCAAAACCAAACCACAAGAAATTAAGGAGCAATATTTATCTAAACTGTTGTACTTCGAAACTTCAAGAACATTCACTGCAGAAGGCAAAGAAGTTCACGGACGTATTATAGACGTTTCCGAATCTGGAAAACTAATTCTAATGACCGACCAAGGACCTAAAGAGTTTGGTTTAAAAGAAATTATATTTTAATCTGGGGGTGCCCCATCTGGCAAGCTCGCATTGCTTCTACCGCTGCGCGGTAAGCACGGCTACGTTGCCAAGGGTCGGGCTAATCGGCACTCCGCGTTCGCTCTGGTCGCACTCTTGTTTCGGCAAGCCAATTGCTTCTACCGCTAAGGCGGTAAGCAATTGCCACCTCAACAAAAGCGACTACTCCCTTTGGTCGTATGCCTCCTATCCCTCACCCAAAATTCCTCAATGTAGTACTTCGTGGAAAGACCAGTTTTAAGCGGAACAGATTTTTGTTAAGTTTAAAGATGCAGAATGCTATTAGACTCTTGCTAATATTGGCTCTTTCCTTTGTGGCTTGCCAAAGCAATCAGACCAATTCCGAGTCAGGCCAAAAGACTAAAGTACCAGCCACTTTTGAAAAAACCAATCAGCAAAATGATGATGTTATATACGAATCAACTGGCCCTCCAAGAATTGTCTTCAAGGGATCGCAAGAAAGCGCTAAAGAAGAGATAGCTCAATTCGAGACATTTATCAATGATTTTATTTACGCGGTAAAGAATAAAGACACGGGTAAAATAAAAATCATGACCCATTTTCCTTTTGATACCAAGGGTACGAGAGTTGAAAACGCCATTCTATCTTATTCTGCACATGACTTTCTTGCCGTCTTTTCTGCTTTTATTAAACAAGATCTCGGCCTTGAATATGATGACCCTGGACTTCCTGAGCGCTTTGAAAAATATATGGAAGTGAATAAAGCCTTCTCCATTAACAAGCATAATGGTAAACTAGGAGGCATGAAGTTCACTAAAATGAGCAGCGGCTGGAAGTTTACTTGGGTCACTTTGACCGATGAGAGCATCTTCGATTTGCAGGATATACAACCGGAAAAAATTAGAGTTCCGTAGTGTCGTTTCAGGCAACAAGATTGCCAGTCTTGTTATTCATCGACCAACAAGATGGAGATTCGCCCCTTCGGGGCGAAATATTAATAATAAAAAAACGAATCGCTAATAGCTCCCTAGGAGTGACATATTTATTCGTTCGGTAATATTTCACTCCTCCGGAGCGAGATGTACGTATTGGTTTCTTTCTATTAATGTTTTACCGCTACGCGGCAATAGGCTTTGTCAGACATCTTAAAATAGAGATTGATCCCTAGGGCGCATTTTCAATGCGCAGGTAAATTCTAGGGCATTTGCAATGCCCTAATCTACTATTCAATTCTCTCGATGTCCGATGTAGGGCATTACAAATGCCCAATAAAATCAGGACGCATTACAATTAAGCCCTAGGCTATAAGGACAGGACTCGAATGACTTTGTTTTTTATTCGCGTGAGGGATAGAGGCGTTTGTCTGAGCTCCTGTTGCTGGCAAACCTTAGCACTTAGCTCCTTGGAGCTAGAGGAGCTATGCGTGCAGACAGCAGAACAGAGCGAGCGCCGACAGCCCGACCCGAGCAAATTCCTTTTCCGCTTTCGGAAAGAAGGATTTGCGCAGGGGCACGCCCAACCTTGTTTAGACATCTATGACCTAAAATCAAACAAGACAGTGAAAAACGAGATATAGAGGCAAAACAAACCTTCGTTTCTCAGTACATTTGCGTTTTGAAAATGCTCGACAAACTAGAAGACATAAAAATTCGCTGGGAAGACGTTGGTCAACAACTAACCGACCCAGAAGTAGTAACCGATATAAAGCGGTACACTGGTTTGAGCAAAGAGTACAAGCAACTAGGGAGTATTGTGGAGGTCTATGAGAAGTACAAGAACATTCTGAGCAATATTGACTACAACAAGGGTTTACTAAAAACCGAAAAGGACGATGAGATGCGTGCGATGGCCAAGGAAGAATTGGCCGGATTGGAAAATGACCTGGTCGATATCGAGGAAGAGGTGAAAATTCTTTTGGTTCCCAAAGATCCCAATGACGATAAGAACTGTATTATGGAAATTCGTGCCGGTACCGGTGGCGATGAAGCAGGAATTTTTGTGGGCGACTTATTTAAAATGTACACTAAGTATATTGAAGGACGCAAATGGAAAATGGAATTAATAACTGCAAACGAATCTTCTTCGGGCGGTTACAAAGAAATTTCTTTTAATGTAGATGGCGATGGAGTTTATGGTGATTTGAAATACGAGAGTGGCGTACACCGCGTACAACGTGTTCCGAAAACGGAAAGTCAGGGTCGGGTGCACACTTCTGCTGTAACCGTTGCCGTTTTGCCAGAAGCCGAAGCCGTGGATGTAGATATTAATCCTGCCGATTTACGCTGGGACACTTATCGTGCTTCGGGTGCGGGTGGACAGCACGTAAACAAAACGGAATCGGCAGTGCGTGTAACCCACGTTCCAACAGGTACTGTAGCCGAAAGTCAAGAAAGCAGAAACCAACTCCGTAATCGTGAGATCGCGATGAAGATGTTGCGGACGCGTATGTATGATGCGGTTTATAAAAAACATATGGAAGCCATATCTGCAAGCCGTAAAACGATGGTTTCTACCGGCGACCGCTCCGCAAAAATTAGAACCTATAACTTCCCGCAAGGGCGAGTTACTGATCACCGTATCAACTTAACGTTATATCACTTGGATAGTATAATGGGTGGCGACGTTCAGGGAATATTGGACAAACTTAAAATGGCCGAAAATGCTGAGAAACTAAAGGCTGGCGAATAATAACATGAAAACATCTTTCCCAAAAGACAAAATAAAAGTTTTACTTCTAGAAGGGGTGCATCCTGTTTCGGTTGAGAACTTTAAGAAAAACGGCTACGAAAACGTAGAGCTGATTCAGACCTCTTTGACTGCTGATGAGTTAAAAGAAGTACTGCCTTCTGTTCATATAATTGGCATTCGTTCGAAAACCAAGTTGACTAAAGAGGTTCTTGAACATGCTGATAAACTAATGGCGGTAGCTTGTTTTTGTATTGGCACAAATCAGGTAGATTTGGAGTTTGCAAGCGAAAAGGGTATTACCGTTTTTAACTCGCCATATTCAAATACGCGTTCGGTTGCTGAGTTGGTTTTAGCGGAGTGCGTTATGTTGGTGAGAAGGATACCACATCGTAGCCACGCAGCCCACGAAGGCAAATGGATTAAGTCTGCCAAGGACTCTTACGAGTTACGCGGAAAAACATTGGGTATAGTTGGCTATGGCCACATTGGTTCGCAAGTGTCTGTTTTGGCCGAGGCTTTCGGTATGAATGTGCTCTATTACGATATTGAAACCAAATTACCTTTGGGCAATGCCAATGCTATGGGTTCTTTAGACGAACTTTTGGCTGCGTCTAATATAGTAACCCTGCACGTGCCTGCAACTCCTGATACCGAAAACATGATCGGAGCGGAACACTTTGCTAAAATGAAGCCAGGAAGTTTCTTTTTGAATTTAAGTCGAGGAAACGTGGTCGACATAAACGCTTTAAAGGATTCGTTGGAGAGTGGACACCTAAAAGGAGCTGCGGTTGATGTATATCCGCAAGAGCCAAAGTCAAATAACGAGTCTTTTACTTCTCCGCTACAGGGTTTGTCAAACGTAATCTTGACACCACACATCGGTGGATCTACTCAAGAGGCTCAGGAAAACATTGGTAAAGATGCGTCTAACAAAATTTTGAACTACCTAGATACTGGAAGCTCGAGTGGAAGTTGCACGGTTCCCGCGCTAAGCTTACCAATACAAAAAGATACGCATCGCATTCTGCACATTCACAAAAACGTACCCGGCGTTCTATCCGCAATAAATAGCACTATGGCCGATTTAAACGTGAATATATTGGGACAATATCTAAAAACCAATGAACATGTAGGCTACGTGGTGCTAGATGTCGACAAGAATGTTTCTGCGCAGGCGCTTGAAGGAGTAAAGGCAATAGAGCATACTTTAAAAGCGCGTATACTTTATTAGAACTTATTGCTTAGCAATTAATCTTACCTGAAGATTCACCACTGGATTGATGAACTTATCTCCCAGAGATTTGTCATTGCCATAAGACATCCCAAAATCCGTACGATTAATATTGAAATTGGCCGAGGCCTTAACTGTTCCGCCACTTGTTTTAATAACTGCTGGGAAGGATATGCTTCTGGTTGTATCCAATAGACGCAGATTTCCTTCAATGAGGTAGTTAGCATTCTTTAGCTTTATGTTTTCATTACGCTCTAATGCACTAACCCTAGTGATATTAAAAGTTGCTAAAGGAAAATTTTCTGACTTGAAGAAGTCTTCACCCAATAAGTGCCCCTTGAGGTTGTTAGCCATTTCGACCGGCATGGCGTCTATAATGGTAAGTGAAGGAATGGCAATGCTAAAATTTCCCCCTTTGACTTCGTCCTCAACCATTGATAAACTCCCACCCTCGAGATTGAAATAGCCTTTATGTTGACCAACTGGCTTGGTGCCCGTGAAGGTTACTCTACTGTCTGTAGTGTTGACTACATAGTTCACAAATTGACCGCTGGTAGTATTTGTATCAACTTTCTTGGCATCTGATACGGTCGCCTTGTCAGCTTTTGGGGCTTGTTGGCAAGCAAAGACTGAAAGTATACAGCAAGCAAGAAGAAGGATTTTTATGCTTTTCATTTTTATTGTTTTACGCTAAAATAGTAATTGGAATGACTAAGTAGAAAATGCATCCCAACAAAGGTGGAAAAAGGAGGGTTTTTACAGAGAGTCTAGCGTGAATATAAGGGTATCTTTAAAAGAAAAACCATTGGCTACAACTACCGAATTACAAAAAACAGCTACTCAGGTGCGACGCGATATAGTGCGTATGGTACACGCTTGTAGCTCGGGTCACCCTGGCGGCTCCCTAGGATGTACCGACTTTTTAACCGCATTGTATTTTGAAGTAATGGATCACGATCCTTCCTTTAAAATGGACGCGATAAATGAGGACGTCTTTTTTTTATCCAACGGACACATCAGCCCTGTATTTTATAGCGTTCTGGCGCGCTCTGGATATTTCCCAGTTGCGGAGTTGGCCACTTTTAGAAAATTGAATTCTCGTTTGCAAGGCCACCCTGCTACCGAAGAAGGTTTGCCTGGTGTGCGTATTGCCTCTGGTTCTTTAGGACAAGGGTTAAGTGTAGCGGTGGGAGCGGCCTTGGCTAAAAAGCTCAATAAAGATGATAAGCTAGTTTACTCTCTCCATGGCGACGGCGAACTGCAAGAAGGACAGATTTGGGAAGCGGTAATGTTTGCTGCTCACCACAAAGTAGATAACCTCATTGCCACCGTAGATTGGAATGGCCAACAAATAGATGGACCTACTAAGGACGTATTGTCTCTAGGAGACTTGCCTGCGAAGTGGTTGGCTTTTGGTTGGGAAGTAATGGAAATGAACGGGCACGACTTTGACGACGTATTAAAAGTGCTGGCAGAGGCCAAGGCAAAAACGGGTCAGGGTAAACCGATTGTAATACTGATGAAAACCGATATGGGTCGAGGAGTTGACTTTATGGAAGGCACGCACCACTGGCACGGTAAGGCGCCCAATGATGAACAACTTGCAACGGCATTAGCTCAGTTGGAGGAAACGCTTGGTGACTATTAAAAACAAAGAATGTTAGATCAATTTAAAATCTTAGATACAAAAGATACCAGAAGTGGTTTTGGTGTTGGCCTCCACGAATTGGGAAAGGAGAATGATAAAGTTGTTGCGCTTTGTGCTGACTTGGTTGGCTCTTTAAAAATGCAAGCCTTCATTGATGACAATCCTGATCGCTTTTTTCAAGTGGGCATTGCAGAGGCAAATATGATGAGCATTGCTGCGGGTTTAACCGTTGGCGGCTACATACCTTTCACAGGCACCTTTGCAAATTTCTCAACGGGGCGTGTGTATGATCAGATTCGTCAGTCCATTGCTTATAGCGAAAAGAATGTAAAGATTTGCGCTAGTCACGCGGGAGTTTCGCTTGGTGAAGATGGAGCTACGCATCAAATCCTTGAAGACATCGGGCTAATGAAAATGCTGCCAAATATGACTGTGGTAGTGCCTTGCGATTTCACTCAAACTAAACTCGCAACCAAAGCCATTGCAAAATTACACGGCCCTTGTTACTTGCGCTTTGGTAGACCCAAGGTTCCGGTATTTACAACAGACGATCAAGATTTCGAAATAGGAAAAATTCAAGTGCTGAGTGAAGGAACAGACGTAAGCATTTTTGCTTGCGGTCACCAGGTATGGAAGAGCATAGAAGCGGCAAGAATATTGCAAGAAAAAGGAATAAGCGCCGAGGTGGTTAATGTACATACCATTAAGCCTTTGGATGAAGCAGGAATTCTCAAATCGGTTAATAAAACTGGTTTGGTGGTTACAGCTGAAGAGCATCAGCGCAATGGTGGTTTGGGAGCGAGTATCGCAACCTTGTTGGGTCGTAAAATGCCGACGCCTATGGAGATGGTTGCGGTAGACGACCAGTTTGGAGAAAGCGGTAAGCCCAACGAGTTGTTTGCTAAATACGGAATAGATACCGACAATATCGTTTCGGCAGTTGAAACGGTAATGAAACGCAAAACAATAAGCGTTATGTAGTATTCAAGCTCGATTCAATTCGAGCTTTTTTTTGTAACATTGATTGCTATTGAATAAGATATGAGCGACGAAAAATACGATGAGGACATATTGTCCAAATTTGCGGTAGAAAGTACGAAGGAACAGGCTTTCAATACCTTGGTAACTCGTTACCAAGAAAAGCTCTATTGGCATATCAGACGCATAGTGGTGAGCCACGATGATGCGGATGATGTCCTCCAAAATGTATTCATCAAAGTTTGGAAGAACCTGGCCAAGTTTAAAGGAAACTCCAAGCTTTACACTTGGCTATATCGGATTGCCACCAATGAGTCCTTGACATTTCTGAATAAGAAGAAAAGACGTCAATCGACGCCCTTAGAAACCGAAGACTATGATCTCGGCTCTAACTTACGAGCAGACCCCTATTTTGATGGTGAGGAAGCCCAAATTAAGCTCCAGGAGGCTATAGACAAACTTCCTGAAAAACAGCGTATTGTCTTCCTAATGCGCTACTACGAAGAGATGAAATACGACGATATGTCGGAAGCCTTAGATACCTCTGTAGGGGCGCTTAAGGCTAGCTACCATCACGCCGTCAAGAAAATACAGAAATACATCGTTGCGGATTAAACGCAAACGGCCCCTAAGTATCAAAGAAGGGCAATAAATGAATACAGAAAGCAGAAATACTATCAATCAGGAAATCCAGGATATCGCTCCGGCCTTAGTGGCATTGGGCGTGACTAATCCTTTCAGCGTTCCTAATGGCTATTTCAGCGATCAAGGTGAAGCCTTGAAATTCGGTATTTCAGATAGCCAAGATCCGACGCTTGATGCCTCTTTAAGGGCGGCAAGAAATGTCAATCCTTTTCAAGTTCCAAGCGATTATTTCGAGGCCCTTTCGTCCAACGTAATGGTTTCCATAAATGCAGAAAACGCCGAGCCTGTTTTGGGTGAAAGCTTGACTGCATTAAGGGGAACAAATCCTTTTAGTGTTCCAGCGAACTACTTCCAAGCTTTACCGGCAACAGTAATGGGACGTGTGAATCAGGAAGAAGGAATAGGAGTGAGCCGCGAAGCGGCGAACGCATCTTTCAAAGTGCCGGAAAACTATTTCGAAACTTTACCTGGCCGCATTATGGAGCGCGTTAAGGAAGAAGGAAAAGAAAAGGGCAGGGTTCGTGAATTGAAAGAAGTTGGTACCCAAGCTCCAAAGACGAGTCAGCCCGCTCCAGAGAAAGCAAAAGGTGGAGGCATCAGACGTATGCTAACTTTTGCAACGGCAGCAGCTGCGGTTTTACTTTTAATGTTTGTTGGTTCTGGACTTTT
>CAZZIZ010000020.1:21484-26715 GCA_964654535.1 uncultured Chitinophagales bacterium
AAAGACCCCCGTCGATTCCAGCGCTCCGATTTTCGGAGCGCTTTTTTTATGCGCTAAAAGCTGACTTTACTTTTGATCGGACAAGATTGTTCTAATCGGGTAAGGGTGTGGGTTTTAGAAGGGTTGAAGGTTAGATTGAAATCCTCCAATTGATTAATCGCTGGTTTGGTTATCTTCGAAATGAAATTTCATTTTGGAAGAATTAACTAAAATCATACACGAATATTTGGGGCTTTCCCCGACTGTCTTAGGACAAATAATTAAGACCATAGTTGTCTTACTTGTTCTGTGGATAGTCCGTCGGGCCTTAATGCGTTTTACCACAAGCCAACGATTAAAGGCAAGGCAGGTTTATATATGGCGTAACGCTATTTCTTATATCACTTTGATAATTGGTGTTCTACTCATTTCTCGCATTTGGTTTCAAGGTACACAATCCATTCTCACCTATTTGGGTCTGGTATCGGCAGGTATAGTTTTCGCCTTACAAGCTCCATTGGTAAACTTAGCTGGTTGGCTATTTATGATGATGCGCTCCCCTTTAAAAATTGGCGAGCGCATTCAGATTGGCGATCACGCAGGCGATGTCATAGATATGCGACTATTTCAGTTTACAATAAATGAAATCGGCAATTGGGTCGATGGTGACCAAAGCACTGGTCGCATTATAAATATTCCCAACGGAAGAATTTTTAGTGAGCCTTTGGCCAACTACAATCGTGGACTTAAATACATATGGCACGAAATAGGAATAGCGGTAACTTTTGAAAGCAACTGGCGCAAAGCGAAAAAAGTAATTGAAAAAGTACTTCACAAAAACGCAGACGACCTTGAAGCATCTGCTCAGAGGCACTTGCGTGAGGTCTCTAAAGACCTGCTGATAACCTATCAAAAGCTACAACCCATAGTTTACACAAAAGCCAAAGATCACGGGGTAATGCTTACTATGCGGTTTCTGTGCGATCCGCGACAAAGACGTAGCAAGGAAAACGATATATGGGAGGACTTACTTGATGCTTTTAACAAAGAACCTGATATCGATTTTGCTTATCCGACTTACCGTTACTTTAATAATATGGAAGAGGGCAAGACAACTTAGAAACAAGAACAAATTGAACAAGATTATCATCAGGACTACGAAAGGCTAAACCCAAACGATCCTTATGTGCGCAGAGTTTCCATTCCCCGTTTGAATGCTTTTAAGAAAATTGCCCTGAGTTACTGACTAAGTAGATTTTTTTTGCTGGGCAACAACAAGCGCTAGCCAGAATATTCACCATAAATCTTACGCAGCACGTCGGCAATTTCACCAAGGGTACATTCCTTATCGACCGCTTCGATTACCGAGGGCATTATATTTCGGTTCTCCGTCGCGGCATTGTGTAAGTCTGCTAAGCAGGCTTTTACTTTTTCTGCATCGCGACTAGCGCGAAGCTGAACAAGCTTTTCTGATTGAACTTTACGAATTGAATCATCAATGCGCAAAAGAGGAATATCGTTGCTTGCTTCTTCCGTAAACTCGTTCATCCCAACAATGAGCTTGTCGCCACGCTCTATGTTGTTTTGGTAATCGTAAGATGACTTAGCAATTTCCTCTTGCATATAGCCAGCCTCAATAGCACTAACCGCTCCACCCATAGCATCTATCTTTTCGATGTACTTCCAGGCTTTTGATTCTATTTCGTTGGTCAGGTTCTCTACGAAGTAACTACCCGCTAATGGATCAACGGTATCAGTAACGCCAGATTCGTGAGCAATTATTTGTTGGGTGCGGAGTGCAGTCTTCGCGGCTTCCTCAGTTGGCAAAGACAAAGCCTCATCAAAGCCATTGGTGTGTAGACTTTGCGTTCCACCTAGAACAGCAGATAATGCCTGCATGGTCACTCGACTAATATTGTTGATTGGCTGTTGCGCCGTCAAAGTTGAACCTCCCGTTTGTGTATGGAATCGCAGCTTCATAGCGCGCTCCTCAGTGGCGCCCAGCTCCTTAACCATTTTGGCCCACATACGACGTGCAGCACGAAACTTTGCCACTTCTTCAAAGAAGTTGTTGTGCGCATTAAAGAAGAAGGATAGTCGTTTGGCAAATACATTAATGTCCAAACCCTTCGCCAGTGCGGCTTGTAGGTAGGCCTTTCCATTGGCCAAGGTAAAAGCCAATTCCTGCACCGCATCAGAACCCGCTTCACGAATGTGATAACCAGAAATAGAAATGGTGTTCCATTTCGGTAAGTCGGTGCTGCAGTATTCAAAAATGTCAGTGATGATTTTCATCGACGGTTTGGGTGGGTAGATGTACGTACCTCGCGCGGCATACTCTTTAAGAATATCATTTTGAACTGTTCCAGAAATCTTGCTTAAATCTGCACCTTGACGTTTCGCCAAAGCCACATAAAACGAAAGCAAAATAAATGCCGTCGAATTGATGGTCATCGAAGTAGAAATATCTTGCAGGGTAATACCTTGAAACAAGCGCTCCATATCGTGTATGGAATCAATGGCTACACCTACCTTTCCAACTTCGCCATCGGACATATCGTGATCAGAGTCGTATCCAATTTGAGTAGGCAAGTCAAAAGCAACGGACAGGCCAGTTGTCCCCTGTTTCAATAAGTAGTGATAGCGCTCGTTAGACGCCTCGGCGGTTGAGAAGCCAGAGTACTGGCGCATGGTCCAAAGCCGACTGCGATACATACCCGCGTGTACACCGCGCGTAAAAGGAAACTCTCCGGGTTGTTCGCCGGCCCCTACTGGCGGGTAGGTCGCCTTAATTTCAATATCCGCGTCAGTGCTGAACTTTTCTTTTCGCTCTTTCCCCATTCTAAAAAATTGATTGTACTTCCTTCTTTAAAAAGGAAATGGCTCTTTCGTTAGGTAAACCACCAGGCCCTTGTAAAGAAGCGTGTAAAAGTGCGCGACTAAAGTCAACCGGACCAGCATCTGTAGGTAGTTGACTGGCAGTAGCGTTAATGGTGCTAATAATCTCTTCAATGGTCGACTTCACCATAGCCCAAGCGTTTTCGCTAATATAAATTTGCTGGCTGTAATTGTGTTCAAATTCAGTGCGTATACTGGCAATCATAGCCAACTGCATTTCGGGAATCGTTATGTTTTCTTTACGTACTCGACCAATCAGGTTAGGAGTCGAAAGTCGCTCAAGCAGTAAAACTAAACGCTCATAAGCCTGCAGTCTAAGCGGTAAGACTTGCCCCGTTACTTTTTCACTTTTCTTCAATTGCGCTTCGACCTGACGCATCTTCAATTGATTTTCGAGGTAGGAGTTCAATAGATAGTAGGCGGTCGCGAATACGATCAGCGAGGGAATCAGAAACTTTGCGATTTCCAGAGTGGTTTCTAGCATTCTATAAAATAACGCATAAATGAAGTGATTTGAGAATTTAGATAATGACTATTTGGGCGTTCCCTTCTTGTCTTCTAGGTGCAGCGCTTCTTTCGCTGCGCGAAAAGCACTACACCTAGAAGACAAAGGGCCAGGCTATCCAGAACTCCGCTTCGCTTCGGTACTGAGTGGCTGAGCCAGCATAGCTGCTTCTACCGCTAAGGCGGTAAGCAGCTATAGGCTCCGCAACACTAAGTACTGCTCCCTTTGGTCGCATTCTTCCTATCCTTAACGCAAAGCCTCTGCGGCAAAATTGGGGCATAAAAAAAACCGATCCCAGACTAAGTCCAGGACCGGCTCCCACCTATGAAGAAACTATAAAAGTTTCCCTCCTAATATTTTTTAGAACCTTCTGTTACCAGCAAAGTTGGTAGAGAATCCAATTCCGAGTACAAATCTTCTTTGCCACTCATCTCCATTGAATCCAGGTTCAGCTTCTATTTGTGATATTGTTGTACCATCTGGAACTCCGTCAGGATAAATTTGATCAGCGAAAAATCCAGTTTGCTCTGGCTCATAGTAACGCAAGCCGTATTCAGCGGTAATTGTAATGTATTTTCCTAACGTGTAACCTAGGCCATTAACCCAAGTAATGTTGTAGTTGTTGAAATCAGAATACGGCGCAAAAGCGTTCAGGTTAGAGTAGAACAATAAATCATCAGTGATTTGTTGATTCCAATCGTAGAACAATTTAGCTCCGATATCATAACGTGCACCAAAAGCGTCGCTATCGTCCAAGTTGTTTTCAATTTCGTTTGCAATTTTTTGAGCAGTAGACTTAGCTATAGTTCCTTGCAATGAAATTGGGTGAAAACCCGCCAAGAAATTGTCATTTGGCTTGTAAGTAATACCAACTCCCAAAGAGAATTGACCGGGATCTGCGAAGTTTTCTAACCACGAAGAACGGAAATCGAATAGTGCAGTAGCGGCCCACACGTCAGTGAACTTGTATCCTCCTAATGAAGAAAAGAAAAGCTCATCTAGGTTTTTAACCCACTCAGCGTCCGGTCCTTCTGGTTGCCCAGGGATATCAATAATACCAAGTCGTTGGTATCCAGCTTTAAGTTCTAATGTATTGTTTACAAATATTCTGTCTTTAGAGTAGTCAGCAAATACGCCAACGTTTCCTACAAAAACACTAGATGCAGGAGAGTTTCCTTGTACCCATCTTGAGAAATCAGAAAGGGTAAAGCTACCGATTCCAGTTCCTCCCCATTGCCATCCATTAAACGGAATTCCGTCCAATTCAGCTTGCATTGCATCAACTTCGGCTTGGAGAGCGCCTAATTGAGCCGTTTTTTCTGCTATAGATCCAACAAGCTCGGTTTCCCTAGCTGTTTGGGCTTCAGCCTGTGTTCCGCAGAATAACACAGCGAGCAATAGTAAATACTTCTTCATTTTGACTTTTTTTGAGGTTAGTTAGAAAGGGACAAGATTCTGCTATTCAGATAAACAGTGCCTTAGTAGTTTCTAACACCTGAGCTTCTTCATTTAACCACTCTTATGACTGACATACATTAGAGGCGTCACCGTTTTTTGTCATTTTTTTTTACTTTTTTTCAAATAGCCCTAAGCCACTGATATGCAATGATTTAGCTTGAAAATTGTTGTTCACGAAGTAGATGTAAATTCTTCTAAATATGAAGATTTGTCGAAACGCAAAAAGTGTGATTGAGTAAGTCAGGAGTCTAGACGACCATAGGAAAGGAGTTGTTGTTTGTAATACAGACTTTTGCGAGTGTTTCTGGTAAGTAGTTAACAGCTGAAGATTTCTTAAGCTTTTTGAGTCGCGTGAGGGATAGAGGGGGGTAGACCAGCAGACACATTAAGT
>CAZZIZ010000021.1:0-23869 GCA_964654535.1 uncultured Chitinophagales bacterium
TAGTTAAGTTAACTTCTCATCTAGATTAAGCTTAGTCCGCGTGAGGGATAGAGGCGTTTGTGGAGCTCCTGTTGCTGAAGACAAGAAGTACTCTTAGCTCCTTAGAGCTAGAAGAGTACTTTGTCTGAAGCAGAACAGAGCGACCGCCGACAGCCCGACCCCGAACTTTTTGCGCAGCAAAAGAAGAGAGTGGGGCACGCCCAAATTATTTTTCTAATCAACACAAAAAAAGTCCGACTCAAACGAATCGGACTTGCTTGAATTACTTTCAAAGTTTACGCTCGAGAATCTTCCCGAGGTACATGATCTTTACGGCCCTTTTTCATTTCGTAGGCGTTCATATCGGTATAGCGTTCGCGGCTTTGCAAAATGTCTACCGCCGTGTAAACTGCTTGACGGAAGGACTCTTCGGAGGCTATTCCTTTGCCCGCAATGTCGTAAGCTGTACCGTGATCTGGTGAGGTGCGCACTATCGGCAAACCCGCAGTATAGTTGACTCCGTGGCCGAAGGTGAGCGCTTTAAAAGGGATCAATCCTTGGTCGTGGTACATGCCCAATATGCCGTCGAAACTTCTGTACGCACCCGAACCAAAAAATCCGTCGGCAGCATATGGGCCAAAGACCATAATCTTATCGTCTTTGGCTTTCTTAACCGCTGGCATTACAATTTCTGCGTCTTCGTTTCCAATGATGCCTTCGTCACCTGCATGCGGATTGACAGCTAAAACGGCGATGCGCGGAACTGGAATTAAAAAATCCTTTTTCAAGGAGTTATTCATAATGCGCAACTTGCTTAGGATTCCGTCGACACTTATGTTTTGTACAATGTTTTTTACCGGAACGTGGTTGGTTACCAATCCAACTTTCAGGTTTTCGCTGAGCAAAAACATAAGGCTTTCATCTGCACTTTGGCGCTTGGTAAAGAACTCGGTTTGTCCTGTAAAAGGATGCTCCTTTGTAGATAGATGTTTCTTGTTTATTGGCGCAGTTATGATGGCGTCTATTTTTCCTTGAGACACGTCGTAATTCACTGCCTCTAAGGCTTTCAGCGCGAAGGCGCCTGTTGCTTTATCTGGATTTCCTATGGTGATTTTTACTTCGTCTGTCCAACAATTCAGCACATTGAGTGCACGACTTCGGGCTTTTTCTGGACCGCTAATAACGTTGTACTGAACGTCGTCCAAGTTGAGCGCGTTCTTGTGATAAGACATAGCCTTAGACGAACCGTAAACAATGGGTGTGCATATATTGAGCATACGCTCATCGCTAAATGTTTTGAGCACTACTTCTATGCCTATGCCATTTACATCTCCTATGCTGATTCCAATTTTGGGTCTATTCTGACTCATTGTTCGTTTTGTTTTTTATAAAATCGTAAAGCAATCTCACGGGAGAGCCTGAACCATTTTTGAGAACGTACCCTCTAGTACTTGTGCTCCAAGCTACAGGAGCAATATCTAAATGTATCCACGGGTAATCCGTGAAATGTTCGAGGAACTTGCCAGCCGTAATCATGCCCGCACTTGGTCCACCGATATTTTTGACGTCTGCAATATCACTTTTAAGCATGCCGCCATATTCTTTCCATAAGGGAAATTCTACTAATCGCTCGTAAGTGTTGTCACCACTGCGTTTCAGCGCCCTTTTGGTTTTCTCTTTTGCAGTGCCCATCATGGCAATGCCAAAAGGTCCAACTGCTCTAGAAGCGCTTCCGGTTAGTGTTGCCAGGTCAATTACTAACTCGGGTTTGTATTTTTTTGCAAAGCTTAATGCGTCGGCTAAGAGCATGCGTCCTTCTGCATCAGTGTTGAGTACTTCTACGGTTTTGCCTGAGTGCATTGTAATAACATCTCCCGGAACGTAAGCGTTGAGTCCAGGTCGGTTGTCGGTAGCTGGTACTAGAGCGATTACGTGGTAGGGTAGTTTGTTTTTAGCGATGGCGTACATCGCACCGATTACTGCACCGGCTCCACCCATATCGCATTTCATAAAGTCCATGCTGTTGGCTGTGGGTTTTAAGCTGAGTCCTCCAGTATCGTAAACCACACCTTTGCCGACTAAGATGATTGGTTTCTTGTTTTTAGCTTTTTTTGGTTTGTGTTCGAGAATGCTAAATGTTGGTGGATCAACACTTCCTAGATTTACAGCAATAAGACCGCCCATTTTGAGGGACTGAATTTTCTTTTTGTTGAAGACGGTAACTTTGAAGCCTGCCACTTTGCCAGCTTTTTGAATCTCTTTGGCAATCTGCGGCGCCGTGAGATACATAAGAGGTTCGTTGACCAATGTTCTGGTTAGATACACACCCGCCACAATGTTGTTCAGTTCAGTAACTGCCGAGGCCTTAGCATCTCCACCTACTCGTAGCGTGGCGAGACTATTTTTTAGTTCTTTTTTCTCGGTACGGTATTTCAGAAACTGATAGTTTGCCAAGGCCATACCTTCTGCGCAGAGTAGGGTGGCGTTTTGGTATGGGGTTTTCTGATGTATAAATGCACTGTCTACATGCAGTTTATTTAAGGCATTGGTGAGCTCGGCACCCACCAATCTCGCGTTTTCCCTACTAATTTCGTCGATTTTGTCTAGGTCAAAGCAAGCGACAAAAGTTATTTCTTTTGTCATAGGCACTAGGAAGCATCGGTTCTTCTTGGCGATTTGGTTCTTTACAAACTTGGCTTGATTCCCTTTGAAGGGTAGGTGCTTTTGCCAGCTTTTATTGTCACAGAGAAAGATTTGAGCATCTGATTTGCTCGGCTTTTTGGACAATTTTATGTTTAAACTCATCGAAAATGTTATCTGAAAAATTCGTTCAAAGGTAGCTTTTTCCAAGGTATATTTAGTCCGCACCAAGAGGGGCTTAATGAAGGCTAAAAAAGCGCTGGGACAGCATTTTCTTAATGATATGGAATTGGCAAGGCAGATTGTCGAAGCTCTATCCGTTGACACTAAAAATGTTTTAGAGGTGGGTCCTGGACCGGGCGTCTTAACTCAGTTTCTATACGCCAGCCGCTCCGATTACAATATTAAATTGGTGGAGCTCGATAGTCGTTTTGCCAAGAGCTTGAAAACTGATTTTCCATACTTCGCAAATTCAATTGAAGAGGGCGATGTCTTGCAGCAAAACTGGACAGAGCTTTTCGAAAAGAATTTTCAAGTCATTGGCAATTTTCCATATAACATTTCTAGTCAGATAGTTTTTAAGATTATTGAAAATCACGAACGCGTTGATTTCATGGTAGGCATGTTTCAAAAGGAAATGGCACATCGAATTTGTAGTATACCGAGTAAAAAATCTTACGGCGTAATTTCGGTTTTAGCACAACTGTTTTATGAAACGAAGGTGCTTTTTGATCTCCCACCAAGTGCGTTTACTCCCCCTCCAAAAGTATTTTCTAGTGTCATTGTTTTAAAGCGGAAGAAGGTGAAAATAGATGTTTCGTATAAGGCGATAAGACGTTTGGTAAAAATGGCATTTAGTCAACGAAGAAAAAAACTGAGCAATGCGCTTAAAAATGAGCCAGTGACTGAAATGCCCGTATTTGTTGACTTTGCGGGGAAACGCGCTGAAGAATTGTCTGTAGACGACTTTGTTTTATTAACCAAAGCGAACTTGAAAAATGACTAAGGGAAAGGTTTTGATTATTGATGATATCCATCCTGTTTTGCGTGAGCAGTTGAAGGAAATGAACTATGAGGTAACCCACAAAAAAGAGTTTACCCGAGAAGAGGTCAAGGAACTTATAGTTGATTGCGTTGGCCTGATTGTTAGAAGTCGATTGCAAATAGATAAAGATTTGTTGAGCTGCGCACCTGATCTAAAATTTATAGGTCGTACTGGTTCAGGAATGGAATTGATTGATACGGAATATGCGGCTGAACGAGGAATTGTTTGCATTAATTCTCCGGAAGGTAATCGTGACGCAGTTGCTGAACATGCTATTGGTATGATGTTAAGTTTAGTACATCATATTGATAAATCTAATCGAGAAATGCGAAATGGTAATTGGTTTCGGAAGGAGAATGTTGGCACTGAGCTTGGGCACAAAACTGTGGCGATATTGGGAATGGGTAATACGGGTACGGCTGTCGCGAAAAGAGTACGCGCATTCGGTTGTAAGGTATTAGCCCATGACGCTTATAAAACCAATTTTAATTTAGAGAATGTTGAAGAAGTGGGTCTCGAAAGGATATTCGAGGAAGCTGAAGTAGTTAGTCTGCACTTTCCTCTTTACGAGGGTTCATATCATTACTGCAATGACGCATTTCTAGAAAAATTCGCGAATCCGATTGTCCTTATAAACACGGCTCGAGGGCCGATTGCTGACCTTCGGTCTATGGCTAGGGCTCTGGAAAGTGGCAAAGTAATTGGCTTAGGGCTAGATGTTTTTGAAAATGAGCCTACCGATTTAATGCCCGAAGAATATAGGAAATCTTTGGAGATTATTGCCCAACACGAACACAGTATTTTATCTCCGCACGTCGCCGGGCTGACCAACGAATCGTACTACAAAGTGGCCTATTTTTTAGGTGAAAAAGTCCGCCGAATAACTTGAGCGTCAGTTTACTGTAATTCTTTTGTCACAAAGAAAAACTGACTGGCATTTTTGATACTGGGGTACCAAATTTGTCTATCTTTGGTTACCACGTTTTCACAATCATGAGAACAGCATAACTCAAATAACTATGAAAAGAATTCTACTGACTCTTGTAGGCATTGTATTGTCTATGGGTCTTTATGCTCAAACTGGTGAGATTCAAGGAAAAGTCGTTGATCCTGCAAATGGCGAGGGTTTACCTTTTGCTACCGTGACAATTACGGTGAATGGTAACCTAGTCGGTGCGCAGACAGACTTCGATGGACTTTACTCTATCAAACCAGTTCCCCCTGGCAACTACACAATTACCGCGAAATACTTGGGTTACCAAACAACAGTGACCGAAGGAGTGGTTGTTAACCCTGACAAAATCACTTTCGCAGACCTAGAAATGGCTGAAGAGTCTACGGTACTGGAAACAGTGGTTGTAAAATCATATAAGGTTCCTTTGATTAAGCCAGATGAAACTTCTACTGGAGGAACAATGACCAAAGAGGATATCGAAAATCTCCCAACCAGAAATGTTCAATCAATAGCATCAACAACTGCTGGGGTTTACCAAGCGGATGAAGGGTCAGGTCTGAATGTAAAGGGATCGCGTGCAGAATCGACGGATTACTACATTGATGGTATCAAAGTTCGTGGCGGTACTGCCTTGCCAGCAACAGCAATCGAGCAGATCAATGTTGTGACAGGTGGTGTTCCTGCGAGATATGGAGATGCCACCGGAGGTATCATTAACATTACCACTAGAGGACCTTCGAATAAATTTGCTGGAGGATTGGAAGCTGTGACCTCTCAGTTTTTAGATCCCTACGGTTACAACTTATTTACTGGATCAATTTCAGGCCCTATTGCATATAAGAATAAGGGAACAGATACTCAGCGATCAATTTTAGGATTCTTTGTTGCAGGAGAATACTTATCTGAAGTAGACGATGATCCATCTTCTCTAGGTGTTTTTCAACTTAGGGAAGAGCGCTTGGATGATGTAGTTCAAAGTCCACTTGTAGTTTCTCCTACGGGTCAGGGTTTTTTACCTGCAATCGAATTTTTGAGGGAAGAAGATTTTGAATTTGTAGATGCGAGATCAAATCTTGAGAAAACTGAGATTAACGCAACTGGTAAAATTGACTTTCAACCAGTACCAAATCTGAACTTCACAATAGGAGGTAACTTTCATTACAAAACGGGAGGAGTAGCTGGAATCGCTGGCTTTATTCGTAACCACGAGCCATTTAACAGTGGACATTTTCCAGAGTTAACAGAAAACGATTATCGTGGTTTTGTGAGATTTACACAGCGTTTCGGTGGAAGACAAAATACAGATGCTAATGGTGAAGAAACCGCTTCTGCATTGCAGAATGCGTACTACAGCATACAGTTTGACTATACTAAGAGTTTGAGGTCTCAAAAAGATCCTGTTCACGGTGATAACCTATTTGACTATGGATTCGTTGGAAATTTTGGTCAGAGTCGTGAAGCGTTGTTTGCTCAAGAGGATGTAGAAGTTCAAACTGCCGATGGGAATACGGTATTTGTAAATGCTAGAGTATTTCAAGGCTTTGCTGCTAACGGAGTAACCTTTACTCCTGGTACTGCAAACCCCGAATCAGTAGCTTGGAACAATCAGTTCTTCGATTTGGTTGACGAAGCTGGAATTGAGATTTCAAATGTCAATTTGATTCCGGGTGATAGGGGTTTGATTAACGGATCTGGTTCTCAAACTTCGTACAATTTATATTTCGCACCAGGAACAAACTTCGACTTTAACAGTCAAGATGATCGAGATCAATATCGTCTAACATTTAATGGTTCGGTAGATATTAAGAAGCCTGGCTCTTCGGAGCGTAACAAGCACGCCTTGGAGTTCGGATTAGAATACGAACAAAGAGTTGAGCGTTCTTATGATGTTTCATCTCCTTCATCGCTATGGGATAGAATGAGACAACTGGTAAGTCAGATCGGACCATCTGGAGATATTCAAAGAGATTTGAATAACCCTTTTGTTCTGATAAATGGACAACCGGTAAGTATTTTCGATTATGACGAAAGTGTCAATGGTCCTATTAGTCCTTTTGATACCATTACTTACAATTTCACAAGAGTAAACGAATCAACTTTCTTCGATAGAGCGTTGCGCGATAAATTTGGAATTGGTGATTTGGATTTCATCAACATTGATGATTTTAATCCTTCTGATTTCACTCTAGATATGTTCTCTCCTGACGACCTCTTTGGTGGAGGTAATCGTGACAACATTGTTAGATACAATGGCTTTGATTACTTAGGTAATAAATTGACATCTGAACCTTCCTTTAATGATTTCTGGACGGAACGAGATGAAGAAACTGGTATCCTAACCAGACCAATGGGTTCGTTTAGACCGATATATACATCTGCATTTGTACAAGATAAGTTCAGTTTCAAAGACATCATTTTTAGAGTTGGTGTTCGTGTTGATCGATTTGACGCAAACCAAAAAGTACTTAAAGATCCGTTCTCTTTGTACGGGGTCAGAACAGCCAGCGAGGTTACGAGTATTGCCGGTTCAGATGTTACGCATCCATCAACCATTGGAGATGACTTCGTGGTTTATGTAGATGATGAGGTCAACCCGGGGACAATTAACGGATATAGAGATGGTTTAGACTGGTATGATGCGAATGGACGACTGGTAGCAGATCCTAGGATTTTGGCTGAAAGTGGTAACGTCTTACCATTTTTGTCTAACCCCTTGTCAGCGAATCCACAAAACGATGTGAAGGATCCAAATTTTGATCCCGATACTGCGTTCGAAGATTATGATCCGCAGATTTCTGTAATGCCTCGTATTTCTTTTAGTTTTCCTATCAGTGACGAAGCATTGTTCTTCGCACACTATGATGTTTTAACACAACGCCCACAAGGAAGAATTGTAGGAACGGCGCATGATTATTTCTTCTTTCAAGAAAGAGCAGTTGATAATGTCTTTAATAATCCAAACCTAAGACCAGAGCGTACAGTAGATTATCAATTTGGATTCCAACAAAAGCTTTCTAATTCATCAGCTCTGAAGTTAGCTGCATTCTATAGAGAGCTTAGAGATATGGTACAAGTAGTAAACTTGGCTTTCGCTTATCCTTCTACTTACCGTTCTTTTGGTAACGTTGACTTTGGTACGGTTAAAGGATTCGAAGCCACATATGACTTAAGAAGAACGAAGAACTTAAGATTGTTGGCGAGTTATACTTTGCAATTTGCTGATGGTACTGGTTCTTCTGATGGATCTCAGATTAACTTGGTAAGCAACGGTCAGCCAAACTTGCGTTCTATTCAAGCACTTGATTTTGATGCGAGACACCTTATTAATATGCAATTAGATTATCGTTTTGGTTCTGGTAGAGATTATACCGGACCACGTATAGGTGATAAGGATATTCTTTCTGAGTTTGGTGTGAACGCAACAATTAGAGCAAGATCAGGAACGCCTTTTACTAGTGTTAAGGATGCCACACCTTCTGCACAGTTCGGTGTTGCAACTAGAACGACACTTGAAGGTCAAATTAATGGTTCAAGATTGCCTTGGAATTTTGATACGGATCTTCGTGTAGATAAATCGTTCTATGTAGGAGCAAATAATTTAAGACTGAATGTATACTTGTCAATTCAAAACTTGTTTGATGCAAGAAACGTCCTTAATGTTTACTCCTTCACAGGAAGTCCTACGGATGATGGTTATTTAGCTTCAGCGGTTGGGGCTGAAGACGCAGAAGGGCGTTTGGATTCTGAAGCTTTTATTTATCAGTATGGTGTTAAGGTTGCAAACCCGAATAATTTCTCGAGACCTAGAACCATCAGAGCGGGACTAATCGTATCATTCTAAAAGTATAAATCTACTTTTTCACTCTAGTTTAAAAAATAGTTCTATGTATAGAATTTCAAAATACCTACTAATAAAAGCATGTTGTTTACTGCTTGCTTTTCCACTTTTGGCAAAAGAAAATGTCGGAACTGCAGGTTTGAATCCAAATTCAGGTAGCGACCAAGGCAAGACAGAAGAGGATTGTAATCCTGCTTCTGCCTTTACCGAACTAAATATCAATAACGTTCGAGCGGGCTTGCTGAATGGTGGAGATATTTGGTGGAATTTAACCGACGCCCAATACGAGGTGCCAAAGGTTGATCCAGAGAGTGGAGAGCCTTCAAGACACTCTTTATTTGCAGGAGCACTATGGATAGGCGGTATCGACAATTTGGGACAGCTTAAAGTTGCTGCTCAAACTTATCGCCAAACCGGTAATGACTTTTTCCCTGGCCCTCTAGATGAGAATGGGCGAATTGATGAATCTATTTGTGCGAACTACGATAGATTCTTTGAAGTAAGAGGAGCAGACATTGATATTTTGGTCGCTGCCCTCGAGGCCGGCGGAGGATTGGTTTCTCCAGCAGATGTTCCTGAGTCAATCTTACAGTGGCCAGGACGTGACAATCCATTTTTTACAGAATTTGCGCTTCCTCCTGGAAAGAACCTAGCTCCTTACTGGGAGTCGGGTGTTTCCGATGGATATGATCCTACCACTGGTGACTTGCCAGTAATTGATAGTCGAATCAGCGAGCCTGTATTTGCCGATCAAATGATATGGTGGGTTTTCAATGATATAGGTAATGTGCATACCGAGTCAGGTGGAGCTGCGATTGGTTTAGAAGTTAAAGCAATGGCCTTTGCATTTTCAACCAACGATTGTATCAACGATATGAGTTTCTACCGCTATGTAGTAACGAACACTTCTACAGCTGTGCTGGATAGTGTGTATTTCGGTCAGTGGGTTGATCCAGATTTGGGAACCTTCGATGATGATTATGTGGGTTGTGTTATTGATGAAAGTTTGGGTGTTGTTTACAATGGTGATGCATTAGACGAAGGAACAAATGGATACGGAACTGATATTCCGCTTTTAGGAGTTGACTTTTTTGAAGGACCTAAAGTTGATTTGAATAGAGATGGGGACGTTCTTGATGAAGGCGAGGAATTGGGTATGTCTTCTTTTGTTTATTATAACAATGACTTTACCGCTCAAGGAAATCCGACTACCTCGGATCACTTTTACGGATACTTAGCGGGCGTTTGGAAAGATAAAACGCCATTTACTTGGGGTGGAACTGGTTTTGGTGGTACAGATCCAACACCTTTTATGTTCCCGTCAGACCCAAGTGTTCCGCCAGGGGACGATGTTTGGTCTGAGTGTGCTGAAGGAAACCCTCCTGCAGATAGAAGATTCTTACAAGTATCTGGACCTTTTGAATTAGAGCCAGGTGCTGTAAACAATGTTATTGTTGGTGTGGTTTGGGTTAGAGAAGGAGTTCAACACCCTTGTCCATCTTTTGAATCCTTAATAGAATGTGATCAAAAAGCACAAGCCTTATTTGATAACAACTTCAGAACTTTACGTGGACCAGATGCACCGACAATGTGTGTTAGAGAACTAGATCAAGAGTTGATTCTTTCAATTTTTAATGAGAGAACCAGTAACAACTTTAATGAAGAATATGCCGAGGCAGATCCGATTCTAAGAACGCAAGGAATTGAAGATTCTACGTACAGATTCCAGGGGTATAGAATCTTTCAATTAGCAAACCCTAATGTGTCACCTGCACAATTCGGTGATATTGATGTAGCAAGAGAAATATTTACAGTAGATATCGCTAATGATGATGTTACCACTTTGGTAAATTGGTTCCCAGTTTCTGGCCTAGGTGTAGTTGCCGATGCGCCCGTAGTTGAGGTTATTGCGAATGACAGTGGTATCCAACATACTTTTAATATAAAGGAAGATCAGTTTGCACTAGGGGATAAAACCTTGATCAATCACAGACGTTATTTCTTCTCAGTTATAGCCTATGGTTTTAATAACTATAATGACTACAATCCATTGGCGCCGGATGAAGGACAAGCTATTACTTACTTGGCCGGAGCTAGAAACATTCAAACCTACACGGCTATCCCGCATATTCCAACACCTCAATCAGGTGGTATTGTTTTGAATAGCGAGTATGGATCATCTCCCGACATCACGCAAATTAGTGGAGAAGGTAACGGTGGTTTTGAACTAGAACTTACAGAAGAATCGCTAAGAACTATTCTTGCAGAGGGTTCAATAGAGGAGCCAATTTATCAAGGAGGATCAACACCAGTAAAAGTGCAGGTGTACGATCCGTTCTTTGTACCAGAAGACACCTATGTATTAAGACTGAATAATATCGTTTACGATATTGTCGAACAGCCTCAAAATGGAACGCTAACGCTTAACGCGGATGGATCAGTCAACTATGTTCCAAATAGTGGCTTCGCAGGAGTAGATTATTTTATCTACGATATTGAAGACGCTAATGGTGTATCGGATTTAGCCATTGTACGATTGTGTGTTGGTGATATAAATTTCGGTGCTGATATTTTTGCTCTTCCATTAAGTGTAAGAGAAGATGATGATATCATAACCATTGATGTTACGCCAGGAGTAAAAGTCCAGGACGGATTTCCTTGGGAAATTGTTGAATTAGGTAATGCATTTAATGGTGAGGTTGCTATCGTAGATGGTGAAATAGAATATACCCCAGACGAAGGCTTTGCTGGACAAGATTTATTCACCTACACCGTCGAGAATGCTGCGGGCAATGAAAGTACTAGTACTGTTTATGTATTTATTCCAAGTGTAACCAACGATCCAGAAATTCTGGATGACGATTATGCAGTTCCTGCAGCAGGTGGTTTTGCTTTAGAACCATTAGACAATGACGAGATTCTTTGTGATGTAGCGGCTAATGAGTTATGTAACAATACTTCAAGCATTGTTTCGAGCCTATTATCGACTAGATCGAGGTGGACGCTCACCGCGGAAAGTACCGGAGTAGTTTATCGTTCTACAACTTCTATCGAACTTGCCAATGAGCAAGCGATTGGTGGTTGGGTATATGATCCTAATTGTGTTTCTAATACAGAAATAAACTGCGATGAAGTTGCAAGGCCTCTCGGGTTCACAGTAACTGTAAACCAAGTAGATCGACCTTTTAAGAATCCTGCTTTTTTAAGCAACTCCTTTGAGTTCACTGATCCGACTAACCAATGGTTGGAAGGTATTATGGATCAAGACGGAGAGTTCCGTCCAGATGACTGGATTAGAAGTGGAACGGTAGCCGGAGATTATCCTACAGATCGCGAGCAGTTTTATGAAAATATAGGTGATCCCGGGGTAGCGCCTTATGCTCTGACCAGAAGATTAGCAGATGCGGGCGAAGGAACTTTTACAGCAGATGGTCTTTTACCAATGCAGCCAGCATGTCATGATTGTGGTGGAACGCCAAACAATAATATTAATGAATTACACTCGATAGATATTGTAATCACACCAGATCAATCTCAATGGTCGCAGTGTCTTGTAGTTGAAATGAATAAGTTCAATCCAGCGGCTGATAAGAATAGTTTGAGAACAAGCGCTTCCTTAGACATAAATGGAAATGCAATTCCAGGTGAAACTGGTAGATCGTATTTCCCTGGATACGCCATAAATCTGGAAACAGGACAACGTATGAATATTATGTTTGCTGAAAACACGCGCCTCGCTGGTGAAAACGGAGCAGACATGATGTGGAATCCTACATCGACTATGTTCACTCAGCAAGGCGGTGGCGGAATCAATGGCTTCAGAATGGGAGGAGAGCATTATATATACATAATGGATACTCAATATGACGGCGGTGCTGCTCATATGGCAATGTTCGAAGCCGGAAATAAAGCAGATGTCTACGACGATGCTTTATGGGTAGTTGCACCATTACTGGCAGATGGATTCGAAGCCGAAGATACTTATAGAAGTATGGCAGAAGGCTTGGTGCCTTCGGAGTTGAAAATCAGCACTAGAATGGCACTTCCGTACCAAAGGACTTCTATTGAAGAGCCGCCAACATATCGTTTTAATACTGGTTCATTTGCGCCTGTAACCAATGATTTGGAAACCGCAAGTTCGGCACTTGATCTTGTGAATGTAGTACCAAACCCTTACTACGCTTTTTCACAGTATGAGAATACCAAATTCGATAATACAATTA
The DNA here is from genome assembly GCA_964654535.1 of uncultured Chitinophagales bacterium. GTDB lineage: Bacteria > Bacteroidota > Bacteroidia > Chitinophagales > UBA2359 > CAZZIZ01. The sequence goes on from CAZZIZ010000021.1 coordinate 12,681, forward strand.
AGATTACCAACCTTCCTGATCGTGCTGACATTAATATTTATTCCTTGGATGGAACTTGGATAAATACACTGCGTATTGACAACTCAGGTGGTGTCGCTGGAACATCCTTGGCTAAGGAAACTGGAACAACTGAAAACGCACTTGAGTGGGATCTGCGAAACTTCCAGAATGTACCTGTGGCCAGCGGTATGTACTTAATACATGTATCGGCGCCAGATCTCGGTGAAGAAAAAATTCTGAGATGGTTCGGTGTTATGCGTCCAATTGATTTGGATAATTTTTAATAGTAAAAGCTTAATTGATAAGGAAAATTTTAGTTGATATGAAGAATATTTTTTGGGCTCTTATGGTTTTCTTTCTTGTAGCGGTATTGCCAGCTACAGCGGGAAACAGAGATAGAGTCGGTCAAGCCGGAGCAACAGAGTTGCTTATAAACCCTTGGGCGCGAAGCTCAGGTTGGATGGGCGTAAATACTGCTGGAGTTCATGGAGTAGAGGCTATGCGCTTCAACCCAGGTGGACTAGCATTCGTTAAGAAAACCGATTTTGTATTGAGCCGCACACAATGGTTACGTGGTTCTGATATAGATATTAGTGCCGCTGGCATCGCTGCAAAGGTGGGTGACTCAGGCGTTCTCGGTTTAAATATCGTTGCATTCTCAATGGGAGAAATTCCTATTACAACCGAGGATCAACCAGATTTTGGAACAGGCGGAACTTTTGAACCACAGTTTTTGCAAATAGGTATAGGATACGCTAAGTCGTTTTCTGAATCAATTCACGGTGGTATTGTGGTAAGATTAATCTCTGAGTCTATTGCTGATGTTAGCGCAAGTGGATTTGCCTTCGATACTGGAATACAGTATGTAACTGGGCCAAAAGACAATGCTCGATTCGGAATATCGTTGAGAAATATCGGCCCCACAATGAAGTTTGCCGGCGATGGTCTTGACGTTGCATTCGAAACAATTGTTGGCTCAGGTATTACCGGTCAGCAAAGATCAGAGGAGTTTGAAATCCCTTCTCTATTAAACATTGGTGGAGCGTATGATTTTTATCTAGGAGAAAGAAATCGCCTAACCATTGCTGGAAATTTTACTTCTAACTCTTTTAGAAGCGATTTTTTCGGAGCAGGTCTAGAGTTTGCCTTCCGTGAAATGTTTATGATTAGAGGAGGCGTAAACTACGAAGAAGGACTATTTGATGATATTAATCAAGCCTCAGCCTTAAGTGGATTTAGCGGTGGCTTTTCATTAGAGGTGCCTCTCAAAGCTGGAGGACCTAACTTCGGGGTAGACTATTCTTACCGTACTACCGAAAACTTTGAGGGAACACATTCTCTTGGAGTACGTATAGTTCTTTAAAAAATTACTATTTTAATAAAAGGAAACGTTCCTACATGTAGGGGCGTTTTCTTTTTTTATATAAAACTGCCGTTATGAGTGATATAAAATACTTTACGGAAGAGGGCTTGGAGCGTTTGAAAAACGAACTCCACGAAATGAAGACCACCGGAAGAAGAAAAATGGCCAAAGCCATTTCAGACGCCCGTGAAAAAGGAGACCTTTCAGAAAATGCCGAGTACGACGCAGCAAAAGAAGCACAAGGTCTATTTGAGGCCAAGATAGCCAACCTAGAAAACGACCTAGCCAACGCCAGAGTCATCGACGAGAGTAAGATGGATACTTCTAAAGCTCTCATACTGTCTACCGTGCGCGTTATGAACCTTAAGGTGAACAAGGAATTTACATTTACGCTTGTCTCACAAAACGAAGCAGACCTGAAAGCAAAACGCCTTTCAGTTGACTCGCCAATAGGTAAAGGACTGCTCGGCAAAGAAGTGGGCGATATAGTAGAAGTAGAAACACCAGCAGGAACCATTAAGTTTGAGGTACTAGAAATCACGCGATCGTGAGTACCATTTTTACGAAAATTTTAGCGGGCGATATTCCGTCCTATAAAGTTGCCGAAGACGAAAACTACTATTCTTTCCTAGACATAAGTCCAGTCGAAAAAGGGCATGTACTTGTCATACCCAAAAAAGAAGTCGATTATATATTCGATCTAGACAGCGAAACCTACCAAGGTTTATTCTCCTTTGCGCAACGCGTATCCAGAGCTATGGACAAGGCTATAGACTGCAGAAGAATTGGTATTTGCGTTTTGGGTTTAGAGGTGCGTCATGCACATGTACACCTGGTGCCCCTGCACGAAAGCGGCATCATAGATTTCAAAAAACCACGAGAAAAAGTGGAAGCAGCAGAGATGGAACAACTTGCAAAAAGTATAGCTGCAAATTTTCAATAGAGTAGGTTATAAGAACTGTTTGGGAGTGTCCCTTCTTGCTGCGCAAAGGGTCGGGCTTATCCAGCACTCCGCTTCGCTTCGGTCTCCTTCTTTTTTCGCCTAAGCAAATCCTTCTACCGCCAGCGGTAAGTCTTTACTGGCTCAAAAAAGGAGACTACTCCCTTTGGTCGTATGCTTCCTATCCCTCACTCGGCCTTACCCAGAACCCTTTATTTAAGCATATCACAATCCATATTACGGATTTGCGCAGGTTTGAAGGCTTTCAACCAATATATCGGGATAGTTCAATAATACCCTCAGCCGATACTTCAGGCCCACGAATATTCAATTTCTAAGAACCTACAGGCAGTGCTAGAATTGCACAACGTTCATAAGATCATTTAAAAAACAACATTATGAAAAAGCTATTGTTAATTATGATTCTATTTGCTTATTCGGCGAACTTAAGCTTGTCTGCTCAAGGTCTTTTAGAAGGAACAAACATAAAAAGACATCAGCTAAGCTTAAACCTAGACAACTGGTTTTCAGACAATGAGATGAAAACCTTGACTTACACGCGTCATTGGAAGAAAAATATATTTTGGGGTGCATCGCTTGGCAGTGATTTTAACGCAAAAAAGTTTGATGAGCAGAGTCGAGAGTATGAACTAAGAACTCAAGAAGAAATGCAGGAAGGTCGCATTACCCAGTGGATATTTTTTATTCCAATTTGGGAGAGTTTCGAATTCGATTTAAGCGAAGAAGCGGATGTGTTTATCGACGAGCGATTAACCAAAACGCATATTGCGATAAACCCATTCGTGAGAAAGGTTTATCCCCTAGGTTCGAATCGTGTGGTAAACTTATTTTTTAATCTAGGAACGCAAATCCAGTATAACGAAACCTTTAAGCGCATCGAGAGTCACGTTCATGAAGTCGAATATAGCGACGTGGTTAATGAAAGGGGCTGGACCGGAGTTCCTTTTGTAGGAGGCGAATACACCAACCTACAACATATGACACGCTTCGACAGCTCTTCCCATTTTATTTCCGTTGAGCGATTGGGTAACAAACTGCGCTTGAATCCATTTGTAGACGCCGGTTTTATGCTTCTTTCAAAGGAAGGATTTGGACTGGAGACTGCCTTTCATTTGCGCCGAGAAAGATCCGACTTCAAGAGCGATTGGAATTTTGCTATTTCCTACGCCTGGTAAAAACGTTTTCATTGTAACAAGGATATTTCCCTGTTCATCCTTTAAGGTGGCGGATGTGCAAATGCACTCCGTCACTTTTTAATATCGTACCTGGGGATCGGAAAGTTCCTCGAGCAGATCTTTTAATTCTGAGTACGGAGCGCCTTCTTCGGTTTCCCATTCAAGTTTATTGTCCATGCGGGTTTGAATTGCTTTAATGCTCTTTTCACGATCTCGCCATAATACTCGTTTAACGTAGGTTTGGGTAGAAAAGTCCGTTACAGTATAGTACATCCAAACATTAATGATGAGGTCCAAATCATCTTCGCTGACTTCTCTTCTCTCCAGCACCTGCAAGCAGCGTTTTAGCGAATCCAAATTCTCTGGAGAGTCGGTCGATTCTTGATATTCATTGTAGGCGTCAAATATTCGCTCAATTGTTTCTACGGCGTTTGCTTCATATGGTTTTAAGAAAATGTCTAGCTTTTTATTCCAGATATCATCGGCGTATTCGTAGTCCAGTTGAAGTAGACAGGCATTGGAGGACGGGACTAATTGGAAAGTGTTTTGAGCGAATTTTATTTTTGTTTGCTCACCATCAATAAAGTTGATGTCAAAGTAGAAATTGCCTCCCATCTTAATGAGATCTCTGTTTTTCGAATTGTTTACGTGTTGGACAAATTCAATAATTTCTTCGCGATTTAATTTAAATGAATTGTCACGAGACCTTTTTGAAAAATCTATTGATTGAATCTCTTCTGCCTTCAATTTTATGTTGCAAGATGAGTGCTTAGGCCATACAAAAAGAAATAAGGGCAAAGCTAGAAGTGCAAGAAGGATTAATACGATGATTGCGATTACCGATCTGTTCATAAGGTCTTTCTGGTGGAGGTTAATTTACGGTTTTATCTCATGTTAATTGCTCTCCTCAAAATGACTGAACCCTCAGACTTAGGGACAACCCGCAGCCAGGATAGAAGCGGTATGAGGTGCGGCTGCTGTTTCGTGAAGCAAGGAGTGGGGGTGGATGACCGTCTAGGGAATACGCACCCGCGACTATGCTGAACAAACGGCAGACGTGCCGAGTACAAGCGGATAGCCTGTTGCTGCCCAAATAATAAAATAAAACTTACTTAACCCGATCAGGATTTTCTGTTAGAAACGCTTTCCAACCTTTTTTGCTTTTGCTCAATCCTGCACCAGGACTCGATTGTTGGAAATGGTGACAGACCGCCACGCCGAGCGCATCGCTGGCATCATAGTATTTTGGCATTCGGTCGAGCTTGAGTAGTCTTTGCAACATATCGGAGACTTGCTCCTTAGATGCGCGCCCGCGACCGGTAATACTCTGCTTAATTTTCAAAGGCGCATATTCGAAAACTGGTAACAAGTTTACAGCCGCTGCAGTGATAGCCACACCCTGAGCTCTACCCAGCTTGAGCATAGACTGTGCGTTCTTTCCATAAAAAGGCGTTTCGACAGCCATTGCTGTAGGTTGATACTCCTCAATGAGGTAGTTTATTTTTTCGAAAATGGTTTTTAGTTTCTGGTAATGATCAGGAGCTTTATCTAAGTGCACGACGCCAAGACTGATGAGCTCCACTTTTTTGCCCACAATTTCTATGATAGAATATCCAAGTATATTCGTACCGGGGTCAATGCCTAAAATGATATTGGAAACAGATTTCTTACTCACGCTTGCTTTTGCCTTATGAAGTCTGGATTGCGCAGATCTATTGGCTTGTTGCTAAAAGTAACCATTTTAGTAATCCTACTTTGGGTGATTTATCAGCACGTTTTTCAGGAAGAAAACTTGGAGGATATACTAAATGGCTTCAGTGCTGCCTGGAAAAATGGCAACCGCTCTTTTCTTTTTCTGGCCCTTATTCTCATGCCTGTGAGTTGGTCTTTGGAAGCGCAGAAATGGCGCGTGCTGGTTAAGCCAGTTGAGCGTGTGCCCTTTATTATTGCCTTGAAGGCAATTTTTGCGGGAGTGAGCCTGTCCCTATTTACGCCAAATCGAGTTGGGGAATTTGCTGGCCGGGTTTTGTTTTTGCGTCCTGAGAATAAACTGCGCAGCATAGGATTGACACTTTTGGGTAGTTTAGGACAGTATGCCGTTACCTTTGGAATTAGCATTTGGGGCTTCTATTTGTTTCTGAACCGATACTATGAGACATCTGTTTCTACGGCTTATGTAGTACTCGCAGCGCTCTTAATTCCGTCTTTACTACTCAGTTTCTACTTTAAATCAGATTGGATACAGGATTTACTGCTTAAAAAGCTGAAATTTAGACGTTTAGAGAAGTACATTAATCCACTTGATTTGCTTTCAGTCAAAGAATTGGGCATTGCCCTGCTTTATTCTGCGCTGAGATATGTAGTATTCACAACACAATATATCCTGCTAATTAAGGTTTTTGGAATTGAGATAACATGGGAAATAGGATTCATATTGGTCAGCAGCATATTCTTCGCTCAGACGGTTTTGCCCACACTGGAGTTCTTGGGACTACTGATAAAGGGGGAATTGGCCTTGTTTTTTCTAGCTTATGTTACGGACTTAGACCTCAGTATATTGGCGGCGGCATTTGCTATTTGGATAATCAATTTGCTCATTCCCGCCCTTTTGGGAAGCTTATTCCTAATGGGTGTAAACTTGGAAACGGAAGTCGAAAATGAAGTTTAGACTAGTCATATTATTTTTCTTGAGTGTTTACTCTTTTGCAACTGTGCAAGGACAGTTGTTAATGGATGATGTGTCTGCAGATACGAACGACGTAATGATGGAAACATCTTGCGTTGATACCAATGATTCTTTTCAAGTAGGGGAGAAGCTTGAGTACGATTTATTTTTCAATTGGACAGCGATATGGTTGAAAGCTGGCGTTATAAAATTTAGTATCAAAGACGGCGATGTTGAAGGTACACCTGCCTTGCATTGTATTGCTGAGGCTAGAACCCCCCGCTCCTTTGACTGGATTTATAAAGTGCGTGACAAGTACGAGTCCTATTTGGATTACTCCAGCTTAAATCCACTCCGATTTGTTAGAGATGTAAACGAAGGAGATTATACTAAGCAACTACAATACACTTATTCACCGGCCGATACATCAGTTAACGTAGACTACTACATACGTCGAGGAAAGCTAAAGGCAGAAAATGAATTGTTGAGTATTCCGAATTGTACGCAAGACTTATTGTCTTCCTTATACTTTGCGCGCTCGCTCGACTATACGAACTTCGACGCTGGTGACTCTGTAAACGTTGACTTGTTTATGGACAAGAAAATGTATGAAGTGTCATTTAAGTTTCTTGGTAAGGATACGATTAAGCACGATGGTGAGGTTTATCGCTGTAACAAGTTTGTTCCGCGCTTAATTCAAGGTGGAGTTTTTGAAGAGGGCGATCAGATAATTGTTTGGGTAACCGACGATGAAAATAAATTGCCTTTGCTGATTGAATCCGATTTGAACTTTGGAAAGATTAAGGCTTATCTAAAAAAGAGTAGGGGACTGCGAAATGAAGTCACCTCAATTATTGAGTAGTGTCTTCTAGACCGAGTTCTTTTTCCAGAGCTTTCTTGGCAATGGCCATCGGTATTCCGATATACTTTTTCTCTAAGTAGTCTACAACCTTTTGTAATGTTTCTTTTGAATGGGCGTCTAGGCTCGCTATGTCTCGAGCATATACTTCGTCGACTGCCCTGTGCTTGATCTGCTTTATCTTTTCTGGAATAGAATTCATAGCGCGCTCTACTCTTCTGCGCTTAATGGTCTTTGCAAAAGCATTCGTATGTTCGTCAATGATTTTTTCAGCTTGGCTCACTTCAGCTTTTCGTAGCGATAGATTTTCTGCAGCCAGCGTGTTTAAGTGATCTACACTTATGTAAGAAACGTTTTCGCGATCTATGAGTTCTGTAGCTATATTGTTTGGAACAGAAAGGTCAACTAGGATTTTTTGTTCGTCGTCGGAAATTGCATCAAAGATTTCCTCCGTAACAACGGGTTTATTTGATCCAGTAGCAGTAATGACAATATCAAACCCACCTTCGTGATTAGACAACTCACTTATCGGCTTCAGGTCCGCGTTTAAAAACTTGCCGATGCCCTCGGCGTTGGCCATAGTGCGGTTATAAATGCTAAAGTTTGTAAAGTCGTGTTTCTTGAGGTACTTCGAAACCAAGCGCATAGTCTGCCCCGCTCCAACCAAAACGAAGCGAGCATCTTTTGGCGGGTTTAGTTTTAAGACTTCTCTTATGCTTAATGCAACAACCGATACAGGATTGTCTCCAATTTTAGTATCCCTATAAACCTCTTTGGCTACGTTAATGGCTTTCTCTAATAGCAGACGCAGATTATCTCCACTCAAGTTTGACTTTCTAGCTACTTTATAAGCTTGTTTCAGCTGCGACAGTATTTCTCTTTCTCCTACTACCATAGAGTCCACAGAAGAGGCGACTTTGAATAGATGGCGAATGGCTTGTTGGCCATTCATAATCTGGCTACCAGAAACAAAATTCGCTAAGTCTTGATCGCGCATAGAGGGATGGAATGACTTGTAGACCTCCTCGATATCTCCATTGCTCATTTCTTGCTTAGAATGGACTAGAAAGAGGATTCTGTTGCAGGTATTGAGGAAAAAGAGCTCATCCCAATGGAATTTTGCCTTTAGCGCATTCAAATGATGGCTGAAGTCGTAGGTCTCCTGCTCGAAATCGGGCAGTAACTTGCCTAAATCCTTGACTTTGAATTGCTTATGAGTAACAGTAAAAGCTTTGAAATGCTCCAAATGTGGTCTTTCTATGCGCTAGCAAAATTACCTTGAGCGCTTCATTAATTGTCACGCTATTGTCATTATTGTCATGACATTGTCAGCAGGACAATTTAACGAATGAGCTCAAAATGGGAGACTTAAGCAGCATTTTAGGCAATAATTGGACTAAATTAAACATTACAACAGGAGCTTCTGTAACACCACTGTAAACAATATGCCTGACACTTGTAATTCCGAAAGTCTCCAAACCTACGTTCCAAGTAATGATAAGCCTTGGGACAAAAAGCGCGTCTTGCACTTATACAGACGTCTAGGTTATGGAGCTAATTTTGCCGAAATAAATGCTGCATTAGCAAGCCAACCCGCACAGCATATAGACGAAATAATCAATGATATTGTTGCCTCACCGTTAAGTGAACCCCTAGAATGGGCGGATTGGACAATATTGGATTATACAGTAGACGGTGAGTTTGATGGCGACCTCTACATATCCCATCTTATCCAATGGTTGTTTCGTGTGGTCCAAAACCGACTTGGAAATCAGCAGGGTAATCAATTTAGAGCCAAGCTAGTGCAGTTTTGGGCAGGCCACTTCGTGACCCAATTAGGCGTATATCAAAAAGTACAGCCCTTTTACAAATATCACCGCGTATTAGAATCTCACGCATTGGGCAACTTCAAGGACTTTGCTGTAGAAATGGGAAAGACCCCGGCAATGTTGCTTTATTTAAACGGAGCGGAGAGTACCAGCGAAAGTGCTAATGAGAATTACGCAAGAGAGCTCTTCGAACTCTTTACCTTGGGACAAGACAATGGTTATAACCAAAGCGATATAGAAAATGCAGCTAGGGCATTGACCGGCTGGACAGTGGAGTTAGAATCCAATGCAGTATTTGATCCCAACCTTTGGGACAATACCAGTAAAACAATTTTTGGTCAAACCGGAAATTGGAATTTTGACGACGTTCACAATATTTTGTTTGAGCAAAGAAGCGTCTTAATTGCAACACATATCTGTACCGAAATTTATAAGCACTATGTTGCGCAAAACGTAAATGAAGACATTGTTGCGGAACTCACGCAGACTTTCTTGAGCAACAACTTTGAGTTGGCTCCTGTTTTCCGCCAACTATTTAAAAGCGAGCATTTCTTTTCTGAAGACATTATTGCGGTTCAAATAAAGAATCCGACTGAACTGATTATGAGTATTGTTCGTGAATTTGAGTTTTCAGTAGACTTAGATAGTTTCAACTTTATTTATGGCGCTACCGAAATGATGGGGCAACGTATGTTCGACCCACCAGATGTTTCCGGCTGGGAAGGTCACCATACTTGGATTAGTGCTACCAATATTATTTTACGCTGGGACGTGAGTTTCTTATTGTTGGGTTATAACATTGAAAGCAATGCTGTTGAACTCATCAATTTTGTAAAGACCTTGACCAATGATTCGAATGATCCTGATTTTATAACGCGGACATTTGTGGACCACTACATTCTTAGAGGATTACTTACAGAAGTAGATTACCAAACGGCAATAGATGTTTTTAAGGGCGAAGTGCCAGAAAACTATTTTGAAGATGGTACTTGGGATCTTGATTTTGAATTCGCCAATGTACAAGTGCTAAACCTTTTTGTTCACCTAAGCAATTTACCCGCTTATCAACTGAATTAGTATGTGCGATGATCATCACATAAAACCTTTAGGGAGTGCTTTAGAACACGGAAAAGAGCACGAAAAAAGCCATAAGAACTGGAGTAGACGAGCGTTTTTAACTTCCATGGGCTTGGCTAGTTCTGGTGCAGCTTTTATGGGCAATATGCCTTTAACTGCCTCTCCATTAATAGCCGCACTAAGCGGAAGTGAATCCGACCGTACACTGGTGCTCGTTCACTTGAAAGGAGGCAATGACGGTTTAAATACTATTGTCCCCGTTTACGATTACGGAACTTACCAATCTCAACGTCCCAACATACATATTCCAACGAACGAGCTTTTTAGTTTGAACGATGCGGTTAGTTTGCCTAACTATATGGTCAACGCTGCCGCTATGTACAACGAGGACAAAATGAAAGTGATACAAGGGGTAGGTTACGACGGTCAAAATCTATCGCACTTTCGCTCTACCGATATCTGGTCTGCGGCCAGCGACTCAGACGAAATTCCTGGAACTGGCTGGTTAGGTCGATATGCTGACTCAGTGTATCCTAATCTGTTAGAAAACCCACCTACTGTTCCACCCGCGGTACAGATTGGCAGCTCGGGAAATCTAACCTTTCAAGGAAGCGCTGTAAATGTGGCCGTGTCAATGGCCAACACAAATCGCTTAGAGCAAATTATCGAAAACGGGAAACTATATTCACTAGATAATTTACCCGATGATTGTTATGGACAGGAATTAGCCTTTCTAAGAACCATTACCAATAGCACCTTCTTTTATGCCGAAGTTATTAAAGAAGCTTTTGACTCAAGTACCAATGACGTAGAGTACCAAAACGACGACTTCGCAAGACAGATGGCTTTGGTCGCTCGATTAATAAAAGGAAACTTAGGAACAAGAATGTTCCTAGTAACCCTAAATGGATTTGATAATCACGCTGATCAGCTAGACGATCATCCCGACAAACTAGCTTTGCTGTCCAACACCATGCGCTCATTTTATGAAGACCTTGGAAGTAGAGGCGACGATGTTCTAGGGATGACCTTCTCAGAGTTTGGTCGTAGAGTAGGACAAAACGCTTCCAATGGAACCGACCACGGATCAGCAGCGCCTATTATGCTTTTTGGTTCCGGTGTAAACGGTGCCGATATTATTGGTGACAACCCCAGCCTTACCGATTTAGATCAAGTAGGAAATCTCAAAACCAATTTCGACTTCCGACAAATTTATGCCACCGTTTTAGAACATTGGATGTGTGTCGACCCCGAACTCGT
>CAZZIZ010000021.1:23969-26645 GCA_964654535.1 uncultured Chitinophagales bacterium
GCCTCAAAAGCAATCCCAGCGTATTGCATATCAGAAAAATAGTTTAGGGTAGTACCTTTCATCATATCCTCCAAGCCATTTATAACTGGCTGCTCCAGAAAAAGCGCCAAGTCCCGACTGAGCTCATCGCTCAGGGGAAAAGTAAAGCAACCACCTTTTGCAGAAGTACTATGCAAGTCCATCATTATTACCGGTGAGTGTTCGGTATGGCTAATTATGTATTTAAAAAGCGTAAGCAATTGTTTTTGCTCGCGCTCTTCTGCGAGCGTCAATTCTTTAACCCCAGCCTTTTCTATTCGCTCAATATTTTGTGGCTGCCACTGACGGTTCAAGTCCATATCGATAAATCGCTCGCCTTGGTTCAAAGCATTAACGTTGCCGCTCACACCCAGCACCATCCCATTAAATTCTGGTTTGTTGACTTTTAGTTTTTCGAACACGCGCTGCAAGGATTCTATACCTGCAGGTTCATTGCCGTGTATGCCACCTATTACTATAAACAGTGGCCCCTTTTTGTTGCGGGTGTATCGACCTATAATTCGTGGTAAGCTCAACTACTTGTTCTTTTTACGCAAAAACTTCAAGAGGCGATTCGTAATATTCAAAAATTCATGTTCGGAGATTGCGCCAACCAATATTTCGTCGACGACAACTGGTAAGCAACCAATTTCGTGTTCACGCATTAGTTCGATGGCCTCATTAATAGTGGCTTCTGGCGTGATGGTAATCATAGCCTCCACCATGATGTCGCTGACCTTTACATTTTTACTGGTCTTCCACATTGCGTTCTGATTGCGGCGTTTCATCAGCATTCGTTGTGAGATAAGCCCAACCAGTTTACCTTGGTCATCTTCGACAGGAACATAACGTAAGTGTTGCTCCTCCATAATGGTTGCCGCCAACTCAATAATGTCGTCTGCACGTACCGTAATTAGGTCAACGGACATAAACTCCTCTACGGATAATTCGGTAACCTCACTACCAGCGAGCACATCTAAGTCAGCCAATTTCCATTTGTGAACTGGTTCGTCCTTGGTTTGGTTTTTCAATATGCAAGCAGTCAATCCCAATACGGCTTCCCCCTTTGAGCTCTCCTTAACCAATCTATTGTAGGAATGCAGCATCCACTTCGAGCCCGTTTGATCCTTGGCAATACGATCTTTTATCACTCCCAGATATTTATCAATATCCTTTTTGCTGATCTTGGCTTTTTTCAAACCGTCGGCGGCAATAGGAAGAAGCTCTTTTTTGAGTAACTCCTTGGCACTAACTTTTTTGCCTTTTAACCATGAGAAGTTTACGTTTAAACCAGAACGACAGGCATTGAAGAAATTTGTTTTTGCATCGTCAAACTCCAGTTTGTCGGTTATGTCACCATAATGATCCGTGCCACCATTCAATAAGCCAAGCCACAATGCGGCATTGGCCATTTCGTCTAGTACCGTAGGGCCAGCGGGCAGCACTCTATTTTCTATGCGCAGGTGTGGTTTGTTATTGGCCACCCCATAGCAACCACGATTCCATCTGTAAACCGTCGAGTTATGTAACTGCAATGCGGACAGCATTGGCATTTTTCCCTTGTTCAGTAATTCAAGCGACTTCTCTTTCGAATTTGAGCGTAGCAGAATGCGAAAACGCATGATGTCCTCTTTGTACATTTCGGTAATAGATTTCTTAACCCACTTATTTCCGAACATAACTCGTGGGCTGCGATTACGCATATGGTGGTCGCTCATACGTGTATCTACGCTTTGCTGAAAAAGTGCGATACGCGTTTCGTGCCACAAACGCTTTCCAAACAGAAGGGGAGAGTAGGTAGCAACTGCCATGGCCGGGCCGCAAATTGCCTGAGCCATATTGTACTTGCTCGCAAATTCGTCAGGCTTAGTTTGTAAGTGTACTTGAAAGCCTGTGTTGCAAGCTTCTAACAAGGGAGTATCGTGTTTGGTTATAAGCTCATCAATGCCAGTAATGTTGAGATCTACCGAGGAACCGCGCATTTTTACCAAACCTTTTATTAAAGCTTTATAGCGTTCATATGGCGTCATGTTGTTAATACTCATATCGAACTTGCGCACGGTTGGTAGTATACCCGTTAAAATAATATCAGCATCGAAGCCGCGCGCTACTTTTTGAGCGCGTCGTAGAAGGCTTAAAATTTTCTTATGCATCTGGGAGAGGCAGTCCTTTTTAAATTCTAGTGGCGGAATATTGGCCTCCATGTTGAACTGCGCCAATTCGGTCGTGAACTGATCGTCGTTGAGGGCTTTGAGCATCTTAAGATTCAGAGAAACTGGTCTGTAGTGCGCATCAACTATGTTGAACTCTTGCTCGGCACCAATTCGAATTGGGTCGGTTTCGAAAAGTTGTTCCTCAAGCATGCGTTCCATGACTTTGGTGTCAAAGAGAATTCGTTTTACAAAATCTTGCTCTTCGCGCTTGTTTTTAGGGACTTGTATTTTCACTTTAGCCATACCCTTCTAATTTAATGAATTCAGATAAATGTGTGGCCTTTTGCTTTATGACCGATAAGAGATTTGAGAATTTTCTTTTTGATTTTATGTTGGGCGTGCCCCCAATTGACTTTAATAGTTGGTGAGACACCAACTATTAAAGTCAATTGGGGGCGGGCTTATCCAGCACTTCGCGTTCGCTCCGGTCTCTTTCTTGTGTCGG
>CAZZIZ010000022.1:0-26379 GCA_964654535.1 uncultured Chitinophagales bacterium
CGATCATCAATCGACTCCGCTGAGTCTTCTATAATAATTTCTGTCTCACCCTCTTCTCTAGGATTTTGTGCAGCTTCAAAATCGCGCTGCTGTTGTTGCATTTGTTCTTGCACGTCCTTCATCTTGCTAGCCAAAAAATTTGGCAGCACATATCTAAAGAGTATGCGGAAGCCGAAGTAAACGGCAGCAAGCGTTAATAAAAAGTACATTAGGTTTTTCCTATTTGCTTAGGAACATTGATTTTTCATTCACCAATTTACGGAAGAATGGGTCTTGCGTGTCCTTGATAAAACGAATTTCTTCACCAGTTGATTTCATTTCAGGCCCTAATTCTTTATTCACATTAGGGAACTTATTGAAAGAGAAGACCGGAAGCTTGATGGCGAAACCCTCCATTTGAGGGTCAATATCGAAATCGCTGAGCTTATTGGCGCCAATCATCACCTTGGTAGCCATATTCAAAAACGATGTTTGGTAGGCCTTGCAAATAAACGGAGTCGTACGTGAGGCACGAGGATTTGCTTCTATTATATAAACCTGTTCGTCCTTCACCGCAAACTGAATATTGACCAAACCACGAATATTCAAAGCCAAGGCTATTTTCTTGGTGTGATCTTTCATCTGTTGGATAACATTATCCGAGAAGCTGAAAGGCGGTAATACAGAATTCGAATCGCCGGAGTGAATACCCGCAGGCTCTATGTGTTCCATAATTCCCATTATGAGTACATCCTCACCATCGCAGATAGCGTCAATCTCCGCCTCTTGCGCGCGGTCTAAGAAATGATCAATCAATACCTTGTTACCAGGTAAGTCATTGAGCAATGCAATAATCGTGCGCTCCAAATCTTCGTCGTCGATAACGATTTTCATGCGCTGACCACCCAAGACATAAGACGGGCGAACCAATACTGGATAACCAACTTCATGCGCTACGCGCACTGCTTCTTCCGCGTCAGTAGCAACACCAAAGTGCGGATAAGGAATATCATTTTCTTTAAGCAAAGTTGAAAACGCACCGCGATCTTCCGCTAAGTCCATGTCATCAAATGAAGTACCTATAATTTTAATGCCGTGCTCATTGAATTTCTCTGCCAGTTTTAAAGCAGTTTGTCCACCCAGCTGAACAATAACCCCTTCGGGTTTTTCCAGCTCTATTATTTCGCGTATGTGCTCCCAGAAAACTGGCTCGAAGTAAAGCTTATCCGAAATATCGAAATCGGTTGATACCGTTTCCGGATTGCAATTAATCATTATCGCCTCGTAACCAGCTTCCTTCAAAGCCATTACGCCGTGAACACAACAGTAGTCAAATTCAATACCTTGACCAATACGATTAGGACCAGCTCCGAGTACAATTATTTTTTTACGATCAGAAGGAATGCTTTCGTTCTCTCCTTCAAACGAAGAATAGAAGTAGGGCGTTTCTGCTTCAAACTCCGCCGCACAAGTATCCACTATTTTATAAGTACGGTGCACGCCCATTTTCTTTCGTTGGTCGTAAACCTCATCTTCAGTAACGGTGCGGAGCAAGTGAGCAATCTGCGCATCGCCGTAGCCGTTTTGTTTCAGCGTAATCATCAATTCCTTCGGAATTGTCGTCAAGTCATAACGCACCAACTCACGCTCCAACTTCACCAAGTTTTTCATCTGAGTCAGGTACCAAGGATCAATTAAAGACATTTGGTGCAATGTGCTCACTGGTACACCCAAAGTCAAGGCATCTTTAATTCTAAAAATTCGATCCCAAGTTGGGTTTGCAATACGATCTAGTATGTCCGAGGTTTTCACCCAGTGAATACCATCGGCACCCAAGCCAAGGTGGTTTGTTTCGAGAGACTGACAAGCTTTTTGCAAAGCCTCGTTGAAGCTACGGCCTATGGCCATTACCTCACCCACTGCTTTCATTTGCAGTCCCAAAGTTTTATCGCAACCGTGGAACTTGTTAAAATTCCAACGTGGCACTTTTACAATTACATAATCGAGGGTTGGCTCGAAGTAAGCAGAAGTGTTGCCCGTAATTTGATTTTTGAGCTCATCCAAGTTGTAACCCACCGCCAGCTTAGCCGCAATCTTAGCAATCGGATAACCCGTAGCCTTAGAAGCCAATGCAGAAGAGCGCGAAACACGAGGATTAATTTCAATGGCAATTAATTCTTCCGTAGCAGGGTCCAAAGCAAATTGCACATTGCAACCGCCCGCAAAGTTCCCCAAAGCGCGCATCATGCGAATCGCTTGATTACGCATATTTTGGAAAGCCGTATCCGACAAGGTCATCGCCGGTGCTACCGTTATAGAGTCGCCCGTATGAATCCCCATCGGATCCATATTTTCGACCGTACAAATAATAACTACGTTGTCATTGTTGTCGCGCAAGAGCTCCAACTCATATTCCTTCCAACCCAAGACCGCTTTCTCCACCAATACCTCGTGCGTCGGCGAAGCGTCGAGTCCGCGTTTCAGAGCTTCCTCCAAATCTTCACGGCTGTGCACGAAGCCACCGCCATAGCCGCCCAAAGTATAAGAAGGGCGAATCACCAATGGAAAGCCCAGCTCCTTGGCCACCTCTTTACCCTCTAGGTAAGAGTTCGCAATTTGTGAAGGTGCCACGCCCATTCCCATCTCAATCATCAGCTTTCGAAACTTCTCCCGATTCTCGGTCGTTTCAATGGCGTCCACGTCCACACCTATCATGCGACAGCCGTACTTTTCCCAGATACCCATTTCGTCCACCTCCACAGCTAGGTTCAGCGCGGTTTGACCGCCCATCGTTGGTAGGACGGCATCAATTTGCCGTTCCTCCAAAATTTTCACAATGGATTCAGGGGTTAGTGGGAGCAGGTAAATATGATCGGCCGTGAGTTTGTCCGTCATTATGGTCGCAGGGTTCGAATTGATCAGCACGACCTCAATGCCTTCTTCGCGCAGCGAGCGCGAGGCTTGAGAGCCCGAGTAATCAAATTCACATGCTTGTCCTATAATTATTGGACCACTACCTATCAGTAAGATTGATCGAATGGATTTGTCTAGTGGCAATGGATGCTTGTTTCCGGTTCGGGCAAATGTAATTTTAAAATGCCGAGCGCAGAACTAAATGCCACAATTTTTTTTCAATGATTTTGTCAGAGTGTTGATTAAGTCGTAGGCAATATTTTTGGTGAATTCAATTGTGGTGTTTTGGCCAGCAACAGGCTATCCGCTTGTACTCGGCACTTCAAAAGATTGTTCAGCATAGTCGCGGCTAGTATTCCCTAGACGGTCATCCTTCGCCACTCCTTGCTTCACTAATCTTTTGAAGCACCTCATACCGCTACTATCCTGGCTGGGGCTCGCCACAAGCCCTTAAACCTCCAAAGTCTTTTCGAGCCTGTCGAGAAATCTCCCAGTCTGGAGCGAGCGCAGCGATGCAACGGGAATGATCATTGAAAGCGACAGAGGCAAAAGCGTTAATGTTTTGCTTAATGTTTGTTAGTCTGGATTTAAAATTAATTTTTCGCTCGAGGACAACTTGCCGTTCTCAAAAATGGAAACGAAATACATACCTGGACTCAAGGAAGTGGTATTAATTCGAAAGGTTCCTTGAATGGGTAATTGCTCGATGTCCAAGTCGATTTTTTGACCACTGAAATTGAATACTGAAATGCTATAGTTATAGTTTTCTCGGCCGAAAATTCTAACGTTAGCATAAGAGCTTGCGGGATTGGGACTTAACAAAACTTCCGAAGATCCGAAGTGTTGCAATTTGTCCACTTGTTGATCCATCCAATGTAGCCTTTTGGGAATCCAGGATTTTATGGACTCGACGTCCTCGCCAAAACTCAAGGTCGAAGCCCAAAAGAGATCTTGAGTTACAATATCGTTGGGCCAAAGAGTTTCATTGGCATCGATGTAAGGAGCAAGTACCGAAGTCAATGAATCAATTTTTGTGTTAAACCACTCGGCGTTGAGATTTTCATTTCTCAATTCTATATACCTGCTTTTAAAGGCACTGAGAAAATATGGGTCTTCCATAAACTTAGGCCACCAAAATGGAATTTGGTTATGAGGTTCCCACCAGTCATTGTCAAAATCCCAAGATTCAAATTCACCAAACCTCTGAAAGTAGTTACTGTAGCAAACATTGAAATCCCAGATTGGGCCAGCTATGATCTTATTGTTCTCGCCGTTGGGAGTCCAGTGAAAGTAACTGCTTAAACGATAGGCGTCTGGGTTGAAGCCGAATTCGTTAATGATGATAAACTCAACAAAACTGTCCAAATCTAAATAGGTATCAAAAATCGATTCGAGTGTTTCTTCTTCGTTGTACCAAATGGCCCTATCTACTTCGAGCAGATGGTCTTGCATGAATTCCCTTTGGTCGTCAGTGATGTTTTTTCGTTTCGGATAGACATAACTGTATCGTGGTTCATATTGATAGCCATCTTCGGTTTGGAAAATTTCTTCCGAAAGCCAACAACGATCTATGCCCCATTTTACATCGGTTTTAAAAATGTAAGAACCTTCGCTAGGATCATCGGAATCGTCTGGAAAGGCGGGGGTCGCAACTCGGTTGTCATCTCTTTTTATTGACTCGTAGAGTATATACAAGCCAATGTATTCTCCATTGAGTATAACTTGACAATGCCGATAGTCTGCTGCGTAGTCTGAAACGGTTTCGGCAAACTCGTAGGTAATGGCGTTGCGCATAAAAGAGGCATCGATGTAAGAGGCGTGCAAAATCCAATCATTTTCTTTGGACATTCCCAGTAGGGGAAGGTTTCGGTTTTCACCATCCTCATCTCTGGTCTCTATGCGATAACTACTTTTTGCATAGAAAAGAGAGCCATTTCCTCGCAGTTCTATTCCAATGTTCGATACCAAATCGGGTTCGACAATATCAATAGCATCGAGACCACCGGACAGATAGACTTCCATTGTGCCGTCAATTTTGGGTTCGTTGGGAATGTTTCCGCTTACGTTAAGAACAATAACCGTGAGGTCTAAATTTTGTTGAGCCTGGACTTTTGCGTCTGCTGACCAACAACACATTAAGAGCAAGAGCCCAAGAACTTTAATAAAGGGTTTGGCCGCTACAGACATTGGTTGTTCAAGATATGTTATTTATCAAAACGTGTAGTACCAACTTAGTCATAATTCAATGACAATAGTGCGCGCTAATTTTCGCGTGAGGGATAGAGGCCTTTGTTCGAGCTCCTGTTGCAAAAAACAAGAAAAGCGCTCAGCTCCTTAAGAGCTGGAGGCGCTTTTTGTTTTTTGCAGAACAGAGCGAGGGCCGAAAGCCCGACCCCGAACTTAGCACGCAGTGCTAGAGGTGAGTGGGGCACGCCCAAAACATTTATCCAACATTCGTACTGAACACATTATTCCTTAACTTTAGTTATGCTTCGTAAATTCTACAACAAACACCTGGTAGAGGCTGGCTGCGATGAGGCCGGTCGGGGTTGTTTGGCGGGACCTGTTTTTGCCGCGGCGGTAATTTTGCCGAGGAAGTTTCGACACCCTCTCCTGAATGATTCGAAGCAGTTGAAAGAGGCTGAACGCGATGAGTTGCGGCGTGTAATTGAGCGCGAGGCGATTGCTTGGTCGGTTCAGCGATCTGATGTAAAACTGATTGACAGTATAAACATCTTACAGGCTTCGGTTCACACTATGCATTTGGCGCTGGACGACTTGGAAATGCGACCTGAGCATATTTTGGTGGACGGTAACTATTTCAATCCCTATGACTACACACCTCATACTTGTATCGTAAAAGGGGATGCTAAGTTCGCTTGTATTGCTGCGGCCTCAATTTTGGCCAAAACGCATAGGGATGCTTATATGCGACGATTGCACAGGTTTTATCCAGATTTTAAGTGGGATGAGAACAAAGGATATCCGACATTATTCCACAGAAAAACTGTTTTAGCACTCGGAAAAACGAAACATCATCGGAAAACGTTTATTATTAAAGACGCAATGGATCTAAACCTAAAATGAGATGCAAAAATTACTGACCCTCTTACTTGTTTTCGCTATGTCATCTAGCTTCCTTTTTGCCCAAGTTGGGCACGGAGGTGTGCCTTTTGCTATTGAAAATGGCTGGAATTTAGACGAAGTGACCACCAGAACGATGCCTGCGGTTGATGCCTTCCAAATGGACCTGATTGATCAGAAGTTCTATATGGAAAAAGGACGCTCTATTCGCTTTGGTGAGGAGCATGAAGTTGCCCTTAATTTAGATAACAGCGGAGAGTGGATCAGTTTGGCTAATGGAGACAGGGTTTGGCGATTGAAAATTTCTTGCCCGAACGCGTTTCACATTAACCTGATTTACGATTCATTTTTTATGCCTAAAGGCGCGCGCTTTTATATTTACAATAGCGACGCTTCGCATGTTTTGGGTGCCTTTACAAGTGGTAACAATAAGTCTTACGGAACATTTAGTTCTGGATTGGTTCGTGGCGACGAAACAATATTAGAATACTATGAACCTGCAGCAGTGAAAGGAGAGGGTAAACTGAGCGTCTCTACTGTGGTGCACGGTTATAGAAACATGTTTGCTGGCTTGGAAAAAGGTTTCGGTGATTCTGGATCGTGTAACATAAATGTAAACTGTCCTGAAGGTGCCGATTGGCAAACCATAAAAACTTCGGTGGCTCGAATTATCGCTGGTGGTTTTGATCATTGTACAGGAACAATGGTAAATACTGTGCGTCAGGATTGCTCTCCTCTTTTCTTAACGGCCAACCACTGTGCGGGCGGCGAGCAGAACTGGTTGTTTGTTTACAACTGGGAAAGCCCTGGTTGTGACAACGTAAATATTCCGTTGAGCCAAAGCATTTCTGGCGGTACGCGCGTAATGGGCTTACCTGCTGGTGATGGTGAGCTTGTAGAACTGAGTATGGACGTGCCTCAGGACTTCGGCGTATTTTTCGCTGGTTGGAATGCGGAAAATGTTCCTGCCGGTAGAACGGTTTGTATTCACCACCCAGCGGGTGACATTAAAAAAATATCTTTTAACAACGATCCTTTAACGTCGGGTACTTTTTTCGGTACACCAAACTCTCACTGGACAGTGGGTAATTGGGAGGACGGAACTACGGAGGGTGGTTCTTCTGGGTCGGCTATTTACGATGAAGAACAAAGAATAGTAGGAATGCTTTCTGGTGGACAGGCCTCGTGCTTTAATAACAGTTTCGATTTGTATGGTAAAATGTCTTACAACTGGGATACCGGAAACACTGCCTCCAACCGCCTTCAAGATTGGCTAGATCCAGACGACACGGGGGTTCTTGTACTTGATGGCCGCTCTTGTTCTGTTAATTTTCAGTTTAACGCGGCCTTAAATATCCAAGAGCCTCTTGGTGAGTTTTGCGAATTGACTATAGTTCCAAGCGTGAACTTTAGCAACGGTGGCATGGAGGCGATTAACGTAATGGCCGTTGAATATTTTATAGATAATAATCCGCCACAAACCAGCGTGTGGACTGGAAATTTGGCCTCGGGTGCTTCTGTTGATTTTAACTTGGGTGCTCTTGTAGGAGTAGAAGGCGCGCATACCTTTACTGCTTGTATTAACAACATTAACGGTCTCTCTTCGGATGATAATATAGAAGACAATTGTCAAACGGTGAACTTCACCTGTGCGGATTTGGCCTTGGGTATTGAGAACAATACTATTGCTTTTGATGCCTTTCCGAACCCTGCGAGTGATGTATTGAATGTTGACTTGAGTCCTTTTGCAGGCAACGATATTGAATTGTCTTTGCTGGATTTAAGTGGTCGCCGGGTCTTGAATATTCAAACGACTAATGATCAAGTGTCATTGGCGATACCGCAAAGCTTGGCGAACGGTACCTACTTGCTTTCAGTGAGAGGTAGTCAGCTGGTTTCAACTAAGAAGATTAATATTCTTCGTTAGAGTTAGTAGGCGGCAAGATCTAAAAGTGCTTCTTCAAATCTATTTTTCGGTAGATAATTTTGTTCTAAGGCGGTAGCAAATGGAATCGGTGTGTCTAGTGAGGCGCAACGAACTACAGGTCCATCTAGAAATTGAAAACAAGATTGATTTATAATCGCTGAAATCTCGGCACCCAATCCGCCTGACAAACTTGCTTCGTGCAGGATAATCGCCTTTCCAGTTTTCTTAACCGAGTGTATAAAACACTCCTTGTCCAATGGACTTATGGTTCTTAGGTCGATTAACTCCGCATCAATGTTTGGGTGCTTGTCAAGGATTTCTTGTGCCCAATGAACACCTAAGCCATAGGTTATTATCGTTAGGTCATCGCCATCTCTAACAACTTTGGCTTCACCAATTGGCACGGTGTAGGGGCTGTCAGGAATTTCTGCTTTAAGGCTTCTGTATAAAGCTTTGTGCTCAAAAACCATAACAGGATTCGGATCGTTGATTGCCGCGATCAGTAAACCCTTTGCATCATAAGGATTACTAGGGTAAACAATTTTAATACCTGGCGAATGAAAAAACCAAGACTCATTTGTTTGCGAGTGAAAAGGGCCTGCGCTTACGCTACCCCCTGCAGGCATTCGAATAACGACATCTGCATTTTGCCCCCAGCGGTAATGAACCTTGCAAAGATTATTTACAATTTGATTGAAAGCGCAAGTTACAAAATCGGCAAACTGCATTTCGACTACCGACTTATAACCCTTGATAGAAAGTCCCAAACCAATTCCAACGATGGCGCTTTCACATATTGGTGTGTTGCGCACGCGTCCCTTCCCAAACGCTTTTACAAAACCATCGGTGATTTTAAATACACCTCCGTACTCTGCTACGTCTTGACCCATAATGACCAGGTTCTTATGCGCCTCCATTGATTGGCGCAGGCCATCGCTTATGGCGTCGATAAATCTTTTTTCACTGAACTCATCTCCTGCAATAATTTCTGCTGAAGTGTCTTCGGCGTAGAGCTGCGCTTCTTCTATTTCGGTTAAGTCGTCATTGAGCTCTATGATAGGAGCACCGTAAGCGCTTTCTTGCGCTTCTTCGATACTCTTGGCGTGTTCGGCTTTTGATTTTTCAATAAAGGCTTTGTCGATATATTTTTTTTTCAATAGAAATGCTTCGAACTTTTCGACGGGATCTTTTTTAGCCCAGGCGTCCATTAGTTTTTTGGGAACATACTTTGTTCCCGATGCCTCTTCGTGTCCCCGCATTCTAAAGGTCATGCATTCAACCAGAACTGGTCTAGGCTTTTTGCTGATGTCTCTTCTTATTGCGTCGATGGTGTTGTGTACCTCGAGTATGTTATTGCCATCTAATTGGTAGGCGTCCATTCCATAGCCAACACCTCGGTCGCTTAAGGACTCGCAGGCATACTGCTCTTCAACTGGAGTTGACAAACCATAACCATTATTTTCGATAACAAAAATTACCGGTAAGTTCCAAACACTGGCCACGTTCATGGCTTCGTGCACATCTCCTTCGCTGGTACCACCTTCACCACTAAAAACTACACAGACTTCTTTTTTCTTTGATAACACGTTGGCTAAAGCAACCCCACTACCCAAAGCAAACTGTGGGCCGAGGTGGGAAATCATTCCCACAACGCGGTGTTCGTTGCTGCCGAAGTGAAAAGAGCGATCGCGTCCGTCACTGAAGCCCCCTCGTTTCCCTTGAAACTGTAAAAACAATTTTTCCAATGGAACATTTCGACTGGTAAATACACCAAGGTTACGGTGCATGGGAAAAATATACTCGTCCGGTTTTAACGCCATGCTTACCCCAACGGAAATGGCCTCCTGTCCGATACCAGAAAACCATTTGGTGATTTTTCCTTGACGTAAATTGATGAGCATTTTCTCTTCAATCATCCGCGGAAGCAAAATGGCGCGATAGAGTTGTCTTAGTTTGTTTTTACTGTAGGAGTATCCTGAAAAATCCATGTTGTATAATAGACCCCCAAAATAGACCTTGCTTTTTAAAAAGCCTTATAAAGATTTGCGCCTAGTTGACCAGAGTTGGTTAAAAGTTTGTTTGTTTGGTTGAGGAACATCTCTATAACGCCGCCATTCAGAATCGAAAATCCAATTGAGCATCCTCTTTTTAATACCGAATCCCTCGGAATTCATCAGTTTTCTGTCTAATAAGATTTTGGTCCAGACTTGACGCTTCAGCTTGTTCACAAAACCACTTTTGTTGGCTACAATAAAGCGCTTGCGCAGGGCAGTGTTGAGCCTATCGTAATCTACCGTAGTAACCGACCTAAACTTGTCGAAAGACAAAGTGCTGGCATAGGCGATTTCAGCGTTTACCTTTGTAGGTGAAATTGCGTATCCTTTCATTTCGTGACCCTGATCATAGTATGCGGTAGAGCCATCAGGCTTCATGGCCTTCCGGTAAATATTGTCTTGACTAATCAGTGCCGTTCCATCAGGATCGTAGAGCAATGACTTGAAGGAGCGATTTTTTAGAAGCTTTACTCTGTCGTTGTCCAATAAGAGTACGTAAACCTGTTGATGGGTCTGGGGTTTAAAGAGGCCGTGATTGGCTTTTAAGTCCGAACCTTGTTGCATAGTTGTTTCCAAACGCAACATTTGACTATAGGCCTTTAGGCTCGGAACAATTCTGTTGAGTCCAGCAATAAAAACAATGGTGTCAGACTGATGTATCAGTTTGGTTTTTAAACCCTCATCGTCGCTATAAGAAAGCAAGCCCTCTTCCGCAATAAGGTGATCGGGGACTATGATGGACAGTTTGTTTTTTGTTTCCTTGCATGATTCGAAATGCTTATTGAGGAAAGTCGCGATTTTCGATTCAGTTTTGCTTTCAATGATGGTTCGAATTTCGGATTCGCTTTTTGCCAAAGTGGGAAGGCTGGGGTGGGCACCGTCTTCTTCAACCAAATCAAGAATTTGGTGACCGAGATTTATTTCTTTAAAGTCGATGTTCTTGCTGAACAAATGCGCGCGCACATTTACTTCGAATGTTTCCGATTCTCCTGCGACGTAGGTTTGCGAAACTTCATTGACTTCGTAGATTTCATCTAAGGCGTCTCTAACATCTTCTTCATTGCGTGCCCATAAAACCCTACTGTTGCTGGCGTTAAAGTTGTTTTCAAAAATGGAGAGGCTTTCTTCCAGGTTAGAAAGTACAGACCACTTAATGTTGGTGTAATTGGATTGCGACAGTTTGAGATCCATGAACTTTTCAAGTAAGACACCTTGCCTGTTGTGCAGGTTTCCCAAATTCTTGGCCAAGTTGTTACGCGAATCTTTGTCCGCTATTTTTAAGATTTCGGCCAATGGCTAGCAGCTTAATTCTGAGATGGCAATTTTGCCCACTCTTCTTTGATGGCGACCACCTTCAAAATCGGTAGAAAGAAAGGTGTCGACTATTTTTTTAGCGAGCGCGATATCAATGAAGCGAGCGGGAAGGCACACTATGTTTGCGTTGTTGTGCTGTCTGGCTAGGGAGGCAATATCTTCTGTCCAACTGATGGCCGCTCTAATCCCTTGGTGTTTGTTGGCGGTCATACATACCCCATTCGCACTTCCACATATAAGGATACCTAGGCTTGATTCTCCATTTTCTACTGCACTTGCAGTAGGGTGCACAAAGTCGGGGTAGTCAACAGAGTCTGGACCATAGGTTCCGTGGTCGATAAGCTCAAAACCATTTGCCAGCAAATGTTCCCTTAATTGCTCTTTAAATTCAAAACCTGCGTGATCGCAGCCGATGGAGATGATTGTTTTTGCCATAAGTGTAATTTACGAATTTATCGAAGGCTTCTTTCCATGTACCCACTTGCTGATGTAGATACTGATTTCGTACAAACCATAAACTGGAATTGAAACAAAGAGCTGGGTCCAAACATCCGCAGGCGTTATTACCGCTGCAATTATTAAAATGACAATTAAAGCATGCTTGCGATACTCGCGCATGTTCTCTGGAGTCAAGAGACCCACTTTGGACAAAATGTATACAGCTATTGGAAGTTCAAACATAATTCCCGAAGCCATGACTAGAGTGCTTAGTATGCTTATGTACGATCCCAATTGAATTGTATTGACAACATTCTGGCTCACGGTGTAGTTTGCGAAAAAGTTTATCGAGAGCGGTGCGAGAATGAAATAACCAAAAGTTACTCCGAGAAAAAAGAGTAGAGAAGCCGAGAGCACTATGCCACGGGTGTATTGTTTTTCATTGTCATGAAGGCCCGGTTTAATAAATCGCCAAACTTCCCAGACGATATAGGGGAAGGAAAAAATGAAGCCCAACACCACACTAACTTTCAAATGTGTTAAAAACTGACCGGCCATATCAATGTTAACAATTTCAAATTGTGTTGGTCCATTGCAGAAAACGCCATCAAAGCCAATGGCTTTAGAAAATTTACAGATTGCTTGATAGGTCCAAAACTCTTTGGTTTTAAGACTGAGTATCAGGGTATTGAAAATTAGATCCTTGAGTATAAAGGCGATCAAGCCAAAGACGAAGATGGATGCGAGCGCTCTTATGAGGTGCCAACGCAGCTCTTCCAGGTGCTCCAAGAAGGACATTTCTGCATTGGGGTTATTCACACTCATTGGTATAAAGTTACGTTGTTTAATAGATTCATTTTTAGTTCTTTGAAGGCCTGTAATCATTAAGGTTTCAGCGTAATACGCGTAAATAATATTTCTATGAAAATGACCAAAAGTTTGTACAAGGCTTTCGCAATATTTGCTCTTTTAGCATCTAGCTTTTTGCTCAATGCGCAAAAAATGCTAACGACTTGTGACGGTCTTGGTATTGTCGAAATTGTCCCGGATACTTTTTTAGACTTTGATGAAGCAAGCAACACCTACACGGTAGATTGCGAGACAAATTTTTCCTTCACTTCGAACGGACTTGGAGCAGATGTTTTGATGACTCACCCCAATCCGGGCTTAGTCATAGCAATTTATGATGGTCAGCCTACAACGACCGATCCGACCAGTGATCCAAACAGCCTTTCTTTTGCAGTGCCGGATCCGGCAACAAATTTACTCTTGATTGATAATGGAAGTTTCGACTTGAGTTTCTTGGGCGCTCAGACTGTAACCTTGGTTCCTATCATTATTCCTAATGTATCGTCCTTTTTGATTGGCCCGATTTGCAGTGGTATCGATTTAACCGAAAACTATCCTACAATTATATTGCAATGCACCGATTGCACAGTCGGGGACAGCTGCGATGATGTGGAAAATGGGGTATACAATGAAAACTGTGTCTGCGTCAGTGGAGAGGTAATGGAGTGCACAACAGTTGGCGATGATTGCGATGATGAGAACGCCGATACGGATAATGACGTGATCAATGAGGATTGCATCTGCGTCGGAGAAGTAATTTTGGATTGCGTAGTTGGAGAAACTTGCGACGATATGGACGATGACACCGAAAACGACGCACTAGATGAAAATTGTACTTGCGTGGGCTCTCCCATTATAGTAGACGGCTGCGATATAGTTATAGTAGAAGAACAATTCATCTGTGATCAAGACAGCGGAGATTTTAGTTTTGTCTGGTCTATTAGTGGAGGTGCTCCCGAAGGCGACCCGACAGAAACTTATACGATTACCGGAACGGGTTTCAATACTCTAGATGTGTTCTTTGGAGAAACTGTAACCAACAACTATTCGGATGGAACAGAAGTCAATATTTCAGTTGTGGATAGCAATGGCTGTATGGCCACCTGGACTTCAGATGGTCCTATCGCTTGTTCTAAAGAGTGCGAGGAAGAAATTGTCGTTGAACAGATTAGCTCAATTTGTAGTACTGATAGTACCGCGGTTATAGTTGAGTTTGTTTTAAGTGGTGGAGATCCCGAATCGAACCCTGATGGTATATATGTTGTAAGCGGAGCGGTATTCGACACATTTGAAAATGACGGAAGTCCTTTTTCTATAGTTTTTGAAACGGGGGCATTTGCAGAATTGAGCGTTACCGATAATGAAGGTTGTGAAATGTCTTATACCTCGGATGCAATTCTTAACTGCGGTGCAGACTTCGATTGCCCCAACCAAAACGCCAACATCGGAGATGACTGTATAGATATTAATGGTGAGACTTCAAGCTTAGCCGATAACTGTACTTGCCCTCCAGCTCCAGATTGTTCTGATCCCATTGTGGTTGAAACAGATTTTGTTTGCCTCGGGGATAGCGGAGTGTTTACTTACACTTGGACGGTTAGCGGTGGTGATTCAGGTGGTGAGTATATAGCTTCTGGTACAGGCTTTAACAATGTGCCCTTCACATCACCTCTCAGCATGACCTTTCCAGATGGTACGCCCGTTAACATAACTTTTACAGATGGCCTGGACTGTGAAGAGTTTTTTACTTCTGATGGTCCAGTTCCTTGTAATGCCTTCGATTGTGACAATCTAGGCGCCAATTTTGGCGATTCCTGTGAAGACGATAATGGAAATGAATCAACAGTTAATACGGATTGTGAATGTGAGTTGCTTCCGGAATTAGACTGCCCGCAGTTGGGCGCCAATTTTGGCGATTCCTGTGAAGACGATAATGGAAATGAATCAACAGTTAATACGGATTGTGAATGTGAGTTGCTTCCGGAATTAGACTGCCCGCAGTTGGGCGCCAATTTTGGCGATTCCTGTGAAGACGACAACGGAAACGAGTCTACGATAAACACAGATTGCGAATGCGAATTGCTACAGGTATTCGACTGTCCACTAATCGGTGCAGACATAGGCGATTCTTGTGACGATGGAAGTGACAACACTTTCGACGATGAGATTAACGCGAACTGTCAATGTGCAGGGACATCGATTTGCACGGGCTCCGAAATATTCATTAACGAATTGCAAGATTGCGACGAGTCCACCGGTACCTTTACCATATTTGTCACCTTTGGCGGTGGTATTCCTTCAGTTGATCCAACAGCGACCTACACTTTAAGCGGTGACATCGCAGGTGCTTTCACTGAAGCTCAAGGAGCAACTGGTATTACCGTAGTTGTTGGAAATGGTGAGTCGTTTTCACTTTCCGTAACCGACGGAACGGACTGTCAGGCTAGCTTAGACATCGGAACCGTGAACTGCGTGAAGTTGGCCGTTGAGCTAACTGAATTTTACGGAGAGATACGAGAGTCGAGCAACCTTCTTTATTGGACCACAGCTACAGAAACTGACAATGACTACTTCGTACTTGAGCGTTCAAACAATGGAACAAATTTTGAAGCCGTCGGAGTAATACCTGGACAAATTAATAGTGTAGTTGAAACCAATTATGAGTTTGAAGACGAGCAGCCATTTGTAGGACAGAACTTTTACAGACTACGTGCGGTAGATGTTTTCGGTCTTTCTGAGTTCAGTACCGTAATTCTTTTAGATCGTACAGATCGTGAAGAGGTTGTAGATATAGGCGTTTATCCAAACCCCGTCAACGACATTTTAATAGTTGAATCGCCAGAAGCCGATGCGAAAATTACCATTTACCAATCCGATGGTAGATTGATTTTTAGAAGCTTAGCGACTCACGGATCACAGGTCATCGACTTGAGCCATTTGCCAGCAGGACTGTTTTATTTGAAAGTGGTGGGTAATACATTTGATTACACCGACCGCATCATAAAGAAATAAAACAAAAGTATTGGCAAAGAAAACAATTGACGTTGTTAGTTATAACGTCAATGGCATTCGTGCCGCGATGAAAAAAGGTTTGGTTGATTGGTTAAAACAATCTAAGCCAGACATCGTTTTGTTGCAAGAAATAAAAGCCGACAAAGAACAAGTTGATATTGAAGCGCTCGAAGAACTGGGCTACCATCACTATTGGTTTAGTGCCGAGAAAAAAGGATACAGCGGCACCGCAATTCTCTCAAAAATAAAAGCCGATAAAATAACCAAAGGCTTTAAGAACAAAACCTTCGATCCGGAAGGCCGCATTATACAAATGGACATTGGCGATCTCACCTTCGTCTCTATGTACGTGCCTTCGGGCAGTGCTGGTGAACACCGTCAAGCCAAAAAATTTGAGTTTCTAGAAGCCATTTATCCCTACCTGCAAAAACTCAAGAAGAAAAGAAAGAAGGTAGTCGTATCTGGCGATTACAATATTTGTCATCAAGCAATAGACTTGCACAATCCCAAAACGAATAAAAACAGCTCAGGATTCCTACCAGAGGAACGCGCCTGGATGGAAAAACTTTTTAATAGTGGCTATACAGATTCATTCCGCGCTTTCAATAAAGATCCCGACAATTACAGCTGGTGGAGCTATCGCGCAGGAGCCAGAGGCAAGAACAAAGGCTGGCGTCTAGATTATAATGTGGTAAGCGAGGAACTAATGCCCCAAGTAAAAAAGGCCGCTATACTTAGCGACGCCGTTCATTCTGATCATTGCCCAGTCTATATCAGAATAAAAAATTAACTTCAATTAAAGTCTTGATATGAAATTTTGGAAAGGAACGCTCTTGCTAGTGTTCATTATGTGTTTAGCAGCTTGTCAAAGTGGCGGCGACGGTAAAGCTGGAGGAGCAAAAACACTCGGAGAATTGAAGGAAGCCAAAGGCGGCAAATACTATGGTGGAGTTTTTAAAAGCAACGAAACAGAATACTTCCGCTCTTTATATCCGCCAAACATTACCGAAGTTGGCGGTCACCGTATTGCTAATCAGATTTACGAAGGCCTGGTAATTTTCGATCAGAAAGACTTAACCGTAAAACCAGCCTTAGCCGAGTCTTGGAACATTAGCGACGATGGTTTAACCTACACTTTCAACCTGCGCAAAGGAGTCATGTTTCACGACGACCCCTGTTTTCCAAATGGAAAGGGTAGAGAAGTAAAAGCAAAAGACATAAAATATTGTTACGACCGCTGGTGCAGCTTTGATGTAAATAACAAAGGCTATGATTTTATAAAAGATAGAATACTCGGATCGGTAGAGCATCACAAAGCCACTCAGAATGGGGAGCAGCCCGCCGGCGGATGCAAGGGTATTAGAGTTATCGACGAATACACCGTGGAGGTGAGGTTGGAGCGTCCGCTCGGATTCTTTATGAACCTTTTATCCCTAGCCTTTGGCTTCATTTATCCCGAAGAAGCAGTAGAAAAATACGGCGACGATATGCGTATCAAAACCGTGGGCACCGGACCATTTACTATTAAAACCCTTCGAGAAAACGATGCGGTAATTTTAGTGCGCAATGAAAACTATTGGGGTGTAGATAGTCACGGCAATCAATTGCCGTACTTAAATGCATTGCGTTGGAGTTTTATCGCAGAGAAAAAATCAGAGCTGCTCGCTTTGAAACAAGGCAAGCTCGATTTTATGTTTCGTTTCCCATTAGAAATGGTTGATGAAATCTACAACGACGAAAGCAAGCAACTAACGGAAGAGTACAAGAACTATCAGTATCAAGAAAGTCCATCGATGACCACGCAGTATTACGGTTTCAAAAACATGGGTGAGATTTTCAACAACAAAAAATTGAGGCAAGCATTTAACTATGCCGTCGATAGAGAAAAAATTGTGCGCTATACCGTCAAGGGAGCGGGCATACCAGGGCAGCATGGCATCGTGCCGCCTGCCTACACAGGCTTTCCGACCTCGTCCGTAAAAGGTTTTAAGTACAATCCCTCAAAGGCAAAGCAACTAATGGCGGAGGCCGGTTATCCAAATGGAAAAGGTTTTCCAGAAATTGACCTACAAATAAATAGTGGCGGTGGCCGAAATGAGCAAGTCGCGGAAGCCATTCAAAAGATGTTGGTCGACAACCTCAATATAAAACTGAACATAACCAAGATGCCATTCGCCCAACACCTAGAAGCCTGCGAAACCAGCAAGGCAGAGTTTTGGCGTGCTGGTTGGATAGCGGATTATCCAGATCCAGAAAATTTCCTAAACCTACTTTACGGCGGACACATTCCAGATAAAATGACCGATCGATCTTATCTCAACACTACGCGTTTTAAAAACGCGGAGTTCGATGCCTTGTACGATAAAGCAATGACCATTACCGATCAGATGGAGCGTTATAAAGTGTATGCAGAGATGGATAAGATTGCGGCCGAGTACGGACCATGGCTCATTTTGTTTTACACCAAGGATCGCCGACTCTTACGATCCAACGTTAGAAACTTCCCACAAAACCCGATGGAGTACCGTTTGTTGCGCGAGGTTTATTTGGTTCCAGAATAGTATAAGTCTGACAATTAGCTAGAAATTATTTTGGGCGTGCCCCCGTTTATCTGCCTGCGGCAAAAACGGGGTCGGGCTCTCGGCAGTCGCTCTTATCTGTTGTTTCCTTCTGTTCGTCTTCTAGCTCTAGGGAGCTAAGACGAACAAGTCAACAACAAAAGGAGCTTCAACAATGCCTCCATCCCTCACGCTTTTTGTCTGAATCATGATTCCAAGGATTTTACAATCGCCCTGATCCCTGATCAGGATGCCTTAATCGGAGGACTTGCAATCCGACCTGAATGGACTTAGGGTTCCCAATTCCTTTCCAAAGTATCTGCCGCCTTCGGCGACTCTAATAATAGATCGATTGGAAATCGATCGTTTATGCATCCCGATCGGAGATCGGGACGACTTTAAGATTCCGCGTAGCGGTAAAATATTAATAGAAACAGCGCATCCACACATCTCGCCCCCCTGGGGCTTGACTTGAGTGCGTCTCTGACGCGTTCTTAATTTTCCCTGCCATTTCAAATGGCAGAACGTTTGGGGCTTCTTATCTGCGTGAGGGATAGAGGCCTTTGTTTAAGCTCCTGTTGCTAGGTAGCCATAACACTTAGCTCCTTGGAGCTAGAAGTGTTTTGCGCGTGCCTAGCAGAACAGAGCGAGGGCCGAAAGCCCGACCCAACAAAAAAGCCCCGCGTTTAACGCGAGGCTTTTTTGTTGGGGCACGCCCTTTAGTAAATGGGATAAGCCCAAAAAATTATTTTTTGAAAATGTATCTGAAACCAATATTGAAAGTGGCAGCGCTAGTGTTTTCTCTTTTGGTATGGTTAAAGTCGGTTGCCAATAACTCGATTTGGTAACGATTGTTCCACAGATATTTGAATCCTAAACCGAATTGATTGAACGGGTCATAAGTGGTTACATCTTCGCCGCCGTCGGGTTCATTGACAACGGTAAACCAATTCGGCGAGTAACCTGACAGTCCGTAAATGGTAATTTCATCTATCGGGAAGTAGCTCAGTATAAAAGTAAGTGGAGTAGATACCTGGAAAAACCCAGAGTCGTCTCTGGTCAAAGCTCGACCAGAGTTTTCTAATAATAAATCGGCTTCAAAGAATAGGGTGAAGTAATCTCCAACAGGTCTGTCATATAAAACCTGTGTCCAGAAAACGGTTTCGTTCCAGTCCAACCAACCAGTAGTTCCATCGCCTTGTAACGGAGAGTCGTTAGGGGCTGGAAAGTATAATGTATGCTGTACTGAAATGTTACTTTGATTTTTAAAAGGTAGGTACTTGACCTTTGGCCCAATTCGCGAAAGGCCAGTTCTGGTGTAACCAAGGCCCGCGCCACCTTCACTGAATATGTTACCTGTGTTGGCGTAATTGATGGCATCGAAATAAGGGGTTTCACTTTGCGGTCTATCGCCGCTTACACTACGGAACTGTATATCAAAGCCAGCGTTGAAACGTGGTGTAACACCAATAAGCACTTGTACCAAGTTGGATAAAAAACCTGTTCGGGTTTCTCCACCTTCTATATTAAGGTTGTTTTGCTGAGCGAAATAAGCGTTAAAAAGGTTGATCTCAAACTCCCCTTTTTCGTAAAGCGACGATACCAAGAAGCGATATGAATCATCGCCATCCGCTAGTTCGACCGAACCAGCGGGACCATTGAGCACCCAATCGTAGGGATAAAAGTTGATGCCGTAGTCGTTTGGTATTTTTTCTGTTCGATATTTGTTAATGAAGCCAATGATTTCTTTTTTGTTCGAACCAAAATCTTTTCCATACCAATCGAATATTTGATTGAGTTGTAACTTTCTTTTGTCATTGTCAAATCGAACAAAATCTGCTTCATTAAGTTTCTTGGTCGTGCACAAATCCAACTGCTCGTCGAGACGACTTGGAAAGTATGCTTCATTAACTATTTCAGGACAGCCCTTCGCACCACAGTTTAACGCAAAGTGTACGCGGGCATCATTGTATTGCGGACGTATGATTTCATTCTCTAAGTAATTTAAGGTCATCATTTCACCTGCAATCATGTGCTCCTTCTCGGTGAAGAAGCCGGGGATTTCTTGGGTGCTATTAATCGGATATTCTAAGAGTACTGATTTAACTACAGTAAGGTTGTAGGCATTAATAAGGAATGCCTTTTTGGTATCGGGCTTCCAACCGTCGAAGTTGGCTTGGTCGACCCGCCCCATAATGTTTAGAAACATGTCAGGGTCTTTTGCCAGCGCTGCATAGTCAAATGCACCGTCTTTGACATGGGCTTGCATTATTGCGTTGACTTCATCGAAGAAAGTCCCGTCTTCGAAATAACTGGACTGACCGAACAAACTGGTGGTCTGAAGAATAAAAATCACCATTATGGGGAAGGACAATTTTACCATCGTTAGAATTTTTGCCGAAGTTAAATTCAAATTGTTAGAATTCCATGTCGTTTCACGAACATATGCCTCTGCGCCGCCCATCTCGAAAAATAATCCGGGAAATGGTCTCAATGAGTGTTGGGCAGACAATTTTGCCATTTTTTGGCTGCTCTCGCTAGCTCAATTTCGTATTTTAAAGCTAACGATTAGAAAAAATTGTGTAATGAATAGAGTTCTCCTTTTGTGTTGTTTTCTGCTTGTTGGATCTGACATTATCATTGGCCAAAATATATCTGTCAGCGAAACCGATTTTTCACAAACACTGACTGTACCTGATACTGGAAGCGAGAGCTTTACCATAAGTAACTCGGGTACAAGCGATTTGACCTATACCATTACTGGTCAGGCCGAAAGTTTTGCCAGCCCATTGAATATTTTGTTGTTTAACTATAATCCGACCAACGATTTTAGCACCCAATTGACTATGGATAACCTCTTGTCGATTCTGAATGAAGAACTGCCATCTGCAATTATCACTGAAACAGATACTGAGGACCCTAGTGTTTTGGCTTCACTTCTTGGTGGCAAAGGTGTTTTTCTCGTTCCTAGAGTACGAGGCGCTGACCCAGCTATTTTTACAGGCTTTGCACCGGTGCTAGAAGATTATACTAATGGCGGTGGTGATGTTGTTTTCTTAGGCACAGATCAGTTTGGTGGTAGTACTGTCGAAAATGTTGTCTTTAACTCCGGACTATTTGAAGGAACTATTGATGGTTTCTTGATTGATCCAGAAAATGAAAATCTAATATTGTCAGCGCCAGCGCATCCCATAGTTGCGAACGTTTCTTCTGACTTGGTTGGTGCAGCAACAACTTACTTTTATAGCATTAGCAATGACAATGCAGAACGCATAGTCAGTTATGATACGGGTGCAAACCTATTTGACCTGGTAACCACGAGAACTGTTGGTTCGGGAAGGGCCGTCTTGTTAGGATTCACCTACTTTAACAGCAATGAAGACCTAACTCAGATTTTGGTTAACACTTTGAGGTTTACCGGTTTGGCCAATGAGAATTTGTGGTTGAGCGTTTCACCTGAAAGCGGAACGGTTGGACCAGGAGAAGATGCTAGTGTCGAATTGACCTTTGATGCCTCTTTAATACCTGCTGGAAACTATACTGTAGAACTTGTCATTGAACACAATGATGGTTCTCAAGCTCCAATAATTCTCACTTGTAATCTTAGCACGAATGGTGTTGCTGCGATATCCGTACCTGCTTCGGTAGATTTTGGTAATGTGGTGCAAACCACTACTAAGAGCATTAGTGTTGAAGTTTTTAATCCAGGCGCGGATACCCTTTTTGTTTCGAACGTTAGTTTGAGCGGAAATTTTCCGATCACAGTTTCGACGACGTCATTTTATGTTTTTCCAACCTTGAGTGTGCCCATTACCTTGACCTATAGTCCCACCGAGGTTGAATCTTTTCTTGTAAACCTCACTATTGAGAACAATGTTGAAACGCAAGTTGTTCCGGTTAGTGGAAATGGAACGGGGGCACCTACTATTAATATAAGCGATAGTGATATTGTTTACGACATTCAGTCGGGCAATGTTGAGTCGACCACTATCACCCTTACTAATGACGGTTTGGGTGATTTGGAATATGACCTTGACCTGATTTTAAATTCTGGGTTACTTCTTGAAGCGAACGTTTCTGAATTTTCTTCAGGTGGTATTGTTCAGATAACGGATGTGAATACCGGTGACATAGTTTTTGAATTGCCATTTCAACCAGGAGAGACTATTGATGCTACCATAACAAGTTTAGCTTCATCTGGAAATTTTGAGTTGGAAATAATCAATGATCCGCCGGGTCCCTATGGGGCAGCCTTTCTGGATATGTTGACTTTAACGGATCAGATTACTGGCAATGAATTAATTGACGAAGGATTTGTTGGTATAGATCAAGTGTTTCCATTTTCTGGAGCTACACCGAATTGGCTCTCGGCGAGCCCGCTCAATGGAATTGTAGCTTTTGTAAATGGCGGATCGAACTCTGGTGATGTAGAATTGGTTTTTGATGCAAATGGTCTAATCGAGGGTGTATATAATGCGCAGTTGGTGGTGAACCCTAATGAGCCTTTGAGCCCGCAAACGGTTAATATTACTCTTAACGTTACAGGGGTTGCAGCAGTAAGTGTTGATCAAACCACTCTTGACTTTGGTCCAGTCCTAGATGGCTTGACCAATACACTGACTATAGAAGTTTCAAACCCTGGAACAGCGCCCTTGGAAGTAACGAACATTTCTTTTGGTTCAGCAAATTATGTTGCATCCATGGCGGGTGGTTTTGTGGTACAACCTTTTCAATCGGTTTTTGTTGATGTGCTTTTTGCACCTGACATGGAAGGAAACTTTGATAGCACTATGCTCCTTGAGACGAGTGCTGGTGATGTAATGGTAAATGTTTTAGGAGAAGGCATCGGTGCGCCAGCCGCATCAGTAAGCCCTAGTTTCATAGAATTCTTCGTCACTTCGGGCGAAATGGTAGACTCGAGTTTTGCAGTTTTAAATCAAGGTGAAGGGCCTTTGCTTTTTACTCCTGGTTCTGGTACAGATAATACTGGGTTCCAACTTAGTATTACTGCAGGTCCAGGCGGAACAAGCGTCTTTTATTTTTTCGATGTGGTTGCCGGCCCTGGTGTTGGTGTCAACGATGTTGTTGACATACTAGCCGGTGAAACTGCTATTGTAAATGTTGAGGGTTTTGACTCAAATTCTACCTACTCACTAAGTTTCTTTGAAAACACCGGCTCTGTTGCGGAATTCGTTGCCACGGATTTGGGTACTGGAGTTGTTGTGGCGAGTGCCGAAGGCATTGGAACTTTTGACCTGGGGTCTCCGAGCTTTCTTTCTTGGTTACTTGTGGACGAAGAAGCGCTGGAGCTAGACTTTCCAAGTGGTAGCATGATAGTGCCTTTTTCTGTGGACGCTACAGGATTGTCTTCAGGGGATTTTATGAATACTATTAATGTGGTTTCAAACGATCCAGTTAACCCAATAGTAGCTGTTGAAATATTGATGCATGTAAGTGCGTTTCCGAGTGCACAAATAGGCTCGAATACGACTTTGCAATGTGGTGAAGCGGGAGTTCAATTTATAAATCAGAGCCTAAATATCCCAACTTCGTTTTTCTGGGATTTTGGAGACGGAACTACTTCGGAAGAGCAAAATCCATTTCACACCTATTTGGTAGGAGGAGTCTATGATGTTTCTTTGGTAGCTTGTAATACGCTGGGATGCGATACGCTAGAGTTGGCGGAGTATATTACTGCAGACTTGGCCTGTCAAGCAGTTTCTGTTCAGGATGCGACCGAACAAGTTGTACAAGCTTGCAATGGTTTTGTTTATGATTCGGGCGGACCCGATGGGCCATATTTCAATAACTCTTTTGGTTCGGTAACCATTGCACCACCGGGAGCGAGTTCTGTTACATTGTCTTTTTCAGAATTTGACTTTGAAGAGCCATTTGATGGAATTCAAATCTTTGACGGTTCTGATCTTTCTAGCCCTTTGCTTGGAGAGTTTACTGGTTCTGCACTTCCACCAGACATTACGTCATCAGGTGGAGCAATTACCATTGTAGAAAATAGTGATG
Source organism: uncultured Chitinophagales bacterium (assembly GCA_964654535.1). Lineage (GTDB taxonomy): Bacteria > Bacteroidota > Bacteroidia > Chitinophagales > UBA2359 > CAZZIZ01. Next base: position 24,150 of record CAZZIZ010000022.1, read on the forward strand.
CTAATGTAGGCCTAGATGGTTTTGTTGCAATATTTAGTTGCGCTGCCCCGGCGATAGCACCGAGCGCTGCTTTTAATATTGCGACTACTTCAACCTGTAGCGGATTACTAGAAGCTACCGATATGTCAGCAAACTTCCCCAGCTCTTGGGCCTGGGATTTTGGAGACGGCGAAACCTCCAGTGCTCCAAATCCGGACCATCAATATGTTGAAAGTGGTACCTATACCGTTTCTCTTGAAGTATGTAATAACTCTGGTTGTGACACTTTCAGTGAAGATATCACCCTTGATGTTTTGTTTCCTCAGGTGACAGCACCATTTGGAACAATAGGCGTTAATGAGGCCATTCAGTTTCAGGATAATACTGAGGACGCCACATTATGGGTTTGGGATTTTGGTGATGGCAACCAAAGTGTTGGGCAAAATCCAGTTCACTCCTACGATACTGCTGGAATATTTGAATTGGTTGTGACCATTCAAAACACAGGCATAGCTGATTGCTCTGTTGTTTTCGAACAAAACATCTTCGTTGACGTTCCCAATGGAATCGATGACGGGGAGCTGTTCAGTTTGAATCTTTACCCCAATCCGGCAGATGACCAGTTTCTTATTGATTTAACCTTAGATAAAGAGGCAAGTACAAAACTTGTTCTTTATGATTTATATGGTCGACAGGTGTATACAGATTCTTTTAGGACATCAGAACTCAAAAAACACATTAATGTCGCTGATTTCCCTAATGGTATCTATTCTTTAGTCCTGGATATCGATGGTGAAAAGTTAGTTAAGCGAATTATGGTTGCTCGATAAGTGTCGACACATCATCAATAATTTATGCGTTACACACGACAAGTAAGTAATCATTTTGTAAGAACAATTAGGCAAATACCTTACCTTCAGATTCAATGCGAGTAGTTATCATTGGAAATGGTGTAACGGGTATCACTTGTGCTCGTCACCTAAGAAAAAATAGCGATTGTGAAATAACGGTTGTTTCTAGCGAAACAGACCACTTTTACTCACGTACGGCCCTTATGTACATATATATGGGTCATATGCGCTATAAAGACACAAAGCCCTATGAAGATTCTTTTTGGGCGAAAAATCGAATAAATCTTAAAAGAGCGCTGGTCACTTCGGTAGACTATCAAGCGAAGGAGCTAAAAACTAAATCGGGAAGCACTATTCCTTATGATAAGTTGGTTCTGGCCACGGGATCTAAGTCCAATAAATTTGGTTGGCCAGGTCAAGACTTGCCTGGAGTTCAAGGTTTGTATAACTATCAAGACCTCGAGCTTTTAGAAAAAAATAGTGTAGGACTGAAGCGTGCTGTCATTGTTGGCGGCGGTTTGATAGGAATAGAGTTGGCAGAAATGTTGCACTCGCGCCATATACCTGTCACCATTCTGGTAAGGGAAAAAAGTTTTTGGAATAACGTGCTTCCTTCACAAGAATCGGCCTTGATAAACAGACATATAGTCAAGCACGGTTTTGATTTAAGGTTGGGTTTCAATCTTGGTGAAATTACTGCTGGGGCGAATGGGCGCGTAGACGGGGTCGTGATCAAAGAAACAGGCGAGAAGATAGACTGTCAAATGGTTGGCTTAACGGCTGGTGTGAGTCCCAACATTGGCTTTTTAAAGGGCGCTGAACTAAACACGGATCGGGGAATAATAATTAATTCAAATTTTGAAACAAGCCAGGCAGATGTTTATGCAGGTGGCGATTGCGCTCAATTTGAAACACCACTACCCGGAAGACGACCTATAGAACAAGTTTGGTATACTGGAAAGATGCACGGAAAGGTTATCGCAGAGAGAATTTGCGGCAAGGATACAGTATATACACCTGGGCCTTGGTTCAACTCTGCGAAGTTTATAGATGTAGAGTATCAAACCTATGGAATGGTAATGCCAAAGCTTAGAGAAGGTGAGGCGGACATGTATTGGGAAGACGCAGACGCCGAACGCGCCATTCACTTCGTATACAATAAAGAGGATAAAACCTTCATTGGTGTAAACGTCTTTGGACTAAGACTACGCCATGATGTGTTCGACAATTTTTTACGTAATAATCGAAAGATGGATTATGTCTTGGAAAATCTTAGTGCTGCAAACTTTGATCCCGAGTTCTACCGTTCTTTCGAAGAAGAAATTGTTTCATCGTACAATGCCCAAACGGGTTCAAATATTAAAGTAAAAAAATCACGAGGCCTTAAAGCGGTCTTGTCA
>CAZZIZ010000023.1:0-5181 GCA_964654535.1 uncultured Chitinophagales bacterium
ATTTCTATGGTCTATAGCGCAGGTTCGCTGTAGCGATTATGCAGCTGTCTGCTTTCTAAACGTTTATCCCTTTTCGCTTAGCTCCCAAGCGATCATCCAATTCAATATAGATTTCGGGAGTATTTTGCTTAGCCATCTGCTTCTTCTGTGAAGGGCACCGGAGAGGATGACCGATTTGTTTTTTTGCATGGCGGTCCAAACATCCGTAGCCACTTCTTGTTTAGTCGTAGCCATAAGGCCCTCAAAGGTTTTTACCTTTTCCATGTTTGACGCTACTTTGAATTTTGTATCCTTTATGGCAGCTGGATATACCGTTAAGATTTTAATCTTGGACTTTTGTTGCCTGAGCTCTTCTTCTAGTGCAAGACTGTAGGAAGACAAGAAAGATTTGGAAGCAGCATAAGCAGCCATTTTTGGTACAGGTTGAAAAGCGGTGTTGGAACAAATGTTTATGATCTGTCCATGACCTTGAGCGTGCATTAATTCGAGAGACATTTTGGCCAGTTTAAATGAATTGATGACATTGAGCTGAAGCATTTTAACTTCCTTTTCCAAAGAAGTTTCGTTGGAATAACCAAATACTCCGAAGCCAGCGTTGTTAATCAAAACATCTAGAGGCATGTTGAATTGATGATACCAATCAAAGGCTTTTTTTTGTGCATCGGGGTTGGATAAATCGAGAGCGAGATAATCAATATTACAATTTGGGAATTTTTCTTGCAAGTCACTCTTTGCAGTACTTAACTCCTCCTCAACTAAGGATATCCAAAATATATTGTATCCGCCTTCTATAAACTTAATGGTGAGTTCGAGTCCGATCCCACTGGAGCCTCCTGTTATGAGTACGTTTTTCGTGGTCATTGTGGATTAAGCAAAATATTTTGTGATTAGTCGAGCGAGTTTAGATTTTTGTTCAGTGTATGGAGGGTAAATAAGTCTTGGGATATCGATGGCTTTAGACCAATGTTTTTGAATTCCTTTCGCATTGGAAAATGCTTTGAATCCAAAGAAGCCATTCGCTTTGCCTATCCCACTATTGTTAACTCCACCAAACGGTAGGTGGGGATTTGTGTAATGCGTAGCTGAATAATTTATGACAACTGCCCCAGAACTGGTTCCATTGACGATTTGCTTTGTGTTCTTTTTCTTGCTACTATATATGTACAGGGCGAGCGGTTTTTCATCCTTGTTTATATAATCAATGACCTCTGAGATATTTTTATAAGTTCTGATTGGCAATATCGGACCGAAAATTTCCTCTGACCATAGTAGGGAATCGGAAGGAATCTCATCTACAATTGTTGGTGCCAAGTAATTGTCGGCTGAATCATGCTCACCACCTAATAAGATTTTTGCTCCTTTCTCTTCGGCATCGTCTAGTAAAGAGAGCAATCGCTTAAAATGTTTTTGGTTTACGATTCTGCCGTAAGAAGGTGATTGCTGAAGATTATCTCCGTAGATGGAAGTGACATTTTGCTTATACTTTTCAATAAATTCTTCCTTCTTTGATTCGTGTATCATAACGTAATCAGGGGCTATACAGATCTGACCATTGTTGAGGTTTTTGGACCAGGCTATTCTCCTTGCGGCAAGGTCTACATCTGCACTTTCATCAATAATGGTTGGGCTTTTTCCTCCTAGCTCCAAGCTGACACTGGCTAGATGTTCGGCTGCTGCTCTCATAACAATTTTTCCTATTGCAGGAGCACCAGTAAAAAAGATATGGTTAAATGGTTTTTTAAGGAGATAAGTTGTTTCGTCTATGCCTCCTTGGATTAGCTTAATCTCCTTTTCATCAAACAAATCAGAGATCATTTCTTGTAGTACTTCTGATGAGGCGGGTGTATGTTCTGATGGCTTCAGCACAATACAGTTACCCGCAGCTATTGCCGACACTAGTGGCATTAGACTCAGATTAATAGGGAAGTTCCACGGTGCTATGATAAGAACAACACCTTTTGGTTCATAAATTATTTTATGGCTGAAACCAAACAGGCTTATCGGTGTATTAACAGGCTCTTCTTTCATCCAGTCTTTTACTCGACTAAGTGCGAAATTTATGGCACTCACTACTGGAAGGATTTCATTGAGTTCTGTCTCGACCTTGTGTTTTCTGAGATCTGAGTGTACCGCTGCCTTTATCTTTTCATTATAAGTACCTAAGAGCGCTGCTTTTAGTTTTTTTAGTTTGCCGATTCTTTGTTTTGCGGAAGTCTGTGCAATAGCGTACTGGTGTTCCTGTAGTAAAGAAAACATTCTATCATATTCTGAATGGAATGTTTTTCTTTCTTTGATGATTGTATCCGGTGTAATCATTGCATAAAATTATTTTGTCCAAATAATATTTTCTTTGTCATTATGCCAAGTCAGGTAGTTGTTCTGAAATTTCGTGTCGATCTCGTTTCTCCTTACTTTAAGGGTAGGAGTGAGGAGGTTGTTTTCCAACGTCCAGGGATTCTTGTCTATGACTATAGTTGATACACATTTGTAATTATCTGTACCGTCGTTTAGGTCTTGCAGAGAGTTCTGCAAAGAAGCCTTTAACTCTTCTGGACTAGAAGTGTTTCCGATCTCAGAAATATTCACCAAGGCAATCGGCTGTGGAATGCCCAGACCTACAATGCAGACTTGCTCAATGTTGTCATTCTGTATCAACTTTTCCTCTATTGGGTTTGGAACTACGTATTTGCCTTTAGAAGTTTTGAAAGCATCTTTGACGCGGCCAATAACGCGTAGATATCCCTTATCATCTAGCGTTCCTTTGTCACCACTTGATAGCCAACCGTCCTTGAGTACAGCTCTAGTGTTTTCAGGGTCATTGTAATAACCCATCATCATATACGGAGACTTGAGGAGGAGCTCACCTGTATCGGGATTTACTTTTATTTCTCCGCCTGGAATACATCTACCCACAGAGTCTAATGGCGTGTTTATATCGGTACCGTTGGCGATAAAGCCACATAGTTCAGTCATACCGTAGGCTTCCACAAGGTGAATGCCGAGATCTTTATACCATTTCTTGATAAAGGCTGGCGTTATTGCTGCGCCGGTGGCTGCCACCACTGTATCTCTCAGACCCATATTAAATCGGACTTTGTTTTTTAGGCTGTTTCCGAGTATTGGAATCTTCAGCAATTTGCGTAAGACTGAGGGCGGAATCTTTTTTGATACCCCTAGATAAAATTTCATCCATATACGAGGCACCGCGAAAAACAAATCTGGTTGAACGTTTTTTAAATTATGAATGAATGTATCTATGCTTTCACCGAAAGAAATTGTACCGCCTAACCAAATGGCATTGAGTTCTATTCCAATGCGTTCGCCGACATGATTAAGTGGGAGGTACGATATAAATTGTAGCTTTTGCAGACTGGCTACGCCGATCCAGTTCGTCTTCATTTCATCGGTCATTATTGTTGCTGGAGAACGATAAGAATGCATGACACCTTTTGGTTCTCCAGTCGTTCCGGAGGTAAACATGATGGACCATAAATCATCAAGCTGCGGAATATGTGCATCTATAATAGGTGACTCATCAGCGATGAGGTCATCCCAATCGTGTCCAACGGTGATTTGAGCATTGCCAGGATAGTGGGGAAATTTCACACAAAAAATCTCTTCTGAAAAAGCCTCTGCTCTATCACCAAACGCATCCAGTTTACCGATAAAGATGGCCTTGAGATTCCCAAGTTCAATGATATTTCTCAACTGCTCTTTGTGAAGGCTGGCATAAAATGGGACCGAGACAAACCCACCCATCATAATTGCCAGATCGGCCAGTATCCAATGGTAACAATTTTTAGAGAGGATACCAATATGGTCTCCTTTTTTGAGTCCCAATTTTTGAAGAGCAGCGACCATTTTTCGTGCTTGCTTTCCTGCGTCTAAAAAACTCAATTCATTCCATGAGTCCCCAGTAGGTTGACGTAAAAAAGTCTTATCAGGATTGGTCTTCTCCCAATGATAAAATTTTTCGATGTGTGAAATAATCGGTTTATCTCTGGACATGATCGTTCTGCTAAATGAAGAAATCGGGTATCAATGATTGTTCAGGATCGAACTGATAATGACTGAAGTCTTTGACACCTTCACTTGCCAGTACTTCTTCGTCTATGAAGTAGTTACCAGAGGTACTGTCCGAGGGTTTTGAGAGAATGGCAAAAGCGGCATCTGCCATAACAGTAGGCTTTCGACTTTGTTTAATCATTTGCTCTCCATTTGGAAAATTTCTAATCGCAGCCGTTCCAATTATAGTTTTGGGCCAAAGGGAATTGACGGCTATTTTACTCTTTTTAAGCTCTTGGGCTAGTCCCATTACAACCATGCTCATCCCATATTTGCTCATGGTATAGGCGAGATGCTTACCGACCCAAAATGGAGATAAGTTAATCGGCGGAGAAAGGTTGAGGATGTGTGGATTCTCTGACTTTTTCAAATAGGGAATACAGTACTTGCTTGCCATGAAACTACCTCTCACATTTATGTCATGAATGAGGTCGAAGCGTTTCATAGAAATACTCTCTGTTTTCGATAAATTAATGGCACTGGCATTATTGACCAATCCATCTATACCTCCAAACTTATTGACACCTTCCTGAATAACAGAGGCTAAATTTTCCTCATCACGAATGTCCAGTTTCAATGCTAAGGCTTGTCCACCCGCTGCTTCTATTTCTTCGGCAGCGGTATAGATCGTTCCTTCCAGTTTTGGATGAGGTTCGGTGGTTTTAGCAGCAACAATAATGTTTGCACCTTCTTTCGCCAGACGAAGACCGATGCTCTTTCCTATACCTCGGCTAGAACCTGTAATTAGGTATGTTTTACCTTTCATTACTTAACTAAATAGACTTTGAAGTTTCATGGCTACCTCCATGTCACCTTTAATTTTTACTTTTCCTGACATGACTGCTGACATGGGGTTTAATTCGCCCTTGGTCATTGCCAAGAAATCTTCAAAACTCGCGTTTACAAGGCAAGCGGCTTCTTCATTTTTAGTCGAGACTTCGTTCTTATCCCCAGAGCCGTCTATGTACAATTGACTATCTCCGAAATCAAATTTTAAAGTGTTACCAAGAGGACTTGAAGCTTCTGCTTTCTGCTTGATTTGTTCTAATACAGTTTCTAAATTCATATTACTATTTGGTTTTTGGTTGTCGTTGGTTGATTCGTTGGTTGATTCGT
>CAZZIZ010000023.1:5281-26359 GCA_964654535.1 uncultured Chitinophagales bacterium
TCGTTGGTTGATTCGTTGGTTGATTCGTAGGAAACGTCATCCATAACCATCTTGGCGATGATTTCTCTCATGATTTCCGATGACCCGCCACCTATGGTACCGACTCGACTGTCTCGAAACATTCGAGCTATTTTGTATTCTTCCATATATCCATACCCTCCAAACATCTGTAAGCATTCGGTCATCACTTTGTCGGACAACTCGGTCGCTAGCAACTTGGCCATGGAGCATTCTTTGACTGCATAGGCTTTATCATTGTTGAGTCTACAACAGTGAAGTACGAATTGCTTACAAGATTCTAGCTCGGTTGCCAACTGTGCAATGCGATGTCTGAGCACTTGAAATTTTTTCAATGGTCGATTAAAAGCATGTCGCTCAGACATGTATTGCAAAGTATAGGTCATGGCACTTTCGCAAGCGGCGTATCCCATAATGGCTCCCACCAAGCGTTCAGTTTGTAAACCACCCATCAGGTAATAGAAACCTTTTCCTTCTTCTCCAATGAGGTTTTCTTTAGGCACTTGGACATTGTCAAAACCCAGCTCCGCAGTGTCAGAGGCGTGCCAACCCAGCTTTTTTAGTTTGGTCGCTGAGAAGCCCGGGGAATCATTGTCGATGACTAAAAGGCTAACGCCTGCGGGTCCAGCCTCTTGATCTGTTTTAACGACAGCGATTACAAAATCGCCATATACCGCGTTGGTAATAAAAGTTTTGGAACCATTGACCACATAATGATCTCCAGTGAGGGTAGCGGTCGTTCTAATATTCATGACGTCAGATCCGGCACTAGGTTCTGAAATGGCTATACTCGATATGAGATCACCCGAAATAACTCCTGGTAAGTATTTCTTTTTAAGGGAATCACTGCCGTGCTTGGCAATGTAAGTGGAAGACATGTATTGCACCACAGCCTGCGTAATGGCAAATCCACCTGAAAAGACCTTGGAAGTTTCTTCGCAAAACACGACATCAAAAAAGAAATCCAAGTCGCTACCCCCATATTCTTGTGGATAGCCTAAGCCGAGGAATCCCTGCTCTCCCATTTTTTTCCAAATACTTCTGGGGATTCTTCTTTCATTTTCCCACTGTTCAATATTGGGCACTACCTCTTTTTGGAGAAATGACTTTAGGCTTTCTCTAAATAGATTATGGTCTTCATTAAAGTAATAGTTGTTCATAGCTTAAAGACTATAAGAGTTTTTTGAAATAAAATGACTTGCGATTTTTTTTCTAAGCTTCATGATATCCACTTCGGGCAAGGCGATAAGAGACAAAATAGCTGTGAGGTCTTTCTTGGCTCTTTCTGATTCGGTGCAATGGCAAACAACTTCTCGAATAGCTTGTGTAATAAGGGGTTGTTTTTCTAATAAGTATAGTTGAGTCATGTCCAACTGAATTTCAGAACCATTTTTCTCACATCTCAGGGCAATGGACTCCATAAAGTACAAATGAGACATGATATCAGATAATCGTGAAAGCAATTGTTGCTTTTCTTTTATTTCCGCTTGATACTTCTTTGCAGCCAGGCCCAATGATAAGAGGGTCGCTTTTTTGACGTTGCTGATATAATTAAACATAGATGTCACGTCTCGTAAACCATCTTCAATCGGGCTTAACTGACCTGAAGTCAGCTTAGAAAAAGTTCTCATTATTTCTTCCATGAGTGGTAATTCTCCTTTGAACCCTCGCCTGAATATGGTTCCTGATATTACCAGTCGGTTGATCTCATTTGTACCTTCGTAAATTCTATTTCCTCTTATGTTTTTATAGTGTATAGAAATTTCAGACTCTGCTGAGAAACCCATCCCTCCATGCATTTGTAATGACTCATCTACAACATATGACTCTGTCTCAGATCCCCTTATTTTTATGATGGCACATTCCGCCGCAAATTCAGCAGCGACCTTTTGTTTCGCCGTGAGGATGTCAAGACCCGATTCTAATTCCTGATTCAAGACAGTATCCATATCTCCACCTAAACGATTCCAAGCCGATTCCAATGCAAATATCTCTGTTGCCATCTTGGATATTTTTTCTTGAATGGCTCCAAAAGAGGTAATCGCTTTACCGAATTGTACTCTTTGATTAGCATAATTTATACCTAGACCAAAGGTTCGTTTTGAGATTGCGGAGCCCGCGACACCGATCATTAGTCGGCCGATATTGAGAGCATTCATTGCAATCTTGAATCCTTGATTTCTTTCTCCCAGAAGATTTTCTACTGGGACTTTGACATCCTCAAAGTATACTTGTCGGGTAGACGATCCATGAATACCTAGTTTCTTTTCTTCTTCTCCCAATGTAACTCCCCATTCTTTTTCTACTATGAGACAAGAGAGATTCGGATCGTCATCAATCTTACAGAAAACGGAAAAGACGTCAGCAAAACCAGCGTTGGTAATCCACATTTTCTGTCCATTGAGTATGAAGTGTTTGCCATCTTCTGAGTACGTGGCTTTAGTTTTTCCAGAATTGGCATCAGATCCAGCACCAGGTTCTGTCAAACAATAAGAGCATTTTATTTTCCCTGTAATAATTCCTTCTAGATACTTTTCTTGCTGCGCAGGATTACCGTAGAAGAGGATAGTATTTATTCCTAAGCCACGCTGTATGCCTAAGCTCTGTGAGAATGAAAAACTATCTGACATCACCTCAGAAGCTGCTAGGTCTGTTTTGATGTCGCAACCGTATCCACCAAATTTTTCTGGTACCGATAGGCTGAGGTAGCCCAATTCTCCTAGCTTTTCCAGTTTGGACGGAGCCAACTTGGTTCCTTCCACAGTGTCGAAAATTTCTTTATTAGGTTCGATTTCTAAATCCAGGAAACCCCTAATAGAAGACCTGAGCATCTCTTGCTCTTCTGTATAATCTTCAGGCGTGAAACTTTTATATCCTTCTGGTAGATTCATTAAGAAACCACCTCCCATAATTTTCGTTTGTGTTTTTGTTTCTTCCATCACAAAAAAGATTTCAATGTATTTACTAAACCCATATTGTCATAATTGAGATGTTGCGCTCCATCTACATAGGTCGTTGTACCGGTGATATACTCGGACATAGGGCTCGCTAAAAAGCACACTGCATTGGAGACATCCTCCACCTTACCAAATCGACCCAATGGAATGGCTTTTTTAGCTTCTTCAAACATGTCCTGAACGGGTTGTGGATATTGATTGAGACCAGAACTTTCTATAATTCCTGGAGCTACACAGTTAATGCGGATATTATGTGAACTCCACTCCTGTGCCAAGGTCTTCGATAGATTTTCTACACCTGCCCTTGCTGCACCTGTATGGGCCATGCCCGGAAAGCCTCTATAAAGTCCTACTATAATATTAACAATGGTGCCTTGTTTTTGAGGTATGAAAAATACTTGTGCCATTTTTTGGGTCATGTAAAATGTTCCGTTCAAATTATTGTTTATCACGGCATTCCAGCCTTTGTGAGATATGAACTCGGCCATACTTGGAAATTGACCACCGGCATTATTAATCAGTATATCCAATCGCCCACTTTTCGATTTTATCTTCTCCGCAAGCTGTTCAATATCCTCCTCATTTCTTATGTCACATTTAGCTGCCTCTATAGTTCCATATTCGTTAAGTGTTTTTTTTGCGTCCATCAGAAGTTCTTCTTTTCTAGAACAAATCCATACTGTGGCTCCTAGAATTAAGAAATCTTTTGCAATCTGATAACCTATACCAGATCTACCACCAGTGACGAGCACTATTTTATTATGAAATGTCTCTTTTCTAAACATACTTTAGCTGACTGATTCTTGAAATATTAAGGGTTGCTCTAGTCTCTTCTATTGTAGCAGGTTCTCTTCCCATCACCCTTGCGAGGCTGACCGCTTGTTCTACAAGTTCACCATTTGATTTCGCCATTTCACCAGAAGGCAAATAAAAATTATCCTCTAATCCGACGCGAATATTTCCACCCATCATAGCTGCTAATGCGGTCAGTCTCCATTGCTTTTTACTAATAACTATGGATTGCCAAAATGCTCCTTCCGGAACTTGTTTAATTTGGTGCAAAAGATTTTCTGGTGTCGCAGGAATACCGCCTAATACTCCCATTACAAGACTGTAACAAGCATTATCTGGTATGAGCCCCATTGCTCTAAGTGGTTCCACATTTCTGATATGTCCCGTATCGAAGCATTCCATTTCAGGGGTGATACCATTATCAGTCATCATTTTGACAACTTCCTGCATGGTGTCAAAGGAGTTTTCGAATACGCCATTCCATATAAATTGTTTACTGCGTTTTGAGAAAATAGCATAGTTCATACTTCCCATATTGAAAGCCGCCATTTCAGGCTTGGTCGCGGCCAAGTGTTTTATTCTTTCTTCTACTGAAAGCCCTATTGCTCCAGTCGAATAATTGATGATGACATTTGGACATTGCTTCCTAACTTCTTTTGATATTTGTTCAAAAACATCGGTACGCCAACTGGGTGCTCCGTCATCTTCACGGGCATGTATGTGTACAATTGTTGCCCCTGCATCTACGGCACGTTTGGCCTCTTTAGCAATTTCAATTGGCGTATAGGGAATATGAGGACAGTGAGAGCGATTTGTCGCTGCTCCTGTTAGCGCGGCTGATATGATTATTTTATCTCTACTCATAATTCGTTATTCTCCAGTCCATTCTGGTTTTCTTTTTTCTTTGAATGCCTTGAGTCCTTCCTGACCATCTTTACTGCCCATCGTTTGCATTAGCATATCCATGAGGTACTTATGATTTGCGGAGGTATCTTTAATATGTGCCAAGGCCTTGAGACCATTTCTTATCGCAGTCGGACTGTTACTTTTAAGTTCTGTTATTATTTCTTCAGTACGATTATTTATACTTTCTGCCGTAAGAACTTCTGTTACAAGGCCATACTGATGGGCGGTTTTCACTGGCAAATTATATCCTCTGATGCACCAGTCTATGACTTTTCTTGCAGGCATCACTTGCAACAGACTTTCCATTACTTGAAAAGGAAAGAGACCGCGTTTTACTTCTGGTAATCCCATTTTTACGTTGTCCTGGGCAAGAACTATGTGAGCACCTGCGAGAAAGAAAAATCCGCCTGCATAGACATCTCCCTTTACCTTAGTAAGAATGGGGGTGGAGCAACTGCTGAATAGGGGACCCATCAGGATTTGCTCATCGGGTATAGGAACTGAAGAGTCGTTTTCGCCAGTCATTCCCATAAAGGCCTTCAAATCTGCGCCTGCACAAAAAACAGAACCTGTAGATTCTATAAGTATTACCCATATGTCTTTATTGGAATCTGCATACTCAATTGCATAAGCAATTTCATTTACCATCTGAGGATGTAGTGCATTCTTTTTTTCGGCTCTATTAAGACAGATGGATAGTACATTTTCTTTCTGTTCAACTTTAAGAAAGGCGAAGGTTTGCTCAAGAAAAATAGAGCTTGATATGTCTTTATAAAATTTCATTCTTGCTCCTCTATTTTTAGTAAAAGTTGGTTGCTCTCTATATTTTGATTTGCCTGAACATAGATGTCCGTTACGAGACCCGCAGTAGCAGCCGTTATGACGTTCTCCATTTTCATAGAGGATAGCACAATGAGTGAATCGCCCTTTTTGACTTCAGCACCTACTTCCACAATCACTTGTATAACCTGTGAAGGCATAGGAGCGATATAGGCATCAGATATTTCTTTATTTGATTCCTTGGGAAATTTTTCTTGTAATGAAAATTGAAATGATCCTGTGCTGCTGTTTTGGAAAAAGAGATCCTGTCCCTCTTGCACAGAAAAAAACTCTATTCTTTCACCATTTACTTCAATGATCGTTTTGTGATCTGAAGTCTCAATTAGCAAGGCTTTATATTCATTGTTACCAATATGAATTAGGAATGCACCGGACTTAAATCTATAACTTAAGGTGTATTCCTCTTCCTCGCGTATATACACGTCTTTTATTGATTGATAAAAGTTGTTACGCCACCCTGGGGGAAGACCTTGTAGTAAGGTCTTATTGTCTTTTCTTTTCTGCCATCTAGATAGGGTAGAGGCTATCAAAGCATGGTGAAACTGCTCAGTACGCTGTGTTGCTTCTGTCAGCTGGCCAATATTCTCATCTATGTAGTTGGTGTCATATTTACCCGAAACAAAATTCGGATCATTAAGGATTTTTGATAATAAGGCCTGATTGGTTTTTAAGCCGAGGCATAATAAATTGTCAAGTGTATACTTAAGTTTTCTGATGGCACCCATTCTTTCTTTATCCCATACTATTAGTTTGGCGATCATAGGGTCATAGTAAATGGAAATGTGTGAGCCTGTATTCACGGCGGTTTCTACTCTTAGACCATTTAACTTTGGAACATCCCATAGGGCTACTGATCCGGAGCCGGGCATAAAATCATTGTTGGGATCTTCAGCATATAATCTTGATTCTATTGCGTAACCGCTCGATATGACATCATTTTGTGCTAATGGCAAGGGCAATCCCATGGCAGAATTTAGTTGCAACTCCACAAGGTCTAGGCCTGTTATCATTTCTGTAACTGGATGCTCAACCTGCAGTCTGGTATTAACTTCTAAGAAATAATAATTCTGACTAGTGTCGTCATAGATGAATTCTACTGTCCCAGCATTGTCATAGTTCAAAGCCTTGGCAGCAGCAACTGCAGACTTTCCCATTTTCTGTCTTAGCTTATCTGTCATAATGGGAGAGGGACTTTCCTCTATAATCTTCTGATATCTTCTTTGGATGGAGCATTCTCTTTCCAAAATATGTATGACGTTTCCGTGCTGGTCACCAAAAATCTGAAACTCAATATGACGACCTCTTGAAATGTATTTTTCGATGATTAATTCGTCATCACCAAAGGCATTTTTAGCTTCTCTTTTGGCTGCATCAAATGCAGTTTGCAAATCACTCTGACTATGGACTATACGCATGCCTTTTCCACCTCCTCCTGCAGCCGCCTTGAGTAATATTGGAAAGCCAATGTTTATAGCTTCTTTGGACATATTGTCGAAAGACTGATCGGCACCTTGATACCCGGGAATGACTGGCACCTGGTGTTTTTTCATTAGCGCTTTTGCAGAAGATTTGGAACCCATGCTTTTGATGGCTTGGATATTTGGACCTATGAATATGATATTCTCTCTTTGACAGTATTCGGCAAAGGCTGCATTTTCTGACAAGAACCCATAGCCAGGATGAATAGCATCTACCTGATACTTTTTAGCGATCTCAATTATTTTTTCTTGATCCAAATAGGATTTGGCTGGCTCTGGCTGTCCGATGTGAATAGCTTTATCCGCCCCCAAAAGATATGGGGCGTTCTTGTCGGCTTCCGAGAAAAGAGCGATAGTCTTGATACCCATTTTTCTACAAGTTCGCATGATCCGTGAGGCGATTTCTCCACGATTGGCTATGAGTACAGTATTGATATTTTTTGCTAATGTCTCCATACTCCGTATGCTTCAGTTCCTTTTATTGGCCGGTTATGTACAACAGTGAGCGCAAAGCCTAAATAATTTCTTGTCTCCCGAGGATCTATAACGCCGTCATCCCAAAGTTCAGAGGTAGAGTGCCAAGCTGACGACTTTTTATCTGCTTCAATGGTGAGCATTTGTTTCAACATATTTCCTTGCTCTTCGTCGTATTCTCTTCCGGCTTTTTTTGCTGCGGTTCTTTGTATTATTTCCATGACACCTGCTAATTGTTCAGAACCCATAACGCCAATTTTAGCATTTGGATAGGTGAACAAAAACCTTGGCCCATAAGATCTGCCGCACATACCATAGTTTCCAGCGCCATAAGAATTACCTATCATCAGAGTCAAGTGAGGCACTTCACTATTGGATACGGCATTAATTAGTTTAGCTCCATTCTTTATGATTCCTCCTTCCTCATATTCTTTACCAACCATGTATCCAGTAGTATTCTGAAGGAATAGAATTGGGATATCATTTTTATTGCAAAGCTGAATAAACTGAGCACCTTTGTTTGCGGAATCAGAGAAGATTACTCCATTGTTACCAATTATACCAATTGGATATCCGTGAATATATGCCCAACCAGTTACTAGTGTGGATCCATATTCTTTTTTGAATTCTGAAAAATCTGAATCATCCACTATTCTCATGATGACTTCTCTTACATCTATCGCTTGTTTTAAATTGAAAGGCACTACTGATAGCAGTTCTTCTGGATCAAATCGGGGTTCTTTGAATGCTTTTGGTATAAAAGTCCTGTTGGCCGACTTGATGTAAGTCATAATATCACGCGCCGCTCCTATGGCATCTGATTCATTCTCCGCTAGATAGTCACTGACACCAGATATTCTGGAATGCATTTCTGCTCCTCCAAGTTCTTCGTCAGTGGAAACTTCGTTGGTGGCCATTTTTACTAGGGGAGGGCCCGCTAAAAATACTTTGGCTGATTTTTTTTGGAATATGGAAAAGTCAGACATACCAGGTACATAAGCTCCACCAGCCGTGGCATTACCGAAAACAATAGAAATAGTGGTCAGACCTAATTTCGATCGGTTAGTAATGTCTTTAAAAGATCGTCCGCCGTAATTGAAGATCTTATCTTGATCTGTCAGGTTTGCACCGCCACTCTCTACGAGATTTATAGTAGGCAAATGATTTTCCAGGGTAATATCATTCGCCCTTAGAGATTTGTTTAGTGTAACGGCATCTATAGAGCCTCCTTTTCTCGTACCTACATTAGAGTTGATCATACAGAGTGTGCCTTGGACGAGGCCTATACCTGAGACGCTCGTTCCTCCAGGGCCAAATCCGCTTTTGTTAAGCAGACCAGCTAGCGGAAACAATTCCAGGAATGGACTGTCTTGATCCAACAGTAATTCTATTCTCTCTCTAGCCAGCATTTTATTTTTTGCTCTAGCTTTGGCAATGTGTTTTTCCTTTCCCTGAAAGCGCGCTTTTTCTAGATGCGTATTCAGCTCGGCAACTAAAGCTAGCATCTGCTCTCTGTTCTGTTGTACAGCTCTCTCGTCGAGATTGATATTTGAATTAAGTATAGCCATCTCAAAAAGTGACGTAGTTTTCAATTCTCGAATCAAATGGATCTCCCAGACTATTTAAATAGGCTTGACCAAAAAATGTTACAAATGCTTGAATGCCTTTCTCAGTAAAATGCGTTATCAATAAGCTCCAGATAACTTTCTCGACATTCCCTTTTATCTGCTTCGATTTTCTGACGGAGTTTTGCGCTGACCAGAAAAAGGCTAGCATCCACGTGCTTAAAGCCAAGTTCTTATAAACACCAGGATAGGTTTCTTTTCTCATATTACCTTTTTCTATTGCAAAGGCAATTGCTGCTTCATTGTCTCTAATGGTTTGGTTGACCATTTTTTTAAACTTGCTGGCCAGCAGAGGATGATTTGTCACTAGTCGGTCTAGAAAAATAAAGGCGTACTTTTTTTGAAAGGTTTCATACAAACGCACTTCATTATGAAGATTTTCAAAGGATGGTAGTTGCCTGGACTTCTTTCTCTCATCTTCGAGCTTATCCCACATTTGATCAGAAATGGCCTGGAGTAGGGCATCTTTATCCTTGTAGTGATAGACTAGATTGCCTCTGGATATGCCCACTTCTGCCGAAATCTCGAGCAGATTGACGGCATTATAGCCTTTGTTATTAAATAAACCAGTGGCTTTATCGATTATAATTTGCCGAGTATCATTCTGCATAGGCATAAATGTAAAAAAAATTAGTCAAAAGTGTCTAATTGTTTTGTCAAACAATTAGACTTCATTTTGTAAAGTATCTCAAGGCATTGCTTTTTATGCCAAAAGGTGTTCGAAAGCGGCTGGTCTCTTTATTCAGAGTTGTTTGGTATAGTTCTACAGCTTTAGTGTATGTTCATGAGCACTATTTCGCTTATTTCTAGAGTAGCTCATTTGTGAGGATTTTTTAGCTGGCTCACTGGTTTTTATGAAACGCATTTTGGTTCAAACACGAACAAGCATTTTTCCGCGTGAGGGATAGAGGCGTTTGTGAAGCTCTTGTTTGAAAAAGTAAGAAAGGTCTTTAGCTCCCAAGAGCTAGAGAGACCTTTTGCTTTTTCAAGAACAAAGCGACCGCCGAAAGCCCGACCCCGAACTTTGGCAACGTAACAAAGGCTTTCCGCTTGCGGAAGAAGCTTTTGTTACGTTGCCAAGAGGTGAGTGGGGCACGCCCAAAGCATTTATACTCAATAAAAAAAGGAATGAAAATTGTCCGTTGCTTTAGTTCTTGTACAGTTTGTAGGTATCGACCTGGTCATTCTCCAATGACACACGTAAGAAATAAAGTCCTGAGTTGAGGCTGCGCAGCGGAATCTCTTCTACGAGATCGGTGTTCCAGTCTAAGCTTTTATTGAGCAGTAGGCGGCCGTTTACATCGTAGAGCTCATAGCTAACTTTATGCGGACTTTGATAGTGCGCCTCTAGCAGTACGAAATCCGTGAAGGGATTGGGGGAAACACTCATCCCGAAATTGGGCACCTCGGCTACAAAGAGCGATTCGAACTCGAGCCAGTTCATATTGAAAGGCGATTCCAAAATGTCAATGCGCATAAG
The DNA here is from genome assembly GCA_964654535.1 of uncultured Chitinophagales bacterium. Classification (GTDB taxonomy): domain Bacteria; phylum Bacteroidota; class Bacteroidia; order Chitinophagales; family UBA2359; genus CAZZIZ01. The sequence continues at coordinate 15,852 of CAZZIZ010000023.1, forward strand.
GTACTCACCCGCGCTGAGCTCAATTTCGTTTTCGGTTGTTTGCCAAATTTGCCATCCGCCCGTAATGGGGAAGGTGGCTTCGTCTGCGACGGTGGTCGATCCGTCGTCGCTGATGAAACTCAGTCTGATTTGTCCAGCAGCCCACTCGCTGGCTGTTCTGTATCGTACTAAGTAGGGAGCGGTTTGCTCTACTACTACTCGGTATTCTAGATAGTCGCCGGGATCTAGAAAACCAATATTGAGTCCTTGCCCTCCGTCGAAGGTTTCTTCTAGCTCGATTCCTTCCGCAGTAGCAAAGCTCTCCGCTTGGATTTGCCCAGGGATTAGTAATAGGTTGGGTAGATTGTTTACTACAAATGCTTTTTCAAAATTGAAAAGCTCGGTCTCATCTATCGCTTGCAGTTGGTTGCCCTCGTAGCTAATTCTTATCTGATTCCCTCCGTGTAGGTCTTGCGCTACACTTAGCAACACTTTTCTTTCGGAGCTTGCTACTCGCGCCAGCTCGCTTATTGGGGTGACTTGACCATCTATTTCTAATACAAATTCGTTTGCGTTGAGGGTCGCATTAGGATCAATAGATTTGTTGAGTTGCAACTCGATGGTGTTTTGATCTACCGTTTTGGCTTGATTCATTTTGAAGGCCACGGAGTTCATCGCTGCGCTGTACTGAAAATCGAAGCTGCTGAGATTGAAACCGCCATTGTTAATGTGGCAGCTAATTTCTTGCAGTCCTTCGTTTAAGATTACATCTGGAACAACCAGCGTGGTCCAGTTTTGGAAATCATTGGTGTTGGGTACTGGAAATGGATCGGTGGCGCGAGACTCATCGACTTCGAATGAAATGCTGCCTAGGTTGTTCGTGGCCGCAGTGCGTAAATGAAGATCGTAGACACCAGCGGTGCTGACATTGAGCGTGTATTTAATCCACTCGTCGGTTTCGGTCCAAGCTACGTTGAAGCCATTGGTATTGGTATCGTCTTGGCAAATTTCTATGTCTACTCCGTCGTTTCTATAGGCCCAGCCATTGTTCCAGGCGGTAAAGTCTCCTGTAGATACTTGGTAGTTTGCATCGTCAACATCGAAGTACGCTTGTCCTGAACCGCCGAGATCGAAGTCGGTGGCGAAGACTATACCGGGCACTGTATTTTGAACAAAGGGCAGTGTTTCGCTGCTGTTTTGCTGACGGAACATTGCGTCAATAACATCTTCTTGAAAACGACAATTTTCGATTTTTAGTTTTTCTGTTAGATCCATTAGGATGTCGTAGGCTTCTGTCGAACTAGGAGCGGGGCCGCCGCCTCGCCAAAAACTCAATAGCTGATTCCATCCTTCGGTCTTTTCTACGGATAGTGGTCCTGCTACTGATTCTATTTTTTTCATCGGCCACCAAGCCCAGCCTATGTTGTGTTCAGCGAGTAAGGCTATGGCATCTTTAAACCAGACGTTAGAGTTTTCGCCGCTTTCTCCTAAGTAGAGCGGGACGTTGAACTCGTTGCGCATATCTAAAACCCATTGTATGGAAGCTTGATCATTGAAGGACCAGTATTTATGTGGGGAGTAAACCAGATTGTCGTCCCAAGGTGGAGTCAAGCCCGTGAAGTCGTTGGCGAACCAGTTTCCTTCTATGAACAAGATATGCGTTTGGTCGACCGCGCGAATGGCGTCGGTTACATCTCCGTATAATTCCCTTAGTTCTTGGCCTTGATTGAGGTTCCAGTTTGGTTCGTTTAACAAATCGTAGCCAGCTATGACTGGCTCGTCCTTGTAGTGTTCGGCGATGCGTCCCCACAGTGCTACCATCTTATCTCGGTTGGCTTGGCTCTCCCAGAGCGAAGGTAGATCGGGGTTGTAATCCGAAATTGCTTGATCGAATCCTTGTCCACCCGGAGCGGCATGCAGATCGAGTATGACGTACATGTCATTGGCTCTGCACCATTCAACTAAATTGTCAGTAAGGGTGAAACCCTTTTCGAGCCAAGTGTTTTCTCCAGGTACTGGTTCCTCTTGAATGGACAGGGTAAACAGGTCGTAGTGCATCGGTAGTCGTACCGAGTTGAAGCCCCAAGATTTGAGCGCTTCGATGTCTTGCTCGGTGCAATGATTGTCTAGCCAAGCATCGTAGAATTCTTCTGTTTGAGCTTCGCCAATGAGCTCTTCTATTTTACCTTTGATTTGATACTGGGCAGTAGCAAAGTCCGCGGTCTGGAGCATATAGCCTTCTTGGAGCATCCAGCCACCAAGGCCCATTCCTTTAAGTAGGACTTCTTCGCCATCTTCGTTGACGATGGCTTGGCCTTCTGTATGTAAAAATTGTTGTGCGCTGGTGTTCTTACTAATGAGCAGTATGCCCAATACACATAAGCAGTATCCTATGCTCGAAAAAGGCTGTCTTTTCTTAAAGCGCGTGAGCATAGCTTTATTTTATTCTATTGGAATACTCTAATATAGTCCACCACCATATGCTGCGGGAACGAAGTAGTGTTGTCAGGTGATCCTGGCCAGTTACCTCCTACAGCAACATTGAAAATGAAAAAGAAAGGATCATTAAAAGGGTAGGGGTTATTACCTAAACTGGTTTTCGTAGCCGTAAAATATAACTCGTCGTCTAAGAAAAACTCCATCTTATCTTCTTCCCAAAGTAAACTGAAAACGTGATAGGTTTCTGAGAAGTCTTGGCCTCCGCTTAAAGAAGTTGAAGTGCCATCGAATACGTGGTCTCCGTTATTGTTCCCACGATGTACGGTTGCGTGTACTGTGCTTGGTTGATGACCCAATAGCTCCATAATATCAATCTCGCCACATCTTGGCCAACCTACAGTGTTTATGTTATCTCCAAGCATCCAAAGCGCAGGCCAGATTCCTTGCCCTTGTGGAAGTACCGCTCTAATGTCGACTCTGCCAAAAGTAAAGTCAAACTTGTTTTGCGTAATCATTCGAGCGCTGGTGTAATTGAAGCCATTAATATTTTCTTCTCTCGCTTCAATGACCAAGTTGCCATCGATGATGGAAGCGTTTTCTTCTCGATAAAATTCCAACTCATTGTTTCCCCAACCATAAGAGCCGTTGCCTTCTTCAAAACACCAAATGTCTTTGTCTATAGTAGTTCCGTCGAATTCGTCGGCCCACAATAAACTGAGACCATCGTATGTTTCAGGGGTAATATATCCGCCAGAAGGAATAATGACATTGCCAGTTCCTAGGTCATCATTTTCAATAATGACAGAAGAGGAGCTATTGCCTACGGTAACACCTTCTGAGTTGACAATATTTATGGTAAACTCTTCATCTGTTTCAGATTCTTCGTCACCCAAAATTTCCAGACGAATATTTTCTTGAACAACCCCAGGGGCGAATTCAACCAACATAGACAAGGCTACGTAATCCGAACCTGCTTCTGCACTTACATCGGCCGTTTCAACAAAAATTGAAACCGTTTCTGTTGTGGCTGCAGAAAGTCGAACACTCGCGAATACAGCTTTGGTTCCACTGTTACCTTCAGAGACTGACAGCGGGTCTATTGAGACACTCGGTACTGTAATTGTCGGCGCAGGATCTTCTGAATCACCACAAGAAGCGATGATTAATAGAAGTGTGAATAATATGTACGTCTTGTTCACTGTAATGGGTTTATCTAAAAATAAATAAAAAGAGCAATTGCCCTAAAGGCAATTGCTCTATATCAATAATTATTCTTCTTTCGAATGTTGTTTCAAAGACAATATTGAATGAAATGGCCTTAAGTCGTCCACTTTCAATCTAGTCGTTATTGAAAGCTAAAGTTTCTAACGAAGAAAGTACCTGGCGTGGTATGGTTTCCGTCGCCAATGTTTATAAAGATCATATCGTAGTCGAATCTTTCGAATGGCGTAGTTCCATTTGCTGGGTTAGCAATATCAGTCGGCGTACTAAGATCAAATTCAATGGTTACCCATTCATCTTCTGGGAAGTCAGTTCCGTCAGCAACATATTGCTGGTGATCCGTCCACCACTGCTCTGTCGCGCTTTTGTCAGCTATACCCACAATTACATTTCTAGTAAGCGTACCAGTGTAATCATTTGAACTAGGGAAATAAACATCTAGAGTAATCGTACTTAAGTTTTCGAAGTTGATGTCATTTTTCTCTGGAGCAGTTTGGAATTGAAGCTCTTGGAATTGTGCTTCCGTACGTAAAAACTCTCCTACTAATTCAGCTCCTCCTGCAGGATCAGCTGCACCGAAATTTATTAAGGATGCAGACTCAATAGTTTCCAATGATTGACCTTCAGCAGATACAAAGGAGTGTGACAAAGAACTAGGAGATGCATCTGGGAAGTCCTCACCAAATTCAACAGGAACAAAATCTGTTACCAAAGCAGGCTCTAAGCTCGCATCAGAATAGCTTGCATAGCGTATTGGCCAGTAAGTACCGTCATAAATGAATTCAACTAGCATTACGTCGAATCCAGTATTTTCCTCTATGGTAATTTGAGTTGTTACTGAACTTACTGGTACGATTGTTTCACCAGATGTGCCTAGTTTAGGGATTCCAATCCAAGCACCCATGCCATTAAGTGTAAGTCTGTTAGTTGGTACGTCATACTCGAATGTGTGCGAGCCTGAACCCCAAGCAGAGATATCGTCGCCGCAAGCGTTTACCAAGGTGGCGCCAGCAGTTTCAAAGCATTGCTCAGGAGTTTCACTTGTAGTACAGCCAGCTACGTTATTGAATACGCCGAACTCTGCCCAGAACATTCCCATGTCGTCGAACTCATAAGTTCCATCTGCGTGGAAGGTAATCTCTTGCTCGTATAAGCAAGGTCTAGCTCCATCGTTGGTCAATCCAGCCCAGAATTCAGTAGGGCTATCTGCATTAGGTCCTAATGACATAGAAGTTCCTTCTCTGAATAGCTTCCATGTTTTAGAAACATCTCCGAAAAGAGCTCTGCCAGCTTCGTTAGGATCAGTTACCGTAATCATCTCAGTTCTCTGTGCTGATTCAGTTCCTTCTGATGCAGTAAGTGTCACGGTGTAAGTTCCACCTGCTGCATAAGTGTAAGAAGGATCTTCCTCAGTAGAAGTACCTGTTCCATCGCCAAAATCCCAAGCGAAGGTTGAAGCGTTTTGAGAGAAGTTTGAAAAGTTTACCGTAAGGAAATTTTCAGCATCCACTGCAAACTGAAAGCTTGCAATTGGGGCATCGGTTCCTGGACCAGGAGGAGTTGTTCCCCCAGTGTCGTCGTCGTCGCCACATCCGACTGTAAAGAGTACTAGCAAAAGCGGAAAGACAATTTTAGTCCACTTCGGCTTTAGGAATAATAAGTTTTTCATAATATTCTGTTAGTTTATTTAAATAGTATTCATCTGTTTATTGGAAAAGGCTTGCATCGGGGAATTGTGTAAGGTTCGGAGCTACTGAAGTTTCTTCTAGTGTAATCGGTAACCATAAGTGAATGTCTGGATTGAAATTGTTACCACGTATAGGATCACCTGCAAACAAGCTTCCGTTCGCTCTTCCTGATCTCACTAAATCGAACCATCTGTCTCCTTCTAGTGCAAACTCTGCACGTCTTTCGTACCAAATCAAATCTAAAAGTGACCATCCTTCGTCGCTCATTACTTCTGCAGAAGTTCTAAATGAGGTCGCGTCTGGACCAGCAGCACGTTCTCTTACTTGATCAATCAGCTGCATCGCTTCGTTATCCTGGCCAGAACCTCTGTGCAATGCTTCTGCGCGCATCAATAAAACGTCCGCATATCTGATTGAGTATATGTTATCGTCCTTGGTCAGATTCGGACTTCCTCCGTTAACATTGTTGCCTTCGTAAAGTTTGAAGTTTCCAAATTTCTCTTGCCAGAACCCCGTGTAGTCTTCTGGATTGTTTTGAGTTAAGTCAACCACTACGTCACACCCGCCACCATTGGCTTCTACTTCTTGCTCTAGCTCATCAACAGTTATAATAGAAACGTCACGACGATAAGTATCGTCCGATAAGTAAGAGTCGTAAAGATCTTGTGTTGGCAGCATAAAGCCCCAGCCATCTATATAGTCCGGGTGGTTCGGACACAAGCCACGAACACCACAAAGCTGAATGATGCCATTGCCTTCTATTCCTTCAAACCAAACCCAATCACTTGGGAACAAGTTTGATTTCTGAATTTCAAATACTGATTCGATTGGGTTTTTAACGCCAAAATCATAGAGCTCTTGAAAATCTTCAACGAGACCAAACGCACCAGAATCTATTACCTCGCCAAATTGTTCCGCAGCCAATGCAAACCTCGCTTGATCATCATTAGCTAAGTCGGCCCAGTAGAGATATACTTTACCTAAAAGCGCCTGAGCTGCTCCTTTAGTCGCACGACCAGTGTCATTACTTGATACTGATATTGGAAGCAAAGCAATTGCGTCCAGTAGGTCAGACTCAACAGCAGTAAACAATTCCGTCATTGTATTTCGTTCCAAGTTCACGTCTTCGGGACTAAGCACATCGGTTACCACCGGAACAGGTCCAAAATGCTTGAACAATTCGAAGTGGTAATAAGCTCTTAGAAACTTCGCCTCAGCTTGCAGTTGATCAACTACTGGGCTAGTAAACTCGGGTTCGTGAATCACCAGGTTGGAGCGGAATATTCCAATGTACAATCGTCGATACATCGGTTGCGTTACCGCATTGGTATTCGTGTTTCTAAAATCGTCGTACTCTTGCCAGCCTGGCTGATCGTTATTAGAACTATCACCGCCGGCATTGGCATTGTCCGAACGGATTTCATTGAACATGACTTCAGATATCCAATGACCAAATGCCATAGTCCAACCTATCGGATCATAAGCCGCGATTAAAGCAGCTTCAACTTGTGACTCGGTACGGTAGAAATTCTCAGAGAGAAATTCATTTACTGGTTCTACATCAAGCTGATCTTCCGAGCATTGAGGTAGCAAGCAAATAGCAATGAGAAAGAGTATGATTTTATTAAGCTTCATAATAATGTGCTTTAAAATTTAATGCTTTACTAAAGTGTGACCTTAACGCCAAATCCAACTGTTTTGTTCGAAGGATAAAAGCCTTTATCAATACCGGTATCCAATATCCATCCCGATGTTCCAATCTCTGGATCGAATCCACGGTAGTTCGTTCCTGTAAACAAATTGTTTCCTGAGAAATAAACTCTAAGACCTTTCACGTGAATACGTGAAAGTAATCTCTCTGGAATCGAGTATCCAATTTGTATGTTTCTCAATCTAACAAAGGAACCGTCCTCAACATAAAAGTCTGATGGTTGCTGATTGTTATTCGGATCAGTAGAAGTCAATCGCGGTAAATCATTACCTGGGTTTTCTGGCGTCCAACGATCTAACCAAAAGTCTTGGTAGTTGGTAAAGGTTATATCCGAACGCTCATAGGTTCTGAAAATATCGTGTCCGATTTGCGTACCTACGATGGCGGTAAAATCGAAGCCTCCGTATTGTGCCGTAATCGTTAGTCCAATTACGTGGTCTGGCCAAGGAGAACCAATGTCTGTAATGTCGTCCGTGTTAATTACACCGTCTCCGTTGATATCAACATAACGAAGGTCACCAGGACTTGCATTAGGTTGTAGTAATTCTCCATTTGCAGCAAGATGGGAGAAAACTTCATCTTGTGTCTGAAAGATTCCTGCGGTTTGTAAGCCCACAAAGTGCGCCACTGGAAAGCCTTCTGACAATCTTGTAATCGCCTGATTTCTTACTGGCCAATTCCATCCAGGCAAGAAGCCCGCGTCTCCAGCAACTTCGGTTACTTCGTTTTCAAAAGTCGTGTAGTTCAAGGCAGTTTGAACCTTTAATCGCCCAACGTTGAACTTATAGTTAATACTTGCTTCAAATCCAGTGTTCTGAATCGAACCCAGATTACTAATCGGATTATTTGTGGCACCAATGAAACCCGGTATTTGTTGGTTCATCAATAAGTCCCGAGTGTTCTTTCTATAGAAGTCGAACTCGGTGGTAAGCTTGTCATTGAAGAAGCGCAGTTCTAAACCTATGTCAAACTGTTCACTCTCTTCCCATTTTACGTTGGGGTTTGCAGGAGTCGCCAAGGCCGATCCCGTGTTAAGTCCAGATTCATTTCCGGTGGGGTAGGCGAAAACGTTCTCAACGGTCGAAGCAAAAGAAAGCGGTGCTATTCGGTCGTTACCATTTATACCCCAACTTGCCCTCACTTTCATGAAGTTAATTTTATCCGTCCCGAAGAATGCTTCATCTGAGACTACCCAACCAGCAGAAAAGGACGGAAATATTCCGAAACGATTAGCAGATCCAAAGTTTGACGAGCCATCTCTTCTTATAGTAGCTGAGAAAAGGTATTTGTCGTCATAGTCATAAAGTAAACGAGAGTAGTAAGAGATAAGGTTGTATTCTACATTAATACTTCCGAAGGCCTGATCAATAGTATCCTGACCTGCGTCCAGAATTTGGAAATTATCATCAAACTGCACTTCCGTTGGAATGAAACTCGAACTACCTCCAGCATTTTCGCCATTACTTTGTCTAAACGATGTACCCAATAAGAAATCGAAGTGGTGCCTTCCAATAGTGTCAGCATAGTTCGCGTAGTTCTCAATTTGGAAAGCCTGATTGAATCCGTAGCCTTGAATAATGTCATTGCCAATATTTACGAAAGAAGGGTGAAAAGCAAATTCAGGAGTAAAGGTTCTGAAATTGAACCACGAATAATCTACTCCAAAATCACTGTGAAAAGTCAATTGTCTTATAGGCTTAAATTCTGCGAACACGTTTCCTAATATTTGATCACTGTGTCCATTGTTGTTCGCAATAAAAAGTCTGCTCAGCGGATTGATAAACTCTTTTTGTACCCAAGGAGATTGCGCAAAGCCAAATTGTGCAGACTCGTCAAATACTGGAGTCAAAGGATCATAATTGAATGCATCGGCGATTACGCCTCCAAAAGCATTGTTTACGCCCAGGTTTTGATTGTCGACGCGTACTATACTAATGTTCTCACCAATTCTTAGCCAGTTATTAATATCCTTGGAGCCATTTACTCTGGCAGAAATTCTTTCATAGTTTGATTTTTCCGCACCAATTACTCCATCCTGATCCCAGTATTCTAAAGACAGGTAAATACTATTGGCCGCAGCGGATAGTCTGTGTACTGTTGTATTAGCATCCTCAAAAATGGTATCCATCCAGTCTGTGTTGGCACTGCTGCCCAGTTCTCCCAATTGCGGGAAACCTAAACCGTTTAAAGAAGTCAACTGATTTCCATTTTGAAACTTCTCGCGCGTTAAAGCGACATAGTCTTCTGCACCGAGCATCGATGGCAGTTTCCAAGGGCGAGCATTAGAAGTAAAAAATTCATAGTTAACCACTCCAGATCCACCGGTTCCTTTTTTAGTAGTTATAATTACTACACCGTTAGCAGCACGCGCACCATATATCGCACTCGAAGCTGCATCCTTCAAAACGTCAACACTCTCTATGTCGTTAGGATTAATGTTGTCGATGTTGTCCACCTGCAAACCATCTACAATAAACAATGGTGAGTTATCTCCGTTGGTACTAACGCCACGAATCAAGATTGCTTTACTCGAACCCGGCTGACCAGAAGATTCACTTACAATCAATCCAGAGACCTGACCTTCCAATGCAGAAGACACATCTTGTACTTGGTAGCCTTCCAAACTTTCCGTAGTCAATTTGGAAATAGAGCCGGTCGCTACTTTCTTTTTCTGAACACCGTAACCAATTACAACAACCTCTTCCAGCAAACCGACGTCAGACTCCATCATTAAGTCAATCGAGCCGCTATCGCCAACGGGAACTTCTTTGCTTTTAAAACCGGTATAGGAAAAAACCAAAACGTCGTTTTCTGCAGGAACAGATAAACTGTAGTTTCCGTCTAGGTCAGTTATCGTTCCAATAGTAGTTCCTTTTACTAAGACAGTGACACCAATTAGAGGTTGACCATCTTCGTCGTCGAGTACAGTGCCTTGCACTTCTCGATTTTGAGCTAGAAGGCCTGTACTAATTGTAAGCAAGGCAAGTAAGTAGATTATTCTCATAGTGAATCTTGTAGCAACGCTTTCGCCTAAGGGAGTTTTTTGCGCCGCATTTTATAATAATTTGCAGGCATGTAAATATAGTTTTATTCGAAAGATTGATTGACTTAAGTCTTCCACTTATGCAGGTTTTACAGGAGATAAATGAGTATTATAAGACAACTAATTAAACTAACATTAGTTAGTATTTACGCTAAAACTAAATTTTCGTCTTACTCATACTGAAAACCTGTCGTTCGATTTGATCATCCACTTGTAAAACTCAAATAAATTGGTAGACCAATTTTTGACCATAAAAAAAAGCAATTTGCCTTTTGCGTCAATTTTTAAGTCGTCTGTAATGATACGGGTTTGGGCGTGTCCCCAAAACATCTTGCGCTGCGCGCAAAGTATTGGGGTCGGGCTTTCGGCCGTCGCTCTGTTCTGTTTTGAGCAAAAAGCCCTTCTAGCTCTAGGGAGCTAAGTGCTT
>CAZZIZ010000024.1:0-26061 GCA_964654535.1 uncultured Chitinophagales bacterium
TGGACATGATAGAAGTCACCTCCCTCAACGTAATTGAAAAACTAGCTGCCATAGTAAAACTAATGGACAGCATAGAAGCAAAAATTAAAAAGAAGAAACCAAAGCTCTACTCAAAAGAATTACTAGAAATAATTTTCAAGCTTCCCTACACGAAACGAAAGAACCTTATCGATGCTCAACTGGGATCGCCAAAAACAGTAGGAAACTACCTACAGGCCTTAGAAGAAATAGGCATATTACGCTCGAAGAAAGTAGGAAAAGAAAAGCTCTACATCAATCATCGCTTAATGAAGACCTTAGAGTGAAGTAACTATTAATATTTATGTAAATTCAAATAGATTTAAGTGCAACCCACAATGAAACAACTACTAAGTCTTCTTCTAATATTTTTCTGCTTCGCAGCCAGCGCACAAAAAGAAGGCGAAATTTTCTGCGATGTTTTTGTGAGTGATAGCTTTTTTCCGCTAGACTATAAGAAGAAGAAAATTATCTGGGGGAACACTCACTACTTTGAAGAGATATCTGGCCAGGGTATGTTTGACGGCGTTCAATACATAGCCTTCACGCAGGTGTGGGAAACTGGTATGGAAAACACTCTTTTTCTACGCGAAGAAAATGGCATTACCTATCAATATTATGAAAATACCGGTGAAGAAATAATAAGGCTAGATACCAATTTAAAGAAAGGGCAATCTTGGGAAGCCAAGGCCATCGGCACTACATACACCGTGCTTTCGACAAAAGGCAAACTAAAAACACCTTTTTGTACTTACAAAAAACTAATCGTTTTGAAAACGGAGTACAGAGACGCGACTTACATTTGGTACTATAAAAAAGGGCAAGGATACGTCGGTGCAACCGATACTAAGAAAAATCTAATTTCCTACCTTACGCCTAAGTGGAAATAGTGTTTCCAAGATTTGTTGAGTACGAGCAAACAGATTTCTCAGCTACGCTTGAAATGACTTTAAGCATCTTCTTCTATACGCGCTTCCTCTTCAATCTCCACTGCTCTCTTTTGAAAGAAAAGATCGAACAAAAAACTACCCGCTACCCCTGCAAAACCACTTGGCAAAGCAGCTACCAAACCAGTAAGTGCAAACATAGCTGGACCAGTGGGCATACTAAAAATCTCCGCCAAGCGAGAAGAGAGTAAAGCGTCACCATCCAAGATAAAAGCGTGCCCCGCCCAAAGCAAGAAGGCGCCGACAAAGGCAGCGATGAAGGCAAGTATTTTGTAACGATTCAAAATGCCCGCCACGAAAAAGGACAATATTACTACAGCCCACCAAGGCAAAAATATATTTACCGCAAAGCCTAAACCAAAGACAAGAAACATGCTCATTAAAAACTTCAAGGCATCAGTTTTTGTAATTGCTTATGATTTGCTTCCCAAGTTTCTTTGTCGCCAGAACTTTTTAATTCGAAGTACTGACCATTCGCCCAGTGATTGGTAAAATCGTTATAGTACTTGCTGCCTGGGTTTCCTGACTGACCGCCAGGATAAACGCCATAAGCCTTTGGCGGCGAGCTCATATCGACGACCATACGCCAAGAAGGACCAGCTAGTTTTCCAGTAGCATTGACAATATTTACGCCTCCTCCTACGTCCAAGTTCATATCGGAAAATGCAGGCAAGCGCATAAGGTGTCTTATGGAAGTGCCTTTGTGCTTACCCCAAGCTCTAATGTTTGTGCAGTCACCATCGCAATAAGTTTCGATGGTTTGCTTAAAGGCTGTCGAAACAGTCGCCTGTAAATCCGTAGGATGAACCGGTAACTTATCGACGTAGTCCAAATAGCGATCTGCGTGCAACAAGAACTGCATAGTAGTATGGTCTTCAGGCGAATCAACTTCTACGCCCGTAGCAATTAGGTCTTTCCAAAAGGCCGCGTAAAAAGCTTCCCACCACTCGTAAAAAATAACCGGCTCTAATTGATCCGAGTTAAAAGTGTAATCCCACTCCTCTAGTAAATCTACGGCTTGTTGTCCTGCTTGGCTTACCGAATCTTGATTCAGTATTTCCAACATAGTCGGCAGCGCTTCTTCCGCAAGCAAACTATGGTTATCACTTTGCAGCAACTGCATATCTTCAACGCTAGCCTCGCTCAATTCACTCAATCGCTGATTGATACGGCGATTTCTGAAATACTCGAAGTTTCCCGAGTATTTGTAAGGATACAATGAATCGGTTTGTACTTGGTTGGCGGAACTTACAAATCCACACTCAGGGTTTTGATGATGCGGTTGTTCGGATTGCGGTATAAAATCCGTCCAATCGTTTTCGGGCAAACTGCCATCTACGACAAACATACTTTTCTCCAGAGGCATAATGGGATAATGACCAGCATGCGAAATAGCAATATCGCCCTGGACAGAAGCAAAAACTATATTCTGTGCAGGACACCGAAAGTGCGGAATAGCGGCGCGATAATCCTCATAGTTCTTCGCACGATTCATTAGCTGTAAGGTTTTACTCTCGTTACTAGGCAAATGCGCCATCCATCGACTTGCAATTCGCGCATCGTCCATATCACCAAAGTTTTGGTCGTAAGTCACTGGACCGTGATGCGTATAACGCACTGTATCGTATACTGTTTTGGCTCCCCGCACTTTTATCTCTTCTACACGCTTACCTACTGCTTTCCACTTGTTATCATGCCAATACTCATTTTCGCTTTCATCCTTGTATTTTATATGGTACCAATCGCGTACATCTCGCTCACCATTAGTAAGACTCCAGGCGATGTAATCGTTGAATCCAATAATAACCCCAGGTGCTCCAGGCAAACAAACGCCGTAAACATTGTGACTAGGACTGTTCAAATGCATCTCCAACCAAACGCTGGGATAAGTTAACTGCAAGTGCGGGTCGCCCGCCAATATCGGTCTACCCGATGCAGTACGCGAACCTGAAACGGCCCAGTTGTTGGAGCCGTATTTATATTTCGCATCTTCTTTTTTGGCTGCTGCTTTTTTCCAAGTGGGTCGCATAGGTGTCGGTGTAGGTGCATTGCGTGCATTACCATGTACTTCAAAACCTGGGACAATAGGTTCATCGTTTGGCCAGTGCATACGATAAACTTCTTTAAATAAATCTGCACCCAAAATACTCCGCGCTGCATTGTTCTCTACATCAAAATCGTAGGAAGCCAAACCGTGCGCCATATTTTTTAGCACCAAAGCCGTTCTGTATTCGCTCCACTTTTTTGGCGCGTGGCCAATCAACTTATATTCTACCGGATAATCCTGAGGCTTGAGCTGATCGATGTAGGCATTAATGCCCGCAGTCATAGCTTGTATACCAGCAAAAACTTCAGGGTCTTTTTGCATTGACTCCAGTGCCACCTCAGCCGCCATGGGCAAACCGATACGTCGCATATATCGGTCAGAAGGAAGCGTCACTTCTCCAAGTATTTCCGACAATCCTCCTCCAGCAAAAGTGGTTTGAAAATCCATCTGCCACAAGCGAAACTGTGCCTGTACATATCCCTGTGCGAAATAAAGGTCTTCATCGTTTTCCGCAAAAATGTGAGGGACGTAGCGTTCGTCGTAGTAAATGCTCACGGGAGCTTTTAGTCCGTCCAACTTTAACTCAGCATTTATTTTAGGGCCGCTCTTCTCCGCATTTTGCCAAACACCTGAAAAAGGACTCAAAAACTTCGCCAAGGCAGGTACCTTCCCAAAGCGATGGTTGAGCCCAAAAACGAGTGCTGTCGTCAACAAACCAAAAACAATCGCCCAACTAAGCTTCCTTTTTACCATCCTATATCGAAAGCTAGCAATATTTTCTCGATATGGGCTAATTTTAGAGTCAATATGAAAAAGTTCTGTCTCCATCTTTTCGCCTTTCTCTTTATCGCAATTTCCTTCTCATCTTGCGAAAATGATAACAATGAAATTTTTGTAAACGGTGTAGTAAGAGATTATACTGGACAAAACCTGAGCAACTGCGGATTTGTCATCGAGATAATTAATGCCGAAGGAAACCTAGAAGTGCTTAAGCCACTTAACCTTGATCCTGCATTCGAGATAGATAACTTTGTCGTAAACCTGAGTTTCGACGAAACAGGAGCCCAAACCACATGCAATCAAGGAGCTCTTATCATCATAATGACCGATATCCTCATTAATCAAATCAACTGAGCGCAAAAGACGCTTGTGGTGTACATTTGTGGCTTCAATAGTATAACCTAATGGACATGATCACACGTCTGATTATCATGCTCACCTTTTTCCTAGTCTTTGATTTCTACACTTATCAAGGAATCAAAACGCTGGTCAATGGCCTAGAGTCAGATCTGTTGCGCAAATTCATTTTGTGGTTTTATTGGCTACTCAACGGAACCGTTATTGTCATGATGTTCGTTAGTATGTTCATGCTTACCAATGACCGCCCTGGGGCCTATACTTTTTTAAGCGTGTTTCTGGCGCTTTTCTTTTTGGCATTAATTCCAAAGTTGGCTTATACCATTGTGCTTTTGGCAGAGGATATCGGACGCTTTTTCTATGCCATTTACGACCGCACACTTGGCGGTGCTGAAGACTTTCATTTTCCAGCCAGAAGAAAATTCATTAGCCAGATCGGCTTTGTAGTCGCAGGGACACTATTCGGCAGCATTTTGTACGGTATTACCAAAGGCAAATACAACTATAGAGTCAAAAACATTGAGATTCCTTTTGCGGATTTACCTAAAGAATTCGATGGTTTCAAAATTGCTCAAATATCCGATATTCACTCAGGTAGCTTCGATAACATTACTCAGGTCGAGTATGGCGTTGATCTTATTAATGAACAAGGCGCCGACGTTATTGTTTTCACCGGAGATATGGTCAATAGCTCCGCTGAAGAAATCGTTCCCTTCGTAAACATATTTAAAAAACTGACCGCCCCTTCTGGTATGTTTTCTATAATGGGCAATCACGACTACGCGCACTACCGTCGTTTTGAAAGCAAACAACATGCCGAACAAAACGTCCTCGACCTACAGGCACATCAAAAAGAAATGGGTTTCGACATGCTCAACAATGAGCACCGCGTCCTAGAAAGAAATGGTGAACGCATTTCCATCGTCGGAGTCGAGAACTGGGGACACAGTCGTCACTTTCCTAAAAAAGGTGATATCGACAAAGCCATTGAAGGATTAGACCAAGACGTATTTAAAGTAATGCTCTCGCATGACCCTTCGCATTGGGACCAAAAAATACTGGATCACCCTGTACACTTTCCACTAACCTTATCAGGACACACTCATGGCGGCCAATTTGGTATTCAAATTCCAGGCTTTCAGTGGAGCCCTATAAAATATCGCTATAAGCGTTGGAGTGGTTTATATACCGAGGGCAAACAAAACTTATACGTTAACCAAGGTTTTGGTTATTTAGCTTTTCCTGGTCGTGTTGGCATGCCACCTGAGATAACAGTTTTTACACTTAAGTCAATGGCATAAAAATGAAGCGATTCTGCTTTTTACTTTTACTCTGTAGCCTCTCGGTGTTCTCGCAAAAAACGGGTTCTCTTTCAGGAACCATCACCGACCTCAAAACTGGAGAGGTGCTGATAGGTGCGACCGTAGTAATAGACAGCCTGACGCTGGGTGCATCTACCGATCTCGACGGTTTCTATACCATTGACAATATTCCCTTGGGTTCGCACAACGTTACCGCCAGCTATGTAGGCTTCAAGCCGCAGACTCGTTTTAATGTCAATATTAAAACGGTAGCCAATGCCGACATAAACTTCAGCTTGGAAGATATTGCTACGGGCCTCGATGAGATAATTGTTCGTCCTGACCCATTTGTAAAAAATAAAGAAAACCCACTGAGCGTTCAGTCACTAACTACGGAAGAAATAGTAGCCTACCCCGGAGGCAACAACGACATCGCCAAAGTAGTACAGTCCTTTCCAGGCGTTGCAGGTTCCATCGGCGGTTTCCGAAACGATATTATCATTAGAGGAGGTGCACCCAACGAAGTAGTCTATTACCTCGATGGTATTGAAATTCCCAACATCAATCACTTTGCCACGCAAGGAAGTGGTGGCGGACCAGTCAGTTTGCTTAACGTTTCTTTTTTCGAAGGCGTTAACTTAAGCACATCCGCATTTTCAGCGCAGTACGACAACGTACTTTCTGGAGTTCTACAGTTTGATCAACGCAATGGCAACGACCGCGAAATGCGTCGAAACCTTAGAGTCAGTGCATCAGAAACAGCGCTAACCTTAGAAGGGCCACTCTTCAAAGGCGATAACAAAACTGCAAACACATCGTATATCGTTTCTGCCAGAAGATCGTACTTGCAACTCCTCTTCAAGCTAATCGGTCTGCCCTTCCTACCAGACTACTGGGATTTTCAAGCAAAGGTTAATCACAAAATAGACGATTACAACTCCCTCACCTTTATAGGACTCGGTTCCATCGACGACTTTTCACTAAATGTCCCTGACGATATAACGGAAGAACAACGCGCTCAACTAGACGATCTAGCCATTATCAAACAATGGTCGAATACACTAGGCGTAAGCTGGAACCACCGCTTCAAAGACATCAATGGGTTTTGGCGAAACAGTTTAAGTTTCAACACCCTCAACAACGACTTTACCCAGTTCAGAGACAACATAAATGAAACCGATCCATTTTTCACTAACGACTCACGTGAAACCGAAATAAAACTACGTTCAGAATTAACCAATTATCTCAACGATTGGAAATTCAACTCAGGAGTCAGCATTCAGAGCTCACGCTACCGAAACATTACCAGTAACCTGATAGATAATGTATCCTTCGAATCAGAACTAGACTTTTTGCGCTACGGACTATACGGCCAGGCCTCGCGTGCCTTTTTCAGCAACAGCGTAAATGTCAGCGGCGGATTTAGATTCGACGCCAATACTTTCACAGAAGATGGCAATAACTTGCTGGAAACATTTTCCCCCAGACTTTCCCTTTCAGTCCGACTAGACAAGAACGATCTTTTGAGACTAAACGCCTCCGCTGGAAGCTACTACCGACTGCCAGCATTGACCGTTTTAGGATTTCAAGACAACCAAGGCAACTTCGCCAACCAAGATGCCGAATATATAAGGAGCAATCACTACGTGCTGGGACTAGAATATGTTCCACGCTCAAGTCTGCGCATAAACGTAGAAGCATTTGTAAAAAGATACAGTAATTATCCAGTTTCATTACTAAGAGACGTCTCATTAGCTAATCTCGGTGGCGATTTCGAAGTTACCGGCAACGAAGACATCGCATCAATCGGCCTAGGCCGTACTAGAGGATTAGAAATTTCCGCCCAACAAAAACTAACTCGTAACTTCTTCGCCATTGTAGCTTACACGTTGTACGAAAGCGAATTCACAGGTAGCGATACCAACCGCTTTCTGCCCTCCGCCTGGGATTACAGCTACTTGTTTAGTTTTACCGGAGGCTACAAGTTCAAGCGCAATTGGGAACTCGGAGTGAAAGTACGTGGCAACGGAAAAGCACCTTTCGCCGAAGTCGATCAAGCAGCGACTCTCGAAAACTTCCCCGCATTTATTTTTGACTACAGTGACTTCGGCAGCCAAAGGCTCGATGCATTTACAGCAGTCGACGTGCGCATCGATAAGAAGTGGAACTTCGAAAAATGGTCCTTCAACTTATACCTCGATTTACAAAACGTAACCTCTGCCGACCAAGTGCAGCCGCCCGTCTTTGGACTAAATCGTGACGAAAATGGAGATGTAATCGAGCCACGAGACCTAATCGAAATCACTAACCTCAGCCAAGGGACTCTGCTTCCGAGCATCGGGTTTATCGTAGATTTTTAATCTGTAAATTATTTGGGCAGCTGTCAAAAGTTTTGGGCGTGCCCCTTCGCGCCCTCCGTCTTGGTGGTCTGCGACCAACAAGCCTCCGGTCGCTCAGGGTCGGGCTTTCGGCCGTCGCTCTGTTCTGCTTCAGGCAAAAACTGCATCTAGCTCTTAGGAGCTAAGCAGTATTCTTGCCTTTAGCAACAGGAGCTCCCCAAGGCCTCTATCCCTCACGCAATTATTAAGTTAAACCCAAGCAAAAGCTGATAATACTGCATACATTAGAACAATAAAGCAACTCCGCTAAAAACTGAAAATGAAAAAAGGAGAATTTATTTGGGCAGATCTTTCAACTTACAACACAAAGGACTCCATTTTGTTCTACAAGTCTGTATTCGGATGGCAAATCTCGAATGACAACGAATACTACTTAGCAAAAATTAAGGATTCCCCTGTTGCAGGCATTTTTGAAACTCCTGACTACCTAAAGAAAATAAATATGCCGCATTTCTGGATGAGCTATTTTCAAGTAGAATCAGTGACGAAAACGGTAGAAAGCGCTAAGAAGCTAAATGCAATTATAGAAGTAGATGCTACCGAATTTAACAATGGAAACATCGCACTAATCAGAGATCCGCAAGGTGCAGGATTCACAGTTTATGACGGTACTGATTTACATATGCCTTCTTTCAAAGTCGATGGCACTATCATAAAGACGGAATTACACGTATCAGATTTAACCGAAGTAATACCCTTCTATTCAAAATTGTTCGGCTGGAACTTAAAGGAGATCGACGATAATATACTTGCCGAAAACCCAAACAGTAATATTCAAATCCATAAAATTCCCAACAGTCTAAAAGGAAAGTATGAATATTGGGTAACTACTTTTCTAGTCAATGAGCTCGAAAAAACAACAAATTTAATTCTTGAAAACGGAGGCCATCTTCTTAATCAAGAGCAGAAAAGAAACCTGATGTCAGATAATTCTAATGAAGCATTTTTTTATATCCAGACCGCAATCTAAAAGCGTAGCTAAATCCTTCTAAAACGAATCTGACATTTGCTATTTTAACATTCCTATCTATCAATTCTTTTAAACACTAACCTAGGACCCTTCAAAATGGCAGAAACCAATATCGTCGACATTAGTATTGACATAAAGGCTAGCCCTTCCCAGGTTTGGCATATTATAACCGATAAATCCTACGCCAAAGAATTGGGTAAAGTGTTCGATAAGAATGCATTCATCGAATCTGATTGGAAGCTAGGATCAGAAGTCCATTTCAAATATGAACCTGATAGGATTGTAAGCACAGGGCTAATAGGAAAATTGATTGAAGACGAACTAATTCAAATAGACTACGATTTCCCTGGTATGGATTATGTAGAAAGGTATTCCATTGAAAAAGGAGAATCCTTTTCCAAGCTTTCCGTTTATGCCGGATCTTATGGGGCTGATTATGAAGCGCAAATAGTAGTTTGGAATAATTGGTTAGTCGAAGTAAAGAAACTCTGCGAAAAATAAAGGAGAAGAAAACTATTTTGCAACCGACCAAAACAAGACTATGAAAAATCAAATAGCAACCTTCTTTACTTTTCAAGACAACAATGCAGAAAACGCAATGAACTTCTACGTTGAACTTTTCGATAATTCGAAAATTGTCGACATGAAGCGCTGGGGCGAAGGAGCTCCGGGTGAAGAAGGTAAAATAATGCACGCCACCTTCGAATTAAACGGCAACTTATTTATGTGCAGCGATAGCCCACCAGTTCACAACTGGGATTTCTCACCCGCTGTTTCCAACTATATTGAATGCGATGACGAAGCTGAAATTGATAGACTCTTTTCCAAACTCTCTGAAAATGGAACGGTTACTATGCCCCTGAACAATTATGGATTCAGCCAAAAGTTCGGTTGGGTAATTGATCAATTCGGGGTTTCTTGGCAACTCAATTTGAGTTAAAGCACCCACAAACAGCCCAGTTCTTATATAGAAATGTCAAAAATTTGGCTTAAACACAGAACAATACTTGTTTTCCTGTCAGAAAAGAGCCCACGTCAATAAAAAAGCAAAAATAAACTTGTCTTTAGTCGAGCATATCCTTATCCTAGTAAGGTATTTCGAGTTCTCACTATTATTTTTTTGCGATTGTCTCACCGTCAACAGCATATTACCTACACGGCCACAAAACTTTTCTTGTTTTGTGTTATGCTTCTATCGCATGGATCTTTGTTCTGCCAAGGAGTAGAAATTAAAAACGGTGTCAATATTCAAGCTTCCTACTACAACAATGGTCAGGTAAATATGGCCTGGGATTTAATGAAGACTTATCCCGAAATCGAAGCAGTACGCATTGAAATCGAACCATATCGCGCCTATCAAGCAACACATTGGATTAAAGAGGCGCACGAAAATGGCTACCAGGTTATTGCGACATACCACGATTCTGATTTCCTTGGGACAGACAGCCTCGAAGAATTGATGAGAGCGGCAAACTGGTGGAAAACGAATTTTATAAACCTCTCCAGCTCCGGACCGATTATCATTAATGTAATGAACGAATGGGGCAGTCACAGTATTGACCCAGAAGATTACGCCAGTGCTTACAACGAAGCCATTGCAGAAATTCGAACGGTTTATGATGGTCGCTTGATTATAGATGTACCCGGTTTTGGTCAAGCAACCAAGATTGCAGCTGACGCTTATCCACTCATTGAAGATGAGGACATAACGTTCTCCGCACATATCTACACCACAGCTTACAACATTGACCAAAACAGATGGCTTACTGCAGAAGATATGACCTACTTAGAGGACTCAGGTGCAAAATGTATGGTCGGTGAATTTTGCAATCCTTCTCAAGGCGGAGCCGATTGGTGCACCATCATTGATCATTGTTACCAAAACGGGTGGCCCCTTTTTGGCTGGGCTTGGAATGGCGACGGTCAAAAAATGAATATGATTGAGCCTCATTGGAGGGACGAACCATTAGCTGAATCATACAAACCAACCGAATTCTTAACCGTAATTACAAATAAGTTGAAAGGAGTTCCATGCTTTTCGATTCCCGACGAAGACTGCGAAGATCATAACATTGGTGACATTTGCAATGACGGGAATGAATACACCATCAACGATCGATACAATGAGTATTGTCATTGCATAGGAACCTTCCAGCCAAAGCTTCAACCCAACACAACAGAAGTCGAGCTATTCATTTATCCTAATCCAGTTCGAGCAAGCCAAGAGTTATCGATTGAGTTTTTTAAGATTAATGAGATTGGAGATGTTAAAATTTTTAACTCCCTGGGAGATATTGTTATGTCTGAATCTGTCAATATTAATCAAACAAGAATTACTATTGATACCCATAAACTAGTTCCAGGAATATATTGGGCTAGTTTCCAATGCGAACGCGAATTGCATAGAGCTAAGGCTTTCGTAGTAAATTAATAACTTACTTTGGTGCTGCTCAGCGCCTTATTCCTATTACATTTCAATATAGTCTTTAAAGGATACTACCTTGCGAAGAGGAATTACCCTTCCCCCAATCAAAATTAAGAGCATTTGAAAAACAAATATCGCTTAGAAAAAGTAGACCCCGCGCTTTTCACCGATGAGCACTGGAAGCGATATTATGATTTTCGCGTAAAAAGCTTTGCCGCAATAGATAAACCAATACCCTTCGACTCGTGGCAGAAGTTAAAGGAGCTGAACCTTGAGTCTATTAACGAGGGACAAGAAATTTTTCAGGTCTGGAAAAACGAGAAAGCAAATGGCATCTTCTTTTTTTCAATCGAATTCCGAGACAACTTAGACAAGCGCTTCACTTATCTTAATAATTATTTGAACGATAAGTTCTTAGAGTCCAACTTGATTGAATTGGTTTTTAAAAAATTTCTTGATTACGATCAAAACTCAACTGCTCTGGCAGTACATTCAAAAGAAGGAAGCAATGACTACGTGAAAGATAAATTCGGCGCGCAAATTGGATCGACAACAGAATGCTATGAGTTAGAAGTTAGTGAAGCTAATCTTGATTTAATTGATACTTGGCTATCAAACTCAATAGCAAAGTTTCCCAATTTCAGAATCGAATTTTATAAAGAACTTCCAGATGAACTATTGGAGGAGTTTGCCGCAGTTTTTACGCAATTATTAAAAGATATGCCCGCAAACTCAGAACTTGGCGAAATGAAGGTTACGGCCGAAAGCACAAGGTCATTACAAGAAGCTTGGAAGATTAGAAACCACTGCGCTTATCGCTATTTTATTTTTAATGAGCAGAATGAAATAATTGCCAAAACCAATGTGTCTATCAATCTAAAGCAGCCCCAAAAGATGCATCAATTTATGACTGGCGTTAAAAAAGAATACCGAGGGCAAGGCTTGAGTAAATGGCTCAAAGCAGCAATGTTTAAGAAGCTCCTAGCCGACTTTCCTGAATTAGAAAAAATTGAAACCGAGACACACCCAGATAATCATCCTTCTAGAGAACTGAGTAAACAAATGGGTTATAAAAGGACGGGAAGTGAAAAGGAGTTTTTGATTGATAGGGCTAGTATTGTGCGATATTTGAAAAATGATACAATTCAATGAGCTTTCTTAAAGCCGAATGGAGAAAACTTGCGATTGCCAATTACATAATTGAGAAAGACTTACTTGTAAAGTACTTACCCGCAGGAACACAGATAGATCTTTGGAAAGGCAACTGCTTTGTTAGTTTGGTCGGTTTTAAATTTGTAAATACTAAACTCTTGGGAATTAAGATCCCCTTCCATACAGACTTCGAAGAGGTAAATCTGAGATTCTATGTTAAACGCTTTGATAATGGCGAATGGAAAAGAGGCGTTGTGTTTATCAAAGAAATCGTTCCAAAACACGCCCTAACCCTTGTGGCCAACACCGTTTACAATGAAAACTATGAAACCTTAGCAATGGAACATACATGGAGTGAGAACTCCACTAAGAGAATCGTTCAATACAAATGGAAAAAGAAAGGGAAATGGAATTCATTTAAAATTGAAGCCAGTATCGAAAAATTCAAGATCGAACCCAAAAGTGAAATAGAATTCATCACGGAGCATTACTGGGGTTATGCGAAAGTCAATCAAAATAAAACCAACGAATACGAAGTGACCCATCCAAAGTGGGAAACGTACGAAGTAAAGGACTATAACATTGATGTCGACTTTGCAGAAGTATATGGACAGGAATTTGGCTTTTTAAGCTCTACTCCACCAACTTCTGTCATGCTCGCTGAAGGTTCCGAAATAACCGTGGAGAGTAAGCGCACCATATCAAGCGACCCTAATTAGGGAAAACACGAGAAAAAAGAGGGTCAATTAACCCATCTCTAATGAATTCTAAGGATAAATATGAGAGCACAATTTGTTAGCTTGCCAATGACTTTGAAAGTCAAATGATGATAAGACTACTCACACTTGCTTGCTTACTCCTCTTTACTGGTGTCCTTTGCACACAAGAATCAGCGCAGGAGGAAGAAAAACCGCTGAAGTGGTACTCGTACTCAAGACTTCATTTTGATACTAGAAGCACGATTATTAACAAAGAGTCTGTAGGAATTTATGGTATTAGAATTGGATGCTATTACTCGAAATCTGAAAAGTTTAATGCCGGATTTGGCATATACAGTTCTAATTTGTTCGGGCTCTTTGGAAACACAGCCACTAAAGATTATATAGATAACGCATTTAGCCCTCCAGTAGTTCTGCCAGCGGAAATTGGTTTTCATTATGGAACCCTCTATGGCGAATACACCCTTTTAGAAAGTAAAAAGGTATTACTAAGAACGACCAGTCAAATTGGTTATGGCTGGGTGGACATTGACTTTATTCCTGGTGAAGGTGTAACTCGCGCCAACAAGCGGGAGTTTAAAGTCCTTTTTGAGCAGTCGCTGAAAGTAGATTGGCAAGTGCTGCATTGGTTTAGCCTTATTGGAGGAGTAGGTTATCGAATTGTTCCTTTTGCGGATGAACAACTGAAAGACACTTTTAATGCGCCTATCTACATTATTGGTTTTGGCTTGGACTACAAATTTCTTTATTGCAAATTGTTCAAGTGTAAAAACAAGAAGTCCGATTCCTAAAGTTAAGTGTACACTCTTGTCCCGTCCATAGTGGCAGCTACTTTTCCCGACACTTCATTTTACAAAAAGTCTTTCGAATTCTCCCTAAGCCCGCAGCCACGATAGTAGCGGTATGAGGTGCTGGGAAAATGTATTGAGCCCCAGCGTGCAGAGCGACCAGAGGAAGCTCCTGCCAAGCTGTTGAGCGAAAACATTTTCCTAGCGCCGAGTACAAGCGGATAGCGTGTTGCTGCCCAGAATAATCCAAGGCTATTCACAAACAATCTCGTTCCGATCATCGCCGTTTAGTACGTATCTTAGTCCCGCCTAAACGGCTTGGTCTATTATGCGGTATTGTATAAATGCTCTGCTACTATTTTTTTTGATCTCTGCCCAAGGTCAGGAGGCAACATTTCCTGAGCCACTTTCTGCGCGCACCTCAAGTTATGACATTAGCGTAGTACTAGACCCCGAAAACAAAATGCTGCACGCGGAAGAAACGGTTTACTGGACGAACCCTTCCGATGACGAGGTTCCAGACATTCAATTCCACTTGTTTCTAAACGCTTTCCGCAACACCAAGTCAACTTTTTACAACGACCCCTCGCGGTTTTTTGGTCAGCCCGAACTAGAAGATGAGGCTTGGAGCTGGATAAGCATTGACGAAATACGTGATGAATCTGGGACTGACCTAACGGCCTACTTAGAATACATTCAACCCGACGACGAAAACAAAAACGATCGTACGGTTATGCGTTTGAACTTGCCTGAGCCAGTGCAAGCACAGGCCTTGAAAACACTTCACTTAAAATGGAGCGCCAAACTGCACAAACTAAATGTGCGTACTGGTTTCGAAAAGAACTTTTACCACAACGTGCAGTGGTTCCCCAAAACTGGGGTCTACGAGCCAGCCGGTAGTCGCTTTGCTACCGAGGGTGGCTGGAATTGTCACCAATACCACGCCTCTACCGAGTACTTTGGCGAATACGGAAACTTTAATGTAGACATAACCGTACCCAAAGATTTTTTAGTTGGCGCCACGGGTACACTTTATAAGGAAGAAGTAAACGGTAATCAAAAGACCTGGTATTTCCATGCCGAGGATGTAATCGATTTTGCTTGGACCGCTTCCGACGACCTCATACTGGTAGAGAAAAAATGGAAGGACGTAAGCATAAAATTGTTCATCGCGCCAGAATACGAATGCTGCACCGATCGCTATTTCGAATCGGCTATACACGGCTTGGATTATTTAGGGGAACACCTAATGCCCTACCCCTGGCCTTACTTAACCATTATCGTTCCTCCGTTTTACGCTGCCAATGCCGGCGCAATGGAGTACCCTACTTTAATAACTGCTCCAGGTTTGTACAAATTTCCAAACTGGGCACGTACACCGGAGTATTTCGTAATCCACGAATTCGTACATCAATATTTTCACTTAATGGTGGGCACCAATGAGTTTGAAGAAGCGTGGATGGATGAAGGTTTTACCTCTTACTGGAAATCGCGAGTACTCGATCACGCCTACGGCGAGAAAAATTCACTTATCGATTTAGGCTATGCAAACATGGGGACGATGGAATTTTTTCGTTCGCGCTACACCGGTATGAGTAATTTGAAAATTGCAGAAAGCTCACGCTTTGGTTGGCAATACGAAAACGACCGATCTCGAGCGCTTTTCTACTCGAAACCCGCAACCTGGCTGCGAACGCTAGAAGGTTTGGTGGGACTTGACACTATGAACGAAATAATGCGCGTCTATTTTCATCGCTGGAAATTTAAACATCCCTGTCGACACGATTTTATAGATGTAGTTAACGAAGTCGTTCCCCAAAAACATGGCTCACGCTTTGGAGAAAATATGGATTGGTTTTTTGAACAAGTCCTTTACGGAAACGGCGACTGCGACTACGCGCTTGCAGAAATTGTAAACAAACCACTGCCGAAAAACGCCATCGGCATATTTGAAGAAAAGGGTATGAAAGCCTCTCGCGAAGCGATTGCCGAAAACCAGTCAAACTCATTTCACAATAAAGTAATAGTGCACCGCCTAGGCGATATACGAATACCACAAGAGGTTCTTGTACGGTTCGAGGACGGCTCAGAAGTACTTGAAACTTGGGATGGCAAAGCAAGGGTACACGCCATTGAGTATCGCGGCAATAAACGTATTAGTGCAGCGATAGTCGACCCCAGTGAAAAAATTTATCTGGACAAAAACTTCCTGAACAACAGTTATCGGGTGGAACCCGAATCCAAAACCATCTGGAAGTATATAAGTCAATTGTTCATGCGCGTGCAAAACGTCTTGCAAGGCATAAGCTTCTTGGTGTAAATGAGCGTTGTAAAAACATACTTCAGCGCTTGGCGGCTGGTGCTCAAGCAAGTAAAACTTTGGGGATTATTGTACTTCCTAAATTTCGTGTTTGCTTTATTGGTGAGTTACCCCGCCTTCCAATTCTTAAACGAAAAGTTGGCGCATTCGGTCGCTCTCGACAATATGTACGCGCGTTTTGACTTTACTGTATTCAATGACATCCTTAACCAGTACGGCGACGTTGTAGATTTTATTAGCAGCCAAGGAATGGTAACTGGATTCCTATTCCTATTGCTTTCTATTTTTCTTAGCGGAGGCATTCTACAGATATTTCGAATAGAACACGAACAAAAACGATTTAACGATTTTTGGAAAGGAGGTGCAAAGTACTATTGGCGCATCTTTGGATTGACAATCTTGTTTTTAACGCTACAAGGACTGATAGCGTTTTTGTTCTTTTCGGCCTTCAATTTTCTCACCGACGGAGGGCTGGATCGCTTTCATAGCGAGGCCTCCATTTACCGGCGAGCTGTAGTTGTCTTTACATTTTGGAGCCTATTTGCCAGCTTCATTTGGATGATACAAGATTATGCAAAGGTCGCTATGGTAAGTCGCGACTGCAACTTGTTCTCCGCAATTGCTAAAGGGCTCAAATTTGTGTTTAAAAATTTGGGTACCACACTTTTCTTGTATTTCCTAAACCTTATGACTTTCGGGTTAGTGTTTTGGCTATACTGGCGCACGCCAAGTTTTCAATCCGTAGGTTTAGCCCTTATCGTTGGGCAGTTGTTTTTGATCTTTCGCATTGGGACTAAGTTGCTCAACCTGGCTACGGCAACGTTGTGGCATTCGGAAAGGAGCAATGAACCTTTAGTCTAGTTTTAACATCAAGTCTCTTCTATTATTGGGCAGCAACAGGCTATCCGCTTGTACTCGGCACTCCCAAAACCTGTTCAGCATAGTCGTGGCTAGTATTCCCTAGACGGTCATCCGTCACCACTCCTTGCTTCACTAGGTTTTGGGAGCACCTCATACCGCTTCTATCCTGGCTGCGGAACGTTAAAACATATGTTAAAATCCCGACAAAGAAAATATTTTGTCAATCAGTATAGTTAGATAAGCACACGCAGACCCAAGCAATGAAATTGTACCAATTTTTCAAAAATGCCAAACGCACCAGAGCATTTTACAACCCTCTCTTATTGTTTAATGTTTTGGTGCTTTCGTATTTCCAGTTCACCATGAAACCAAATACAGCAACAGAAACAGGTACTGCCACGATGGAAGCCCATCAGATAATTGGCAACTCCTGTTTTCCGGTGACGGAAAACGAATTAGCAATTAGCCTACAACTCCCTTTGTAGGCTTTTCTTTTATAGGTTTTGTTTGAGAGGCGGGGCTTCGGTTCCGCCCTTAAACAGATGAGCCAGGGCTAGCCCTTCTTCTTCAGAAACTCGGTCTTGAGCATTATGGTGCTCTTGTTCACGCGACAAGCCACGTGATCGTCGTAGTCTTCGTCAAGGCGAATATTCTTAATTACCGTGCCTTTCTTCACATCCATATTGGCGCCCTTAACCTTCAAAGTGCGGGTTACTATTACAGTGTCGCCTTCTTTCAACACTGTACCATTACTGTCTTTTATTTCTAGCTCCATTGTGCGATAAAATTAATAGTTTTCAGGTGCGAAATCTTTAAATGAAAAAACTTTCCCTTTTACTATTTGCCATAGTGCTTTCCAGCTTAAGTATGGACAGTCTTGCTCAAAACGACGGTGTCTGGTGGTCTTCCTGGCGCTACCGCGTGCCTTTGGAAGATGGAATGTCATTCGACGTTAGACCCATTATTCGCTTCAACGATAATTACAGCAGATACGCCAACTCTTCTGTTGACATAGTTTTGCGCAAAAAATTCAGTCCGCATTGGACAGGCGCTATAGTCATTCGTCCTTGGTGGCTTAGAGGAGGAAGAAATCGTTTTTTCATCTGGCCGACGATTAATTATACTCACCAACTAGGGAAACTAAAATTCAGTTCCCGCTTATTCTATCACCATGCCATAAATTTAGACGGCTTCGACGACGCTGACTTCATAAGAATAAAACCACAACTTTCCACTCCTGTCTCAGACAAACTAACTGCCTTTATAGAAGCTGAACCCTTTTTTCTATTGAATAAATTCAACCAGGTGACACGCATTCGTTATCAAGTCGGGGGCACATACAAGTTTACATCAGACCTTAGTTTGAAGTTGATTTATTGGTTCGAAGATCAAATAGGTCTTTGGGAAGACCGCGCCGACTTCAATGTCATACTCTCTTCCTTAATCTACGTTTTACCTAAAAAGTAATCGGGTGAGTGATGACGGCTCCATTAGCTTAAACAAGTTTATTAGCAGCACTGGCATTTGCTCCCGTCGCGAAGCAGATAAGTTTATCGAGGCTGGCAAGGTAAAACTGAACGGTGAACTTGCTAAAAAAGGGAATCGGGTTTTTCCTCAAGACAGCGTATTACTCAATGGTAAAAAACTAGGAAGCAAACCTAAACCCGTCTACTTGGCCCTAAACAAACCCGAAGGAATTACCTGCACCACCGACCAGAGCGATCCAGATAACATCGTGGACTTTATGAACTTCCCCGAGCGCATCTTTCCTATAGGTCGCTTAGACAAAGCATCTTCTGGTCTCATATTACTTACCAACGATGGCGATATAGTAAACAAAATACTTCGCGAAGAACACGGGCACGAAAAAGAATACCGCGTTAAAGTAGATAAGCCCATAAACCACGATTTTATAAGACGTATGTCTAATGGCATACCCATACTCGGTACCCGAACAAAAAAATGTGAAGTCGTGAGACTCAGTAAAACCGTATTTAGGATTGTTCTCACCCAAGGTCTCAACAGACAAATACGCCGAATGTGCGAGTACTTGGGCTATAATGTACTTGCCCTAAAGCGCGTACGCATAATGCACATTGAGTTAGACGACCTTCAAGCGGGAGAGTTCCGTGACTTAAGCGAGCAAGAAATGACTACCCTGCACAAATCAACTAGTTAGCTTATACCTAGTGACAACCAATAGGTGAGCCAGGTGGCAACTTACTTATTTGTGGTATTTCAAAAGTCTCAGGAGAACTATTCGAGTCATCAATGAGACCATGGAGATAAGCGATATGCGCTACTTTTTTATCAGACAGCTTAATGTTCTTTTTTGTGTTGAACATTTTATTTAAATGCGCATCTACAGCAGCCAAAACTTGACCGCTTATGCCTTTTTCCATTCGCAACTTTATCAGGTGTAATACATAAGTCTGTTCCAACATCATTTGATAGTTTTCGCTTCCACCTTGATTTCTTATTTGAGCTTTAATTTGATTCAAATAATTTTTCAAATTCCAATCACCACTCGCTTGTTGATTCAATCGCGCTAGACGCTGTGAATTTAAGAGAAACGAAAAAGTATGCGACGCCGAAGCCTCAGCAGCAGCCATTGGATCGAACATACTTCCAGTATTGCCGCGAAACGATTCACGATTGCGCGGATAACCATAAGCACTAGGAGGTATGTGCGACAGCACTTGATCAGGAATAATTAAGAAATCAACTTCTAGTGTGGCCAGCATAGCTCTAAGCGCAGATTCTTGTACCGAGACAGGTATCTCGTTATAGTTGACTGGCTCAGGTTTCATGCTGTATTCAAAACTTACTCCGCCAATCAATTTGGAGACCGCGTCCACTTGATAGCGATGCATAAGGTAGGCGGGCACCAAAACTTTCTCAATTTCTGAATAAGGCGTTCCATCTTTGATGGAATTCGCTCCCATATTTTCCAAGACAGTTTTTCTTAATGCAATTATTCTATTGAGCTCCGCAATCGGATCAGCGCCATTGTCCCAGAGATGCGCGTAAGGATGCAGCCCACCTTGTGGTCTTGCATCTTGGTCGGTTATAAATAGAAAACCGTCCGCTTTGTTTTTAGCAACTAGCTCTTCCAAATACTCGTCTTCGCTTTGCGAAGTATCAGGCGATCCATATCCGTATTTAATAGCGCGCTTATCCCAGTCCCCTATTTTTTGATCGTAAGCCTTTGCAAAATCCATTTCTTTTCCGTCCAAGAAAACATAGGGATGAGGATAGTCCATTACTGAAGCACGGTCATTATGACTCGCTGCAAAATTGTGCGCTAAGCCAATGGTATGACCAATTTCGTGCGCGGAGAGTTGACGCAAACGAGCCAAGGCCATTTCCAACATACGCGGATCATCGCTCTTTTCATCAAAAGCAGAAATAATACCTTGCGCAATCATATAGTCCTGACGCACTCTCAAAGAACCCAAACTAACGTGTCCCTTTAAAATTTCTCCTGTGCGTGGATCGGAAACAGAAGCGCCGTACGACCAACCCCGTGTACTCCGGTGTACCCACTGAATCATATTATAACGCACATCCAAGGGATGAGCGCCTTCAGGAAGTTCCTTTACTTGAAAAGCGTTTTTATATCCCGCATACTCGAAAGCCTGATTCCACCAAGCTCCACCTTCCATCAAGGCACTCTTTACCGGCTCAGGGCAACCGCTATCTATGTAGTAAACGATTGGTTCCACTGCTTCACTTTGCCTTGATCCAGGAGTTTTCTTTTCCAGTCGGTGACGTCTTATAAAACGCTGCTGCATGTCTTCACCAATAGGTGAAGCATAATCAAAGAAACTATTGTAGAAAAAGCCCGACTCAGGATGAAAGACCCGAGGCTCGTACTTATCATCTGGTAGACGCACAAAAGAATGGTGCATCCTTACGGTCACCAATGAAGGCGTGGGCGTTACAGATCTAACGTAACCGCCTTGTGGTTTTCCATTGAAAGTAATAATCGCTTCCAGTTCAGTGTTGTCCGGAAAGTTGTGTAATCCTTCCTTGTAAACCACGCTCTTGGAATTATCCATCTTATACTCTCCTTGGCCACTTTCCTTAAGCGTATTGGCAACGCCGTGAGCATCTCGTAGTAAAAACGGATTGGCGTTAAGCTGATACGTTTCGCCAGACTTGTTCATTATTTCAAAGCCAAACAAAACCGATTTGGCAAAAGCCTCCTCAACCGCATTAACCTCAGCCTCGTTATCGCTAACTGCTCTATACTTTAAGTTATCCTCGATAAGCAACATCGTTTTACCCGAACGATAAAAACGTACCACTCGAGTATCCCCCAACTGACCTCGATCTAAACCAATGTCGTTCGAACCAACACCGGCGGCAAGGCTATTTACGTACAAGAAGGGTTCATCAATCATCGCTTCTGGAACTGAAAGCAGCACTTCCCCACTTTCATCGTTCCAAGTGAAATCAATAAAGCCAGTTTGTTTTTGCGCAAAAGTTATAAGCGGCAAGCATAAAAGGAACAGTCTAATAATGAGCTTCATAAATTTCTATTTTAGCAAACGATCAACTCGAATGAGCTCACCGCGACTATTAAGTTGAGAAACAAAGTAAATACCCTTGAGCCAAGTGCTAGAGTCTATATTGGTCGACTGCCCACCTTCGATTGCGAGTACTTCTACTTTCAATCCTTGCGCGTTATACACGTTAAGCTCTTCCGTTTCACTTTCTAGTTCAATTCTAAATGAGTTTCCTATTGGGTTCGGGTAAACGCGGTTGATAAGACTCTCGTCCTCAATTCCGCTTGGGAAAGATTCTTCTATACTGTGCTTACTAAAGAATTCCCAAATCAAAGTTGAGGCATCAATATCCTGATTGGTAACTCCAATAATGAAGTCCGCACCAGGCCAGGTATGCCCGCCACCGTTAATTTTATAAAACTCTACAGCGTTTAACGTTTCGGAATTCACATAGACAAAATGCTCTGCCGTAGATTGATCTTCATTGTCAATATCAGGTACTTCCGTAAAAAGAGGCATAGGATCGCAGTCATTTATATCAATCCAGAGATCAACCACATCTTCAATCGATACAGAAAACTCATCGCCATCAAAATTAACGGTTGGATCTTCCGTACCGTGAAATTGCATAATAGGAACAGGTCGCTCTGGACTGCAATTCTCAAATTCAGAAACAACCATACTACCCGTTACTGAAGCAACAGCCGCAAAACGATTGCTATGCTCGCACGCAAGTTTATAACTGAAATAACCTCCGTTAGACATTCCCGTAGAATAAACACGGGATTCGTCAACACTGAGTTCAGCAACTAATTCGTCCAGAATCGCAATTGTAAAACCCACATCGTCTACAGTTTCTCCAACACCAAAACCAGCGTTCCAAAACGGAACACCTACACTGTTTTCAGTACCGTTTGGATAAACCAAAATAAAACCTTCTTCAGCTGCAACAGTATGCAATAAGGTGTAAGCAAATTGTTCATTGGCATTACTACCCAATCCGTGAAAGTTAAACACAAGGGGCATTTCGCTTCCCTCTTCGTAGGATGGAGGTAGATAGAGAACATAATCTCTTTCTAAGCCATCGTGCGTTATTGTCTCCAAAGTCGTAGTCTGAGCCATGAGGACTCCTGGAAGAAATAGAGCGAGAATGAGGTATTTCAACATAATTCAGTAATTAATTCGATTTCAAGATAAGAATAAGCGAGCGAGATGGCTAGTGCTGCCATTATAAGTCATAGCAGCGCCTTAGCGACAAACAGTGCTACGGCATTCTGATTAAAAGACTACTTTTGCACCTTCAACCCCACTCCCGCCTGCCCACCAGGCTGAGGAAAATTTAACATAATGAGATTTGACGAATTAGGGATCATTGATCCCATATTGAAGGCATTACGCGATAAAAATTACGAATCACCCACTCCCATACAAGAACAATCGATTCCAATAGTATTAGAAGGAACCGACGTGATGGGATGCGCTCAAACGGGCACCGGAAAAACAGCAGCATTCTCTATACCAATTATCCAGCGTTTGGAGGCTGGAGGAAAGAAGAAAGGTATCAAAGCACTTATCCTTACGCCAACCCGAGAGCTTGCTATCCAGATAGACGAGAGCATTCGCGATTATAACAAGTACGTAAAACTAAAACACACAGTCATATTTGGCGGTGTCAAGCAAGGAAAACAAGTTGCTGCGCTAAAAGGAGGCATCGACATTTTAGTTGCTACCCCGGGACGCCTGCTCGATCTAATCGATCAAGGATTTATTTCGCTGGCTCAGATTGAGATTTTCGTTTTGGACGAAGCCGACCGTATGTTGGATATGGGTTTCATCCACGACATCAAGAAGCTCTTGAAAATGTTGCCGAAAAAGCGCCAGTCGCTTTTCTTCTCGGCAACTATGCCCAACGATATAGTCACGCTGTCGCGTACCATTTTATACAAACCGAAAAAAGTAGAAGTAGCAGTAGTTTCTTCTGCAGCCGAAACGGTGACACAGTACTTGTATAAAACCAATAAGAAAACCAAGAAGGACTTGCTCTTCCACGTCTTAAAAGATGAGGAAATGGATCAAGTGCTGATGTTCGCGCGTACCAAACGTGGAGCAGATCGTATTTCAAAAAACTTGAAGAAGGCAGGTGTTAGCGCCGCAGCCATTCACGGAGACAAAGCGCAGAACCAGCGCCAGAAATCTTTGAAGCAATTCAAGGAAGGCAAGGTTCGAGTGTTAGTGGCTACGGACATAGCCGCCAGAGGTATAGACATAAACAAACTGCGTTACGTAATCAACTACGAAATTCCCGATGTAGCAGAAACCTACGTACACCGCATAGGCCGTTCTGGTCGCGCCGGAGAAGAAGGCGTTGCGATTTCGTTTTGCGAGCCGGAAGAAAACGTTTCTATTCGCGCTATCGAGAAGTTAATCAAGCAAAAGCTGATTGTGGTAAAAGACAATCCATTTCCTCAAACCGACAAGCCGATGACGGAAGCGGAGAAAAAGGAATTCAATAAAGAGAAGCAACGTCGCAAGCAAGAGTTTTTTGCCAACCGTAAAGCCAAAATGGCCGCTGGTGGTGGTAAAGCATCTGGTCGTGGTCGCGGCCCCAAGAAAAAGGACAAGCCCAAAGGCGAAAAAGCAGTTGCGAAACGCAATGGTCGCGGAGGAAAGGCCAAGGAGCAAGGTAGATCAAGCGAAAAGTCAGGAAACCAAGGTTCTAGAAAAAAAGGTGGCAAACCAAACGCTCAAGGCGGTGGATCAAGAAATGCAGGAGGCAAAAAGAAACGCAACAATAGATCAGGCAGAAACCGTAGCGGCAAATCAAAAGAGCCAGCTAAAAAGTCGATCTACGATTTACTCGATATGACTCCAGGCGATAAGGAGCACTACAGTAAGATTAGAAGAAAAAAGCGTCCGAAGAAAGATTAGTCCTAGCGATTAACCACTTCAGGATTTCCCATTTCGCCTCTTTGATAAGCGGCTATGCATTGGTTAATCTGCTCTTTGTTATTCATTACGAAAGGCCCGTAAGAGTACACCACTTCATCGAGCGGCTGACCACCGAGCATTAAGAACTTAGCCCCGCATTCGCTATAAAGCTGCACATCGCTTTCGCCTCTTTCGTAAAAGGCTACTTGGCTTGGTTTCATCTGACGCTTGCCCTCTACTTCCAATTCTCCTTCTACTAAATACAAAAAGCAATTGTGCGTAGGATCTGTAGGAACTTCCACACGTGAATTGGCTTCCATTTCAAAATGGTAATAAAAAGCTGGCGATTGCAATTCTATGCTAGACTTGGCCGTAAACAATTCGCCCAGAATAACCCTTGCAGAATAGCCAGTCCCTTTATAAAAATCCATTTTATCGGGTTGAAAAACATTGGTGAAAGGTGCATCAAACTTATGCTTCGCTGGCGTGTTCAACCAAATTTGAAAACCGTGCAAGACACCGCCGTTGGTAGTTAAATCGTTCCCACTCTCTTCCATATGTATGGCACCGCGTCCAGAACTAAACATCATAAACTCGCCTTGCTGAATTTGAAAATCGTAGTTCAGACTATCCTTGTGATGCCCACTTCCAGACATAAAATAAGTAGTGGGAGTTACGCCTGCATGTGGATGCGCCTCTACTTTCAGCGGATCAGTTCCTGCATTTACTTCAACGGGACCAAACTCATCGAATAAAACAAAAGGGCTTACATAATCTGTATGCTTCCCTGCAAATGCGCGCAAAATCGGCAGGGTTCCAACTTTCGTCTTTCCCGCATTTAGAATGCGGTGAATTTTACGATTTCCTTTGCCCACCAACATTCCCGAATTGGATTTCAAAATATTGGGAATAGCCAAACTAAGACCAAGAACAGCGGAGCCTTTTATAAATTCGATTCGATTCATACGAGAAAGATAAATCAAATTTGATCTGGGCGGATTCATCTAGATTAACGAATAAGTAATTGATGTGACTGATGTTAGAGCATTGTCGTTAATAGACTTAGGTATTTGGGCGTGCCCCACTCACTTCTAGCACTGCGTGCTAAGTTCGGGGTCGGGCTTTCAGGGCTCGCTCTGTTCTATAAAAAACAAAAAGCGCATCCAGCTCTTAAGGAGCTGAGCGCTTTTCTTGTTTTTTATAACAGGAGCTCAAACAAACCCTTCTATCCCTCACGCGGATTTATGCGGTTGTCATTTCTCCAACTAAGTCATTTCGAGCGAAGCCGAGAAATCTGTGGACTCGTTAGAATTACGAAACATAAACTTGCCATTTTTAATCGACCCGACTTTAGTCGGGTTGTAATGAGTGGGGGACTTGCAGTCCCCATGCTATGTACATTCATGTTAGAACATTTATTTCCAGAACTTGACGAGCTAACATTGGCGACTGCAAGTCGCCCACTCGTTACGCCCTGATTAAAATCAGGGCGATTCAAAGATCGGGTTGTAATGAGTGGGTGACTGACTTGCAGTCCC
>CAZZIZ010000025.1:0-24897 GCA_964654535.1 uncultured Chitinophagales bacterium
GGCTCCACGCAATAACTCAACAGCGCAGTTACAAGAAATATTTTTATCGTCCAGGTTTTCAATTACTACCAATCTATTCCCAAACGAAAACACTTGTGTCATCGCTTTGTTAAGGATGCCAAAAGCAGTTAGCATCCTCATCTTGAAAACGGCAAGCACCGTCTAGAGAGCCAAGCCATATGCCGCCTTCATCGTCTTCGGTAATACCGAAGTACATTCTGCCTCCTTCACGTATTACTTCTGGTTCAAAGACTTCGTTTGTTTTCAATTGTGCAGCATTATAACGCGAGAGTTGCCAATAGTGGTGCTTAGCGGAAACGGAACTGGTCCAGATATTTCCTGCGCGGTCTTCATAGATGCGCCCAACGAAAGTGTCTGTATATTGTAAAAATGATTCGCCGTCGTATTTCCAAAGGCCATCGTTGCCGCCGAGCCACATATTTCCGTTGCGGTCTTTTATGATGCAACGCGTATTGCCAAAGCCTTGACCGTCTTCTCTTTCTAGTACGCTGAAACTTTTGCCATCGTAAATATTGGTGTAACCTCGGGTAGCAATCCAGTACCTTCCATTGTCATCTTCAATGACTCCGTTTATGTCTATGTCGTGCAATCCGTTTTCGGCAGTGAAGTTTTCGAAGCTTTTTCCGTCGAAGCGACTTAGTCCCTTCTCGCTGCCTATCCAGATATCTCCTTTCTTGTCTTGGTACAAGTTGGTCACTCGGTCGTTCACCAGTCCGTCCGAGCTGTCGTAGTTTGTAAATGTTTTACCATCGTATTTATACACGCCCGCGCCAACCATTGCAAACCAAACATTTCCATCGCGATCTTCCATTATGCTAAAGGCTCTCCATCTGCGCAGTCCTTCTTTGTTGGTGTGATTGGTAAAGGTTTTGCCATCGTAGCTTTGTATGCCTTCCCAAGTAGCCAGCCATATCGTTCCCTTACTGTCTTGCAGAATAGTCCGAGTAATGTGCTTCGGACCATAGGGAGATGAGATGGTCTTGGTTGATGTAAAGTAGCTATCGAAGTCGGAGCTGTCGATTGGTATTTCCTCCAGCTCTATTATTTCTCCAGGCCTGTTCTTTACGGCCGTAGAAGTACCTAGTTCATTGCTATTGGACAATGGCTGCTTGCACGCCAAGATGCTGATAACGAAAAAGAAGAAAACACTGAAAATGTGGCCGATTACTTTACCTGAGCTTCGCACGAAACTCAAGCCTAGTAATTTGAAATGCCTAAAGCGTCCATAGTGGCCGGGTCGAGAACGCCGCTGTGCAGGCCAGACTTATTCTGAAAATCTACTAGCGCAGCCAAGGTTTCGGCACCCAGTTCGTCGCTTCGAAATTCCTCCTCACTAAATGTATAGCCCAAGCCATAAAGTTTTGTTTTTACTTGGTGCTTTAACTCAGGAGTCAACTGATGCGGGCAGAGCACCTCGAGAAATTGTTTTCCCTTGGCGGTCTGAACCTTGGTGTAGCACTTACCTTCCTCGTTTTTGTCATCAAGTTCTTTGGTGAAAACTTGTTCTTTAGGTGCTGCAGACTCAACTTTTTCCTTGGCTTTGCTGCTTGCCGATTTCGCTTTTTTTCCAGCCGAACAAGCACCGAACAAAAGCGTTACAATAAGTATAGTCAGAAATGTTCTTAGCGTATCCATCTCTTACCGCTTGCGTGTCGAGCAAAGAACATCAACATAACTGCAAATATAATTATGACCGTATTCATTATGGCTGGGAAGGCGCCCATAACTTCCATAGTGTTACTTAAAAAGTACATATAGAACGATTGTACCAACACCAAAATGAGGGAGAGCAAAAACATAGGTCCCGCCCAACTTTTCTTAAGAAATAGTAGAAGACAACCTAATACTCCTGTCGCTACTGACAAGCCGAAAACTACGGTAACCCAAAAAGGCTGTGCGGCGTAGAGCGCTTGTTGTGCTTCAGGTAGCGAGGCTAAGGTATCGGCGTTCATAGCAGCATCGGATACAAAGGCACCAACACCCATTAGATTCCAAATCATACCAACAGCAGCTACAATCCAAAACCAGATTGGAGGTTTTACGTAATTTATTTTATCCATAGGTACGTCGTGCTTTTGTGAATTTGATTATTCAAAATAAGCAATTTTGATAGTGTCACTGGAAAGCGCCCTATCAAATTTTATTAAAAATTTGTAATACCGAGTGCGTTTAGGGTTTCAGCGGCTATTATTTCTCGGTGCATCTGGCCACTTGGAAGTTCGGCGCTAAGTTGAAAATTCATTAATGCTGCTCTGCTATCCGATCCAAAAGCTGGGTTGTTTAGTTCCGCATCTGTTATGGGATAGTCAAGTGCGCGAAGCCTTATTTTGATTTGCTTTACGAGTTCTGGTGTTATTTGTTCAGGGCATAAGACCATTACAAAGTTTGACTCACCATTGGGGAGTTTTGCTTTGGAGCGGCAGTTTTTTTGTTCTCCCGAATCTTGTTGGCTGCTTTTAGCAGTTGTTGTTTGAATCGAAGTAGATTGTGTTTCTTGACCTGCGCCACAGGCGCTTATACAAAGCGCAATAATTGCGAGCGCAATTATTGATTTAAAAGAATGAGTCATTTTGCGATTTCTGGTAACTGGGATTCAAATTAAGCTTTTTTGATTTTTTGAGCAGGAGATGTTTTCCAGTTTAAGCGCATTGAAACTCAAACGAACACACAGATTTCTCGGCTACGTTCGAAATGACTTTTGGTTTCGAGCACTTGCTTCGCGTGAGGGATAGAGGGGTTTGTTTGAGCTCCTGTTGTTGACAAACGCCGAGTCCTCAGCACCCAAGTGCTGGAGGGACGATGCGTGCAGTCAACAGAACAGAGCGAGCCCCGAAAGCCCGACCCCGAACTTGCTGCGCCGTAGCAATGTTGCTTGCCGAAGGCAGAAGCAAATTGCGAGAAGCGGCAGAAGTGAGTGGGGCACGCCCAAAATTAATTATGAACTCGGAAAAATAAATTCCTTTAAACGCTCTCCGTTCGCATCATCATCGAAATACTGCTGCATCAATTTTGAACGGGTTTGTATTTCGGCATCGACCATTTCTAGGTCTTTGAGTCGGGCGGCTTGTTTTATAAAGTCTTCGCGGTCTTGCGCCAAGTGACAGAGCGATTCGATGCCCGTGCCGGCCACCATTGTTTCGTTGACCAAAATATGTCGGCCGCGATAAAGCGCGTTGATGAGCTTAAGTTTGATGCCGGTGCCTTGAAAGGTGGGCAGCAAGTGTATGTGCGCATCGCTGATTAATTTGTCTAGTGTGTCCTGGTCGGGATCGGCGATGAGATCGACTTCCTTATCTCGGCAGCCGCGCCTAATACGCGGGCCGGGTTGCTTGCCGGCTATAACCAGCGGCAGGGGTAGGTAAGGTGCGAGTTCTTCTAGAATGTAGTGCACCGCTTTTTCGTTTTCGACTACGCTGAGATTGCCTTGGTACAAAACAAAATCGCCGGAACCGATCTGGGTTTCGACTTGTCGATTTCCGTGAAAAACATTGACTAGTTCGCTCTGGGTGAATCCTTCTTTT
Organism: uncultured Chitinophagales bacterium; assembly: GCA_964654535.1. Lineage (GTDB taxonomy): Bacteria > Bacteroidota > Bacteroidia > Chitinophagales > UBA2359 > CAZZIZ01. The sequence goes on from CAZZIZ010000025.1 coordinate 3,543, forward strand.
CTGTAGTAATCGCGATCGTTAGGGGTGATGCAAAAAATGCCTGCGGCTTTTTGCAATATCGCTTCGTAAGGTTTGAGCAAGTTTGCTTCGCGCTCCAGATACATGCGTCGCAGATTGGAGGTGTCTGCGTCGGCTAGGTTTTGATAGTACTGCCACTCCACGTTGTGCATGCGCACGTACTTTTTTCGCTGCTCTAGTTCGGCGTGATCTAAATAGTATGTGCAGTGTATTCCGTCGAACAAAATTGGCGCGTCGACGCTTTTTAAATTGTCGAGTAGTTCGTCGCATTGTCTGGAGAGGACGATGTGCGGTACGTTGGAGATGGTGCTTTTCCAAAACGAACTGCGCGGATAGTAGTGTACCGCTTGGCAGTATTTGGCTAGTTCGGGTTGATGGTTGCGTCCGTAATCGAAGCAGTGGAATATAATATGAACACCTGTTCGATGTAGCGCTTTGAGTTTATAGAATACGTCGATAGCTCCGCCGTAATTAGGCGGATAGGGTACATCGAAGGCTACTATGTGGAGAACTGGCGGCAATTGTTTAGTAGTTACCTAAAAAATGGAGTATATTTGCTAATATATTTGGCAAAATGAGCATTGTGCTTGGCCAAATGTAAAACGTTTTCATCAAGCAATTGTTATGAAAGAAGGATTAGACATCGTCAACAAGAACATTAAGTATATCCGAAAGTTGAGTAATCAGACTCAGGAGGCATTTGCCACGGAGTTGGGTATAAAGCGATCCAGTTTGGGGGCTTATGAGGAGGGGCGTGCGCGTCCAAATCAAAACACCATTAATGAGATTGCGAAGAAGTACAACCTGACTTTAGACCAATTGCTGACAGAAGATTTGAGTGAGGCGGCTACGGCGAGCCTTTTCAACAGCAAGGGGGATAAGTCGAGTAAGTACTCAGGTAACAAGATGCGCGTCTTGGCCGTTACTGTAGATAGTGATGACCGAGAAAACATTGAAATGGTACAAGTAAAAGCACGCGCGGGTTATTTGGAGGGCTATGCCGATCCAGAATATTTGTCGGATTTACCACGTTTCCGATTGCCCTTTTTGCCGCAGGGCACTTACAGAGCATTTGAGATACAGGGTGACTCTATGTTGCCGCTGCAACCGGGTTCTATTGTAGTGGGCGAATACGTCGAAGATTGGTACAACATTAAGAATGGTGATACCTACGTTATTATTTCCAAAGACGATGGGGTGGTGTACAAGCGCGTAACCAATAACATAAATCGTGACGGTACTTTTTCTTTGTTGTCGGACAACCTGGCTTACCCAGTTTACGAACTTAACGCTGATAGCGTGATGGAAGTTTGGAAAGCCAAGGCATTTATAAGTCAAGATTTGCCGGAGAGCAATATGTCTATTGCCAAAGTAAGCAGCATCGTTATGGACTTGCAGCAGCAAGTAGGAAGTTTGCGCGATGAGTTAGATAGTAATCGTTCAAAGTCTTCGACTAAAACAGGGAAGGCCAAGAAGAAATAGGGTCACGACTCTAGCAGTCGAATTTTTATTTGATTGTTACACGAGTGACCCACCATTATTGATTAGGCCCTGCACTTTTTTTAGTGTGGGGCTTTTATTGTGCTTTAAATCTACTCTGGCCAGACTCACTAAAAAAAGATGCGTAAAACTCAGCTTGTATTTCCTAACTATTTTCCAAGCAAGTAAAGCTACTTCTATGTACATTGAGAAAGGTCACAAAACGTCGAACCTACGTAATCTCCCGAAACAATGATTTTTAAATTAGCACCTTTTAAAATTGAGATAGCATGAGAGTTTTTATCCCTGCACTTTTCATATTGCTTTTGTCATGCAATTTCTCAAAACCAATTCAAGACAGTGCAATCACAGTTGAAGAAAGTGTAATCACAGCTGAAGAAAAGGAATTAGCAAAGGACCTTATCCAAGGAGCTTTCGATGACTTGTGGGCCGGAATGGATTCGAGTAAAATCCACAATTACCATACTGATGATTTCGTTATTCTAGAACATGGTGAAGTATGGGACAACGAAAGAATAAAGCAGTTCATGCGTGAACAACTGGCAAACGAAAACAGAGCCAAAAGAATAAATAAAATGGATTACATATTCATAGATAAATATGGCGAATCAATACAGATCGCATATCATAATAAAGCCGAGTTTTTCGTACGAGATAGCTTAGTTTGGACCGGAGCCTGGTTAGAAAGTGCCTTGGCGATAAAAACGTCAGAAGGGTGGAGGTTGAAAATGATGCATTCAACTAGAAAAGTAAGTAAATAATAGGATAGCTAGCGTACGAAATCGAATCATAGCTATCCCCAAAAATTTAAGTGACCTGGCTTGAACTCTTGATTGATTAGGATTACAATCAAGAATCATTGTCCAATCAAACCTTTGCTCCGAGGCTCGTTGTGGGCAATTAGTATTTTTGCTATTCTTTATCTTAAAAAGGTAGAGTAATAAGTTACCCTTCATTAGCAAAGTTAAATGGAGCAAATTTTTAGACTATGCTTATTCATTGCTGGGATAATAAATACAATCCCCGCAATCTTAGCCTTCTTTCCAAGTAGGATAAGCGATTCCTACGGAATAGAAATTCCAAATTCAAACTACGAGTTGTTGCTTAGACATAGAGCAGCCCTTTTTGGTATTGTTGGTGGGATAATGCTTTACTCCGCGATAACGCGGAAAAACTATTCTATGGCTGTATTAATTGGCTTAGTTAGTATGATTTCTTTCATCGTGCTTTTGAAATTTGCTACAGGAGAGATAAATTCCGAATTGCACAAGGTGATGAAGGTGGATATTGTCGGAATAGTGGCATTAGCGATTGGATGTTTCTTTTACAAGTTTAAATCATAATAGAGATCTAGCCTTAAATGGGCGAGCGTCTGACCTTATCTGAGAATGGACTCACTTCGTTTAATCCTTTTCGCCAGCCTATTGCTTGTATCCTGTGGTAGTGCGGTTACAGAGAATCGTCAAAGCGATAGTTCGCTAGATAAGCCAGAATTACGGACTGATACAATTAAGTATAGCGACTTAAATATCTTCGAAGGTGATTCCATTGTAAAAGAATATTATTTACTAGCTGATAAAAAATACAGCGGTCTCGCAGTAGAATACCAAATGGCCGAAGACGGTCGGTGGAGTTTTGTTTACACTTTTAAAGCGGGTGTCATGCATCGCTTAGATGTCTACGGAGTCAATGACTACCAACATCGATTTGTAGAAATGCGTAACGGCTACGAATACCATACAGTAATGTATCACCGAAATGGTGAACGGTATATAGAAGAGTTTTATGATCGAAATAAGGAGTCGATTGGAACTTGGAAAAGTTGGGATAGCACAGGAAAACTAGTCTGGCAAAAAGAATTTGACTAGTTAACTACTCTTTACACCGACCTCCCTTCCAAGAAGTCAACCCAGCAGCCTGTGCCATACACTTGTTCCCATAAGTAACATCATTACAACCACAAACGGGATCGTACTGCTTAGTGCAAGCCTTAAGGCTAATCTTTGAAGGATCTATGCAGCTTCCTTCGCAAGTCCCTGGAGTAAACCGCTGCACACCCGCTCTTTCGGCGTGGCAAGCATTGGTATAGGTTTGTCCATCGCAGCCGCAAACAGATTCCTCAACTTTGGGGCAATCCGAATTGTCTTTTACCGCGCTGTGGTCAACGCAAGCCGCGATTGGATATGCGGTTTCTTTATCCGCAGATGCACATTCTCCCTCAGTCCAAGAAGTAACTCCAGCTTTACTGGCGTAACACTCATTCCCATAAGTTTCGTCATTGCATCCGCAAACTGGTGCGTACTCTTTTGTACATCCTCTGTTGGGGTCGATTAGAGATTCATCAATGCAGCTTTGTTCTGCAGCGACTTCGGTCATTGCTTCCTTAGCAGCTTCCTTCTTGCGCATCTTCTTACGATTCGCGCAACTAGCAACTAATACGACTAGCGTAAAAACTAATAATACGGAGCTTAATTTTCTCAAATTCTTTTAATTCAATACCACCTTATTCGTCGCGATAAAATCATCGTGACGTAAGCGAACAAAGTATATACCCGTTGGGAACGTACTTAAGTTCAACTCATAAGACTCTTGTCCAGCCGCAATGTTAAAGCGACCCAGCAACTTTCCACTGATGTGATAGATTTCACCCTTGAGCTCTTCGCCAAAAGTTTCAGCAAGATTCAAGACTACTTGACCTTGAGTAGGGTTCGGTATTATTTCGAAAGAACGATTATTAAGGTCGCCTATTCCGCTGCCAGTTTCCGTTTCGAAAGAAATAACGGTACTACTTCTAGATCCACAAATATTGGTCATTATAACTTGCCAGTAGTAAACAGTTTCAGGTAAGAAACTGTCACCAAAAGAATGTTGTGTTGCCTCAGGATCTAGATCTGCACTTTGCGTAGTAGCATCTAAGAAATTCTCATCCTCAGAAATCTGAATCTCTATACTCGTTAGATTACCCGGATTGATCCATGTAAAAAGAGGAGCTACATCCACATTGACAGCGTCGTCCGCAGGTGAAGTTAATCCAACTACTCCAGGAGGATCGAGAACGGTTATATTGATCGTAGTACTTACAGAGTTGATTGCATCGCTGACTGTAATGTCTGCAGTATAATCTCCGGCGCCTATTCCCGGAGAAGCACCGACAACATAAGGAATGCTTGCACCTGGCTCTGGATCTACTGGTCCGGCATCCAACTGAATGTCTGGATTGCTAGAAGCAATACTCACACTCACAGGATCTTCAAAGCCACCGCCTATTGAAACCATGAAATCAGCAACGTCTGAAGGGCACATTGTAAAGTTGCTTTGCGATGCCGTCACCGTCACAGCATTCGAAGGAACCGTACATATTTCCAATCCCCAGTCTTCCAAAGATCCACCATCTAAATCCGCGTTGTCTTCAATAGTAAGCGTCCAAGTTCCTTGAGGGTTTTCTCCATTGAAAGTTGAAAGCGCTCCCGTAGGTGGATAGCTCTGTCCATCATTGTAGGGACAAGGAAAGCCACCACTCGCCTGATCATCAAAACTGATGTTGAAATTGTCTTCATTTCCGCATTCTTCGGCCAATAAAATGACGGAAGTTCCTTCAGGGCTCTCCAAAATAAAGGTTAAATCGGCAATCCAAGTATGGTTTCCTTCCACGCGCACAACGTTTATGTCAGATATTTCGCCATCAAAAGGTATATCTAGGGTTGATGTAATTACAACATTGCCGTCGGGTGAAATTGGAATAGAATTCACTACAGCACTATTTTGAGCACAAACAATGTTGGCAGTCATAAAACTGAATGTTTCAGACCACGGACTGTCACCACAAGTGTTGCTTCCACGTACGTGCCAGAAATAGCCTGTAAGTGCATCCAGTGGATCGGAGATTAACCATTCATTTTGATCTACTCCTTGTGCAGAGGCAACAATATTGGTAAAGTTCGCATCGAGCGCTAGTTCTATTTCGTATTCAGTAGCGCCAGCATCAGACCAAACCAGATTTGGGTTAGTGGTAATATTAGTACTATTGTCTGCAGGGCTTACTGCAGCAGCGGCATCTGGAATATCGACAAACAAATCCAGCGTCAATGTTGTTGAAGTACTTTCTATTCCATCAGTTCCATCTACTGTGATTAGATACTCCCCAGCAGCTAGATTACCGGTGTTGGAAAAGATTAACGTAACCATATCGCCTGGTGCCGGAGACGTGTCAGAAAATACAGCTTCGAGACCCGTCGGCAAGTCGTCAATCGTCAAGTTGACGTCGTTGGCAAAATTTTCTGTAATCTCTAATTGATACATCGCAGCGTCAGGAGCGCAAGATTGAACAAAAAGATTTTCAGCATTAATCGAAAATCCGCAATCCTTACCAGGAACCGTCATTATGCCCGTATCCATAGGATCTATCCAGTCCCTTAGTCTTGTGTTAGCTTGTCCGCCGCCATCCCAGGAAGCATTGAACCAACCGTAGGAATCGTAGTCGTCGTTGCCACAAGCGGCTGCACCACCGTGCAGTTGACCAATAACTCTTTTGTCTTGATCAAACAAAGGAGAACCAGATGATCCTGGTTCAGTTGTTCCAATATCCCAATCGGGAACAATAACATGGTTTCCAGTTGGAATATTGTCAGCTCCTGAACCCCATTCTCCTAAATACAAAGGGTCCATTTCAAAACTAATTCTCTTCTCGTCGTTGTTCGGGTGATGAACCGCTATTGCACTCGTAGCCATAGTTTCCTCCGCATTCCATCCTGCGCGGAAAGCATTGGCAGTTGGACTAATCTCATCGTCCAATTCTACAATAGTAAAATCGCTACCAGCCCAAGTTGCTCTCAAGGTCGAACCCGAATTGTAATCATCCAAAACTCCATTGCCGTTTCCGCCGCTGGCTCCACTTCCCGGTTGTCGACAAACAGGACTTTGGAAGTTCCAGTAAGTCACCAGCGAAGGCGCATTGCCCGCAGACATTCCGCAGTGATCCGCAGTCATAAAAAGTGGCGTACAGTCTTGAGATGTATTGTTCACCAAGAATCCGGTGCAGTTTGCAAATCCGTTCAAGTGCATAAAAGCAACAGACTGAATAATGTCTCTAAAGCCATCTACAATTTCCCATCCATCGTCTTCATTGCAAATCACATCCAGATTGCAAGAGCCAGACATATAGCTTGGAGAATTAATTCCGATAAAATCGTGGTTCACCGCTTTCAATTCAAGTGCTAATTCACTTCGCTTATTTTCTTTCAACCAAACCTCTATGATTAAATCATCGCCGTCTATGACTGGCGTCCATAATTGTTCGTGCTCCTCATTATCGGATGGAGTGAACGGCCCCAAAATAGTTTCTAAATCAGGCGTATAGATAATCATAGAACCACCTCGCGGCATGTTGTATTGGGAGAAGCCGAGGTTGAGAGATCTAGCTTTATTAGACGTTACACGTAAACGCCAAACCATAGAGCCATCATCGAGGGTTGTCCAAGTTCCGATTTCTTCACTTGACTTATTCACTTGGAAGTTGTGGGCGAAGTGGTTCGCTCTACCTTTTTTACGTTTGGCCATTTCATCTTTGTACAATTGCTTGTTATTGAGCGGCTCCATCTCAAGCTGAGAGATTCTTTCCAGATCAATTTCAAGAGGTGCGATTCGCGAATCTACCTGAGCAGAGGCGCTGATAAAAACGAAAAAGCAGAGGGTTGCGATGTAGTGTTTCATATATACGAAGCTTAGTGTTAAAACTGTATTATAAGATCATAGTTTAGTCCTTCAAGCTAATGAATTTGTAGCATCTATTTAGAACGATTGCGCCTAAATCCTATCACAATGTGGGCAGCAACAGGCTATCCGCTCAAATTCGGCACCACTAGAAAATGTTCAGCATAGTCGCGGGTGCGTATTCGCTCAATCCGCTCATCCACCCCCGCTCCTTGCTTCACTATTTTCTAGCGCCACCTCATAACCGCTCCTATCCTGGCTGCGGAAAAGCCAAAGGCAAGGCTCTTTTCAAGAAAAGAAAATCGTCTTAATCTCAGATTGGGATGCCTAAACGATCGATTTGCAATCGATCTGAAACAGAGTCGCCGCTGGCATCCAAACAATGGAAAGGAATTGGGAAACCGAAAGTGATTCAGGTCGGATTGTAAATCCTCCAAATAATGCATCCTGATCAGAGATCAGGACGATTGTTGTTCTTTTCTAGGAAGGAAATTATCCGAAGGTAATATACAAGCCGCTTAGAATTATGATTCCACCAAGCACATAAATTCCTGGTTTGAAAACTTTAGGAAAATCTATTATTCGACCTATAAGCGCGCCAATAGCGGCCATAAGCAATGCACCTAGCGAGTAACCAGTGATATAAACCAAGGCACTAGACGTTTCCGGCATTTCAGCGCCGTGCGCGTATCCGTGAGCAAAACCGAATGCGGCTAAGCAAACTACGATGATGACTTTATTGATGCTTTTATTCCCCAGGATTAAAAGCCCAGTTACAATTATTGAAACTGCGATGAACTTTTCAATGGCAAAAGTGGCCTCATTTCCTATCCCTAATAAGCCGCCAATTATCATAGCAATTAAAAACGATGCAAAGATTGCAAAACCTTTAAACTTGTTGATTGTATAGGTCAAGATACCTATCCCCAAAATAACTATAGCGTGATCAGTTCCGAGAATAGGATGCGTAAAGCCCGCCATAATTCCATCTCCATGAGAACCGTGCGCGAAAAGAAATGTGGGGCTCAGCAAGCCAAGAGATAAAAGGAGGGTGCGACGTATCATTGTATAAAAATCTTAAAATTTAGGTGGCTAGATCTTCGCTAGTAATCAAACTTAAGAAATTGTCTGTAATAGAACACAAAGAATCCGCAAGTGCTAGCGAATTTTAAGAGAACGATCTAAAACTAAAGAGCAGGGCTCTTTACTTTCGTTTCTTTTTACCACCAAATTTTTTGCCTCCAGTTTTCTTGTTTTCATAAGTTCCACTGGCGTCGCTGCCCTTTTTTGAAACGAAAACATCTGGATTGGACTTAGAGCTTTTGCGCTTAATCATACGCACTACAAGCAATTGATCAACACTCCTTGGACGAGCTTCTTCTTCCCAATAAAACCTTTCAAGTCTTATAGTGTAGGGATCAACTTTGGTGATAGGAGAGTAAGTGGCTTTTGGCTCTTCCCTGAACTTTATACGACTGACTTTATTGTCCGCAAACCAAATGGTCATGTTATCACTCGCAGATTGGTTAACGCCTATGTATCGCTCATTATCGTCCTTGGCGAAATAGATACTCTTGGCTTCTCCAAACACGTCAAAAGACGAAAGCTTATTGTCAGTGAACTTCCCATCGATGTTCAGTCCACTCAGCTGATTAAATATTCCTTCTTCCGTTTCTGGACTTACGATCATTCCATTTCGCCGCAGTTTTATCTCCTCCGCTTTGCGATTTTTGGTATGTAAGAATATACTGTCTGCAGTAAGCTGCGTATCCTCCACCCAAAGAATGGGGTCTTCAAAAAATTGAAAGATAGAATCGGTAAAACTGTATTCTAGAGAGTCACATACACCCTGAAAATCTGTAGAGTACATCGCGACGTTGTAGTAAGCACTAAATGCACCAATCCCACTGATTAAGCTATCGGTGCTTTGCGTGCTTCGTAAGGTATCCGCACGTAGGTATAGAGTGTCCTTCTCGGCTAGTGCTATTTTTAATAGAGGTTGTTGGGTCGAAAGAAAGTCACCTTGGTCTTGATCGTATTCACTGTATTCGCTTTCCAAGGTGAAGTCATTTAGTGTATCTCTCCAAACGACATTACGATAGGCTTTTCCAAGGCCAGTATTGTTATCGAAGAAAAGGCTGTCGCTGGTTAGCTTGCTAGATCCTCTTTCGAAACCCGCATCTTTCCAGATGCTAAGCGTGCCTTGGTCTTTGTTGTACCAGCCTTCGTTTCCAGTTATAGTTGAGCTGTCACTTTTGATTACTGTGTTCGCTCCGAAAATTGCCCGCCCCGTTTCTTCTTCATAATCCAGCGTTTCGGAGGTGAAATCGTACTGCGGGTCTATAAGATGAACATCGTTTTCAAAGTTTACTTGTTTCGTAGCGCTGTCATAGTTAGCTCGCTCGCTTTCTATTTCCAATCCATTGTTGATGACCTTGCCACCACCTTTGAAGGAGCCCTTTTTTGTAATGGTGTTATAACGCATAGTGTCTGCCTGAATCTTCATGGGACCATTTCGAAATTTGACATCACCATAAAGGTTAGCGTTTTTGCTGCTGGTATAATATTCCAGCGAATCGGCGCTTATATTGTTTTCCTCATCGATTACTCTAATGCCTTTGTGTAGTAGAGCTCGCTTTGTTCGAACGGAATAGACGAGCGTGTCTGCGGTAATGCGCGTCTTATCATCATTCATGCGCACGTTGTCGTATAGGAAAGCCAGCTTACTATCTCCAAGGTACTTTAAGTAATCGCCGAAAATATTTACTGAGTCTCCTTGGGTAACATGCACTCGACCAAAGGCTTCCATATAGTTTTGCTCGAAGAAGAGATAGGCGCTATCGCAACGAAAAGTCATTTCGCCTTGTTCTAATAAAACATTGCCGATTAGTTTCTTTAAATCGGTAGAATCTGTTTTGATGGACTTCAGCTCGTCGGCGGAGCGAAACTGAATAAGGGTAGTGTCCTTAGCAACTGGGCTATTCTCTACTTCGGTCTCTACCTGAGCGTGGAGACTAAGCCCAAATGCGAGAAATACAAGAAGTAAAGAAATACGCTTCATTAGTAGCTTAAAGTTCCGATAATTAGACCGTAAAATTTGGTTTTGGTTGTCCCTAGATTTAAAAAGTATGCACAAAGGTTTTGATAAGCTCTTTTGCGTGAGGGATAGAGGGATTGTTGAAGCTCCTGTTGTTTTGATCAAGAAAAGCTCTTAGCTCCTTTGGAGCTAGATGAGCTTTTTGATCAAAACAGAACAGAGCGACTCCCGAAAGCCCGACCCTGAACTTACCGCGCAGCGGTAGAAGTGAGTGGGGCACGCCCAAATCATTCATTTTCTGAATGCCTAGTAATTTTTAACGAACTGAAAGTCGAGATTAGTTTTTCTCCTTCTTCTTTTTGTCCTTGTCTTTCTTTCCAAAGATGGAGAAGTGTACGTATTTGCCTGGGTTTTCTTGCACGTGTGTAAAGAGCTGATCCAAGTTATTGCTTGCGCTTTCTAGATTGTGATAGAGGCCTTCGTCCTTGAGCAGTAAGCCCAGTGATCCTTCCCCTTGGTTTACCCTATCCATAATAGCAGAAATTTCAGCAAGTGAAGCAGAGGCATTGGTAATGGTTTCAGAAAGTTCTTCGCTGGTCTTTTTCAAATCGATCTGAGCAACATTGCCGGTCACGGTTTCGGTATTCTTGAGAATGCCATTGATCATTTCGGTATTGTCATCGAAAGTTTTGGTAATCGACTCCACGTGATTGATGATGTTGTGCAGACGATCAGACTCATCTACAATAAGACCATTGAGCTCAACGCTTACTGTTCTTAGATTTTTGAGGGTACCATTAATCGACTCGAAACTGGAATTGATGTTAGCGAAAACATTTTCAATGTTGTCTGAGCCTAGTACATTTTTGGAGATTATAAGCAAGGAGTCCAGTGAGCCAAAAAGTTCTTCGGCTTTCATTTTAATCGGCAAGAGTTCTTCTTTTACCTGATCTGAAAACCCTTGATCCAAAGATCCTTTCATTGTATCTCCGCTATTGGCGTAAACAACAGGTCCTGATTTCGGATAGTTTAGTTCTATAACGCGGTCGCCCAAAAGGTCGGCCACTATTGTAAATACAGTTCCTTTCGGAAGCTTTACGTTATCGTCTACTAAAACCTCAGCCGTGATTTCTGTATCAAGTCCATTTTGCTCAAGGTTTAGTGATTCTACGGTACCAACTTTAACTCCGTTTAAGTTGATTGGGTTTCCAGGAAGGAGGCCATTTACGTCGTCAAACTTGACGATAAAAGCTTGCTGGCTCTGAAATATGCGCTTGCCACTTAGGTATTTGTATCCTATGAAAAGTATCGCAATACTTACTAGGGTTAGGATACCAACTTTTATTTCATTACTCATTCTGCTCTACTTGATTAAATCGAACGGCTCTAATCTATTTACTATTGAAATTATTATGCCAATACTAGCTTTTTCGTCCTATTGAACGATTCTGCGCCCGTTTTGGTACAAGATTAACTTGGCATTTTTAAACCCGAGGTCTTGGATTTCTTTCAACTTTGCTTGCGCGCTTGCTTTTCCCGCATACTCATCGACCAACATATACTTGCGAATACCTTTACTTGAATTGTATTCAACCACAATATCTCCAATCCTATCTAAGATTTTTGATGAGCCGATATAACTTTTTTCGGAACTATAAAGCTCTAAGCGATAGATGCCTTTAGAATCATTCTTACCCGCAGCCTTGTTATATATTTTGAAATCTTTCGAATTAGAACCGGAGGCGGGTTTTCTGTTTGCGGGCGCTTTGTACTCGGTTGCGTAAGCCCTGCTTGATTCTTTGACTTTGGCTTCGCTTTGTACTACCGATTCTTTAACCACTTTTGGTTCAGCTGGAGTGCTCGAAGGTTTCTTTTCCTGACTTATATCTACAAGCTTATTTTCTGTTGTTGCTTCGTCACCTTCCATTTGGGCTTTATATTCTTTGAAAGCTCTATAGATAGCTGAGGCAATTTCTTCTTGACCTTTCTCTGATGCCAGATACTTTGCTTCATTTTTATTGGTAACGAAACCAGTTTCAACTAATACGCTTGGCATAGTGGTTTTGTGCAGGACCATAAACCCGGCTTCTTTTACACCTCGGCTATGCCTTTTAGCTCTGTTCACGAATTGATCTTCGACAAAGCCAGCGAAAGCGACACTCTCATATTTATGCGCAGATTGCATAATAGACATTATGATATGGGTTTCAGGCTTATTTGGATCGAAGCCATCGTAGCTAACCAAATAGTCTTTTTCCATTAAAATAGAAGCATTCTCTCTTTTGGCCACTGCTAGGTTAGCTGCATTTTTATGGGTTCCGAGTACAAAGGTCTCCGTACCATGCACATGCGACTTATTTGGAACGGCATTGGCGTGGATGGAAATGAACAGATCTGCATCGGCTTTATTGGCAATTTTGGCTCTCTGATATAGTTCTATGAACTCATCTGTTGATCGGGTATAAATAACTTTTACTCCCGGAACAAACTCTTTGATATAATTTCCAGTCTTAAGTGCAATAGCTAGTGCAACATCTTTTTCCTTTAATCCATCATAACCTACAGCACCTGGATCTTTACCTCCATGACCTGCATCTAAGACGACAGTTTTGATACTGAAATCTTTGCTAATATTGTTCTGGGCAATGACCAAAAAAGTGCTGAGAAATAGGAAAAGAAGGGCGGCGAATGATTTTTGCATGAATGGGCGAATATCGTCTGTTTATAAGCTAGATTCAATTAAAATTAACTCAAAAAGGGCTACAGAAATTTTAGTAATGTCCAAACGTTTGTTTATAACTATTGCGGTCATTTGTTTTCAATTGATGCCTAGTCTATTTGCTCAAAATGCTGATATTCTGGCTGATAGCCTGTTCCTTGAAAGTGACACATTAAGTATAGCAGCAGACACCTTGGCGCTTCCTACCTCAAATGACGGCTTAGATCAAGAAGTAAACTACAACGCCGAGGACTCTATTATCTATGACATAGTCAACGAACAAGTCATTCTCTATGGAAATGCTGTCGTAGCGACCGAAGAAGTGACCCTAGAAGCGGGTAAAATCATTTTCAATTTTGCGAGTAAGTCGGTGCAAGCAGAGCCGCTATTGGATTCTCTAGGCAAAGAAATTGGCGTCCCGTTGTTTAAGGAGGGCGCTCAGGAGTTCTCTAGCGATAAAATTGCCTACAACTTCGATACTAAAAAGGGCAAGATATCGAAACTTGTAACTCGACAGGGAGATGGTTTCCTAGTTGGTGGGCAGGTTAAAAAAAATGAATTGGACGAGCTATTCGCCAGCGATGCCTATTATACAACCTGTGACCTAGATCATCCGCACTTTAAGATTAAGGCCAACAAGATAAAGGTCGTACCGGATAAAGTAATTGTAACTGGCCCCGCCAACTTGGTGATTGCCGATATACCTACTCCGCTTTTTATTCCTTTTGCAATTTTCCCGCTTCAGAAAGGAAGGAGCTCAGGAGTTATGCTGCCATCCTACGGTAATAGTCCGAACCTCGGATTCTTTTTACGTAACGGGGGGTTCTATTTCGGCCTGAACGATTATGTAGATGTCGCTCTTCTAGGCGATGTGTACACGCGAGGAACTTGGAAGTTAAACTTCGCGAGTAACTACGCATTGCGTTACAAATTTCGCGGACGTTTTTCTATGGAGTTTGGTAAGTTTCGAAATGGAGATCCATTGGAACGTGGTTTTAACATCAATAGACAGTTCAAGATTAGGTGGAATCATTCGCAGGATTCGAAAGCGCATCCCAGCAGAAGTTTTAGTGCGAGTGTAAATGCAGGTACGAGTAGGTTTGATCAGACTTTTGTTACTACTAGTAATAATTTACTAAACAACACCTTTGGTTCTGCTATAAATTATTCTAAGACTTTCTCAAGAGCACCTTTAAGGCTGGCTCTAGGCGCTACGCATAGCCAGAATACACAAACCAGAAGACTCAGTGTGACGTTACCAGATGCAAGTTTGAGTCTAACCAAGCGCTTGTATCCCTTTAAGCGTAAAGTTCAGGTAGGAAAGAGGAAGTGGTATGAAGATATAACGGTAGGCTATAGTTCTAGTTTTAGAAATCGAATCGAAACCTCGGACTCTACTTTCTTTAGAGAGACTGACGAAAATGGTGTAGGTAGATTTTCACTCAATTCATTAGATGATCTGGAATACGGAGCGACGCATAGTATTCCTATCAACTTTAGTTCTAAGATATTGAAGTATGTCACCTTTAGCACGGGCGCGAATATTACCCATCGTTGGTACGCCAACTACCTTAATAGAGAATTTGACCCTACCGTGGATACCTTGCAAACCATTCAAGATGATGGGACGATCGTGATAGATACGTTGAGCAATGGGAGTTTAATCGATGTTAGGCGAACAGGATTCCGGGCACCTACGGACTTTTCAATAAGTGCCGGCTTGAACACACGTGTCTTCGGGACTTTTGATTTTGGCGAAAAAGGTAAGCTCAAAGCTATTCGTCACGTAATGAATCCTTCGGCCTCCCTTTCCTATCGACCAGATTTTAGAAGCTTTTTGGGAGAAAATTTCAAAGACGTTCAGACTAGTAATGACCTACCAAATGAAGAGGACTTTTTGCTCTACTCCGTATTCCAAGATAACATCTTCGGCGGCCCTCCCATTGGCGAGAGCTTTAGTGCAAACTTTTCAGTAGACAACAATTTCGAAATGAAAGTGCGTGCTAAGGATGGGGTGGAAGGTGAGGATAGCGAGTTTACTAAAGTAAAGCTGCTCGAAAGTCTGCGCTTGAATATGTCGCATAACTTTATTGCCGAGGAGTTTAAATGGTCGAGACTTAGCATCAATGCTCGAAACACCTTTTTTGACAGATTTGGGATGAACTTTAGAAGCACCTTTGACCCTTATCCGCTTCAAGTCGATCCAGATGGTCAGCTTGAACGGGTTGATGATGCCTTTGCTACTTTACAAGAGGGCCAAGGCCTACTGCGCTTGGAAAATATGAGTTTTGGTCTAACAGGCAGACTCGACTCTCGCTCACTCAGGTTAAAGGATGAAGAGAGCACTGACAAAGGTACTGAGCAGGAGCGCGAAGACCTATTTCAAAACCCAGGAGATTATGTAGATTTTGATATTCCTTGGGGCTTCAACTTTAGTTATAATCTCAACTTCAGAAAGAATTTCTTCGTTCAAACTATTCAAGACGAAGGGATTCAAAAAGATGTGGTACGGGACTCCTTGAGTGTAGTGCAAACCCTTAATCTAGGAGGTGATATTTCTATTACGCCAAATTGGAAAATGGACATCAGTACAGGTTGGGATTTCGTAAACAATGACTTAGCCTTTACGCGCATTAATATTTTCAGGGATTTGCACTGCTGGGATATGCAATTTACCTGGGTGCCAATCGGCAATTTCCAGATGTACGAATTCCGAATTTCGGTGCGCTCTGCTTTACTACAAGATTTGAAGTTGCAGCGACGAAGGCAGTATTTCGATAATTAGGCTACTTGAATATAACTTTCTCGGAATAGAGAAGTTTTCCAGAATCGAGGTCAATTAAACGCAGAACATAGGTGCCATTCAGGCCGCCTGGCGGCAACGGGAGATTTTCTTTCGCAGTCAGTTCAGCATGCAGTACTTCTCGACCTTCTTCGGTTATTATTTGAACCTTACCTGTAAAAGGAGCTCCAAAGTCGAGGGCCGCAGGTAAGTAAATAGCCTTTGGAAATACTGGCAGACCTGCCAACCAATTGTCTGTATTAGTATCTGTTGCAACAGATGCCTCAAGGCCTCCGCCCATTGCTGAAGAAGTGGAAACTTGGTTCTGAGCAAAAAGCGCAGTCGTAAACAATAGACAAAAGCAAGGTATAATGAACCGCATAGTTTTTTTTGAATAAAAATACGCTACTCGTCAATTGAGGGTAAGTCATTTTATAGACAAGGCTAGTTAATTATGCTGTTTTGAATGCCCTGTTTTCTAGAGCTTATGCTTGTTAGCTGTGGCTTACAGAGAGACAAAGAGATTTTGTAAACCGTTGATATCCTCTAAAAAAGTTCCGGTCGCTCCTCTTCAGATGTCTTAACTAAAAAGTAGCGTAGTCCCAAAGAAAGCCTTTTAGGCGTAAAGCTATGCGCAGAGCCAACCCAAGTAGGAGAGGCCTGATACTCCGCATCTACATACAAATCGGTGAAGTCGCTAAGGTATCCAGCATTAATGGCTAGGCCATTTTTAAACAAGTATTGCAATGCGAGCTTAGCACCCAATTGTGCATTGCGAATATGCTGACCAGAGCGATCTATCGTCTCTCGTCGGAAATAAGTGCAGACCACGTCATCACCTCTATGCTCCATATTGAAATCGCGGATATCGTCTAAATTGTCAGAAACTAATGGAGTATTTAAGTATAGGCCAGCAGTCACTGAAAATCCTGAATTCTTAAAATGGTATTCCAAATCAAGAGGAATTACGATACTGTAATTGCGAATATTGTGCCCCGGCATTAAATCGATATCTCCCCACTGGTTAGCGAAAAAATCGCAGGGATGATTGTAAGTATTAGGCAGAACCGAAGGTAAAGGCGCCGGTGCATTGAAGTCGACTGTTTTGTTAAGCTTCCTTGTGACTTCTATATTGCGTTGCACATTTATCTCCGTATAGTTTATGCCTATACCCGAAGTCAGCATCAAGTTTTTACCAATGGCGCGCGAAAACTGAACCTTGAGATTTGCACCGCCTACGTGCGTGTAAGTACTCGCGTAAAAGTTTTCTACCGTATAGTTTTCTGCAACCCACGTTGTATCTGAAATGTGCGAATTACGATTAATGTCGTAGGTAGCATAACCTTCGTGGCTTCCAGGTTGGATTATATTCGTGTTATAAGAAAAGCTAGTAATAATTTGAGATTGAGAATCCAGTGACAATGTCAATAGCAATGTCAATGAAAACAGTAGGAAAGGCTTCAGCTTAGTGGTGATCATAATTTTCTAGGTGTAGTGCTAGTAGAATTATTCTCTTCGAATATAGTAAGAATCCACAGTGAACAAAGTCCATAGCGGGTTTGCACACGATATTGTTGATTAATATGGAATCTTCTATACCCTAAGCTTAGACTTGCTAGCGTAAAAACCGTAGAACATAATGTAGGCATAGCAAACAATCACCGCTATGTAGGCTATGTTAAAACCTAACATATCCACGAGCCAACCCACCGTTGGCGGAATAATAGCCCCTCCAACAATAGCCATACATAATAGCCCAGAACCTTCTGCCTTGGAATCGCCGAGTTGTTCTATACCCAAAGTGAAAATTGTAGGGAACATAATGGAGTTGAATAATCCAACAAAAAGCAAGCTCCACATAGAAATTAAACCTTGTGATTGCAAAATTATAGAAAGTAAAACCATACTGATCGCGCCAATCGCAAAAACGCCTAAGACGCGGCCGGGATTGAAAATTTTAGTTAGGTATGAACCGATAAATCGACCCACCATTGCGCCGCCCCAATAAAAAGTTACGAAGAGTCCTAAGATTCCCAAACCATCCATTGAGGTTGTATCCTTTCCAAAAATATTGGCAATGGTATCTGCGATGCCTTTCATTGTTGAGTTACTCATTACCGAATCAGTAAATCCCATAGTATCAAAATAGTTTACCGCCGTAGAACCTATTGCCACTTCTGCACCTACGTAAACGAATATTCCCAAGGCACCCAATACCAGTTGTCTGTTTCCAAAAGCCTGAGCGTAGGTTCCCTTCGAGTTTTCGCTTATTACTTTAGGCAATTTAGAGATTCCAATAAAAGCCGCTAAAATCAACAAAGAAACAGCCAGTACAATAAAAGGCGTGTGCACCGTTGCAGCTTCCGCCAAGTAATAGTCTACCCGCGCTTGTTCGGTTAAGGCAGCTATGCTGGATTCAGATTTTACGGATTCACTTAAAAAATAAAGTGCACCAATAATCGGAGCGATCGTCGTCCCCATAGAATTAAATGCCTGTGATAGAATTAGGCGACTCGAGGCACTTTCCTCGGGACCCAATAAAGCAACATAGGGATTTGCAGCAACCTGCAATACGGTTATGCCTCCTGCCAAAACGAAATAGGCCAACATGAAAAGCGGGAAAATTCTGTAGGACGAAGCGGGTAGAAAAAGTAGACACCCAATTCCCATAGTGGCCAAACCAATAAGCATTCCTTTTTTGTAGCCGATTTTCGAAAGTAGATATCCCGCCGGAAGACTAAAAAAGAAGTAGGCCGCAAAAAACGCAAATTGCACCATTAGCACCTGAGCGTAAGAAAGCTCGAAAACATCCTTCAGTCGAGGTATTAAAAAGTCAACCAATACGGTAATAAAACCCCACATAAAAAAGAGGGTAGTAACTACCATAAAGGCACGAGTCATTGCGCTAGAGCTAATCTTATTCACGGCGTCTTTTGTTTAGGTGTTAGTTTAGAAAGCCACACAATAACGTGAAATTTGTTGTAAAACGAGCGCAGAGATAAACCCTATTCCGACAAATTAGGAGGCATAAACGCGTAACGTTTGTTAGTTTTTGGGCGTGCCCCGTTCACTTCTGTGCGCCTGCATCAAATCGCTTCTTCCTTCGGAAAGCGATATTGCCACAGGCCCACAAGTTCAGGGTCGGGCTTTCGGGGCTCGCTCTGTTCTGTGTTCTCCAGCTATAGTACTTCTAGCTCTAAGGAGCTAAGTACTATAAGTCGCCCACAACAGGAGCTCAGACAACCCCTCTATCCCTCACGCAAAGTATTTTCGGCTGCTAAGCGAGACCACACCTACAATAGTTTCATAAAAGCGACTGCAAATCAGTTCTCTTGATTTTGTGCTTTTTCTGTGTTTAGTTTTGATTCAGTATTTCAAGACCTTCTTTGGTCTAAGTTTCAATCTTATTCAGAACGGACCAATTAGGGTCCGATTGATTAAGTCACGACCAAAATTTACCAAATGAAGCGCTACTTAATTCTACTATTGCTGTGTATACCCATTACAGCCTTTAGTCAAGAAAATGGTTCCCTAACCTGCACCGATGGAATAGACAACGATGGAGATGGACTCATCGATTGCGACGATCCCGACTGCCAAGCACTACCCAATGACGGATGTACGATCTGTCCGGGTGGTATTAGTTTCGGTGACGTTTTAATTGAGCATATTCCAGGCTGTAACTTGGTAGACAGCGATGATACAGAGTCCGTTCTTGGCTTGAGTGACAATCCGGTTAACACGCCAGGTGATTTGCCTCAGGCACTCTTTCTTGGAGATGGCGGTTCGGTAAAAATTGGATTCACCGACAACCTTTTAATAAACTCTGGCGATTCCGATCCTGACCTTTGGGTTTTCGAGGTAGGCACTGCTGTAGAGCCTTCCAGAGTTGCTATCCGCCCTATGGATGCATTTACTTTAGGTGAAGTCATGTCAGTTGGCCTTGCGGACAGCAACAACGACGGCTTTTTCGAAGTGGGTGGTATTGCAGGTGCGACTTCATCAGTAGATATAGATTCTTTTCTACCTGGCTATGCCAATGGGGAATTGAAATTTGACGCCGTAGAAATTAGCGATGTTGCAGGAGATAGCGATTTCTGCAATGGTAATACGCCAGGTAGTGATATTGACGCAGTCTGTGCCTTGTTTACTCAGCCCGTAGATTGCGAAGGAACCATAAATGGAACTTTAGTAATTGACGACTGCGGAAACTGTTTAGAGCCAGACGATCCTGACTTTAACAATTGCAGCGATTGCCTTCAAGGAAGTCCTGGAACCCTAGTTCCAGTCGATAACATCTGTTTTGGAGAAACTGCATTTGTAATGAGCAACGACGATGCACAAATTCCAGAGGGAAGTAGCTTGGTGTTTTTTATTTCCGAAGAAGAAGTGCCTATGAGTACCAATGATATATTGGTACAGAGTACAGATGGCTTTTTCGAAATGCCGCAAGGAGTTTCTGCTGGTAACAAGTTATTCGTCTTTGTTGCCATAGTCGACGAAAATGGAGTCATTAATTTTGATCCTAGCTGTGGCAACATTTCGCAAGAAATTGGTATTCTATGGTTGGAACCAATAGAGTTTATTGTCTTTAACGATTGCGATACCGCAACAGGAGAGCTTTCAGTGTTGTTCCAAGTAACGGGTGGTTTGCCTACAGTGAACGGTAACACTTACGATGTAACTGGACTAGCTTCAGTAACGGTAGAACAAAACGAGGAGGTCATTGTTAACCTAGGAAGCTTTGATGGACAGAGCTATTTCATCGAAGCCATAGATGAACAAGGTTGCTTTGGGCAATTTTTGAGTGACCCAGTTGCATGTATTAAGAATCCAATTACATTAAACTACTTCCGCGGCGAAATGAAAGCAGATGGAAATCTACTTGAATGGGAGACCGCTACCGAATTAAACAATGACTTTTTCCATTTAGAACGTTCTAATGGAGAAGGTGAGTGGGAAGTTGTTACGCAAATCGATGGTGCTGGCGATAGCGTTAAGCCATTGGCTTATGACTTTTTTGACGAAAACGGAGCGAATGACACTTATTACTATCGCTTAAAATCAGTCGATTTTAATGGAAGTTTTGAGTACAGCAATGTTGTAAGTCTGGAACGCTTCACAGGCGGAACCTCGTTTACGATGTATCCAAATCCGGTAGTTACAAGTGTGCAAGTTTTGCTCGAAAGCGTTCCTCGTTCTACGACGATAAGAGTGCTAGATGTTTCTGGAAAGGAAATGTATTATGAGAAGCTTCCTCGATTTCAAGAAAACGTTGAGTTCAATCTCGAACACTTAACTCCAGGGATCTATTTTGTCCTAGTCGAAAATGATAAGCTAGAAATGGCGAAGTTTTTGAAGCAATAGTCTGTTTCTTTTTTTCATTGTTGCGCTTTGAAACGCGTGAGGGATAGAGGCCTTTGTGGAGCTCCTGTTGCTGAAACCAAGAAAAGTTCTTAGCTCGAAGAGCTAGATGAACTTTTTGGTTTTTGCAGAACAGAGCGACGGCCGAAAGCCCGACCCTTGGCAAGGTAGCTTGCTTTCCGCTTGCGGAAGAAGCTTGCTAGATTGCCAGCAGGGGCACGCCCAA